>CP126120.1:2875000-3175000 GCA_030123585.1 Rhodanobacteraceae bacterium
GCCCAACAACGTGGACGGTGTTGGGCTTCCCCGGATCGAGTCCGGGGGTCAGCCCAACCTGCGCAGTTGTGCAAGCTGCGGAAACCGCGCAAGGATCGCGCGCCGGATGCCGTCGGCGTCCAGTCCGGCTTCGGCGAGCATTTCGTCGCGCGTGGCGTGTTCGAGGAACGCATCGGGCAGGCCGAGTCGCAGCAACGGAATCTCGATGCCGTGGGCCGCCAGCAGTTCGGCGACGGCCGAACCCGCGCCGCCGGCGATGGCGTTGTCTTCCAGCGTGACGAACGCCTCGTGCGTGCGCGCGAGTTCCAGCAGCAGCGCTTCGTCCAGCGGTTTCACGAAGCGCATGTTCACTACGCTGGCGTCGAGTTCCGCACCGACGGTTTCCGCGGGCGCGAGCGTGCAACCGAACGCAAGCAGCGCGATGCCGTGTCCGTGGCGCCGCACTTCCGCCTTGCCGACCGGCAGTTCGGTCAACGCGGGATCGATCGCGGCGCCCGGCCCGCCGCCGCGCGGATAGCGGATCGCGGCCGGGCCGTCGAAACGAAAACCCGTGGTCAACAATCGCCGGCATTCGTTTTCGTCGGCAGGTGCCATCACCAGCAGGTTCGGGATGCAATGGAGATATGAGAGATCGAAACTGCCCGCATGGGTCGGACCATCGGGACCGACCACGCCGGCACGGTCGATCGCGAAGGTGACGTCGAGATTCTGCAGCGCGACGTCGTGGATCAACTGGTCATACGCACGCTGCAGGAACGTCGAGTAGATCGCGACGACCGGTTTCAGGCCCTCGCAGGCCAACCCGGCGGCCAGCGTGACGGCGTGTTGCTCGGCGATCGCGACGTCGAAATAGCGCTCCGGATACTCGCGCGAGAAACGCACCAGTCCGGAACCTTCGCGCATCGCTGGCGTGATCGCGACCAGCCGCGGATCGTCCGCCGCCATGTCGCACAGCCAGTCGCCGAATACTTCGCTGTAGCTCGGCGCTTTCGCGGAAGCCTGCGCGACACCGTGCGCGGGGTCGAACTTGCCGACCGCGTGGTATTCGATCTGCGCCTGTTCGGCGGGCGCGTAGCCCTTGCCCTTGGTGGTGACCACGTGCAGCAGTTGCGGACCACGGCGATCTTTCACCGCGCGCAGCGCGCGCAGCAACGCGGGCAGATCATGCCCATCGACCGGTCCGGAGTAGGCGAAGCCGAGTTCCTCGAACAGCGCTTCCGGGTGCGGCCCCGATTCGCCGGCCTCGCCTGCGCGCAGGCGTGCGAGCGTGCGATCGAGCCCACCCACGTTTTCGCTGATCGACATGCCGTTGTCGTTCAACACCACCAGCATGTCGGGCGCGACGCCGCCCGCGTGGTTCAAGGCTTCGTAGGCCATGCCGCCGGTGATCGCGCCGTCGCCGATCACCGCGACGACCTTGCGGTGGTCGCCCCGGCGCTGCAGCGCGATCGCCATGCCGAGCGCGGCGGAAATGGACGTCGATGCGTGGCCGACGCCGAAGGTGTCGTATTCGCTTTCGGCGCGGCGCAGGAACGGCGCGAGGCCATCCTTCTTCTTGATCGTGGTGATCGCGTCGCGGCGGCCGGTGAGGATCTTGTGCGGATAGCCCTGGTGGCCCACGTCCCACACGAGGCGGTCGCGCGGCGTGTCGTAAAGATAATGCAGCGCGATGGTCAATTCGACCACGCCGAGTCCGGCGCCGAAATGGCCGCCCACGCTCGCGACCGATTCGATCAGGTAGGCGCGCAGTTCGCCGGCGACTTGCGCGAGTTCCGTTTCCGGAACGCGCTTGAGGTCGGCCGGCGAGTCGATGCGCGCGAGCAGCGGATAGCGGGTGGCGTCGATCATCCGCGTATTGTCGCGCAGCGGGTCACGCCGCGCTTGCCCGTCACGATGCCCTGGCTTTGTCGGCCGTGCGCGCACGGCCGCCGAAGCGCCGCAGGGTCTGGCGGATGCGGATCTGGCGGCTGATGTCGCGCATCTCGTGGATGCGCTTGGCGTTCGCCGCGAGCACGTCGCTGCGGGTCAGCACGCCGACCATGTGCGTGGGATTGTGGCGCTCCACGACGATCAGGCGGCCGACGTTTTCCGCGACCATCAGGTCGGCGGCGTCGCGCAGGGAGTGATCCTCGAACACCACGATCGGTCCGCGCTTCAGCATGTCGCCGATGCGCGTGAGGCCGGGCTTGTCGGGATCGAGCAGGTCGCGGCGCGTGATCACGCCGCGGATGCGGCCGGCGTCGTCCAGCACCGGATAACCCTGGTGCTGCGCGCGTTCGCGACCGGAGAGCATCCAGCGCCGCACTTCACCCAGCTCGTCGGAGGTCTTCAGCGAGCGCACGTCGCGGGTGCACGCAGAGCCGACCAGCACCTGTTCCAGCGGATCGGCGGCGTATTCGCTCGGCACCTTCACGCCACGGCGCTCGATTTTTTCGGTCATGATGGTGCTGCGCATCGTCAATGCCGAAACCAGGTACGCGGCCGTGCAGCCGCCGAGCAGCGGCAGCAGCGCGGCGGGCTGGCGGGTGGTTTCGTAGCAGAAGATGATGGCCGTCAGCAGCGCGCGCGAGGAGCCGGCGAAGATCGCACCCATGCCGACCAGCGCGGCGATGCGCGGATCGACGTGGAACCACGGCCACACGTAGTCGGCGCCGAGGCCGATCAGCGCGCCCATCGAACCGCCGATCATGAACAGCGGCGCCAGCGTACCGCCCGAGGTGCCGCTGCCCAGCGAGATCACCCACGAAATGAATTTCAGCAATCCGAAACCGGCGACGATCAGCAGCGCGACGTGGATCGTGCCGTTGTCATTCACTTGCCCGATGACGCCGAAGTTGCGGAAGTTGGCGAAGTTGCCGGACACCAGCGCGTCGATGTTGTCGTAACCGACGCCGAGGGTGTGCGGCGAAATCCAGCCCACCACGCCGGCGATCACCGCGCCCAGCGCCGGCCACCACATCCAGTGGATCGGCAGTTTCGCGAACAGGTCTTCCACGCCGTACACGGCGCGGGTCACCCACACGCTGGCGTAGCCGACGATCAGGCCCAGCACCATGTAGGTGCCGAGCGCCCAGCCGCCGGGCTCGCTCACGTCGGGCATCGCGAACACCGCGTGAGCGCCGTAGGTCATGTAGCGCACGCCCACCGCGATACCGGCGGCCAGCGCCACCGGGATCAGCGAGCGCGGGCGCAGTTCGAACAGCAGCAATTCGATCGCCATCACCACCGACGCGATCGGCGCGCCGAATACCGCCGCCATGCCGGCCGCGGCGCCCGCCGCGAGCAGCACCTTGCGTTCCTGCGCGGTCACGCTCAGCAATTGCCCGATCAGCGAGCCCATCGCGCCGCCGGTCGAGATGATCGGGCCCTCGGCGCCGAACGGACCGCCGGTGCCGATCGCGAACGCGGAGGACAGCGGCTTCAGCCAGGTCACGCGCGCGGGGATGTTGGATTCGTGTTCCAGGATGCGTTCCATCGCCTCGGGAATGCCGTGGCCCTGGATCGCGCGCGAACCCCAGCGCGCCATGATCCCGGCGGCCAGGCCACCGATCACCGGCATCAGGATCACCAGCGCGCCGAGATGGTTGCCGGCGGGCGACAGCACGAACGAACCGTGCTGTGCGTTCGGCCCGATCACGTCGGAAATGCGCCCGTAGAAGACCAGGTCCGTGATCAGGTTGATCATCAGCATCAGCAGTTGCGCGACGCCGGCCGCCGCGGCACCGAGCACGATCGCCAGCGCCGAGATCAAAAGGATGCGGCGATCGACCAACGTCGACTTCAGCGGCATCTTCGCCTGATCGAGCGATGCGCCCAGCGCCGGCGCGACCGGCATGCCCTCGGTGCTGCCGGCGGTGCGCACGCTGTCGCGGTCGCCGGGCTGGGCATTTTCGGCGCGCACCGGATCGCGATCCGGCGTTGCGGAGGTCGGGTCTCGTGGGGTCATGGGTGGCAACGGAGCAAGGGCTGCTGCGGCGCAGAATAGCGCGTGCGCGGATCAGGGCCAAGCCTGCGCGGCTCGCGTTCGGCTTGCAGCCAGTCTCGGGTGCCGCAAACCCGGCTGCGGCGCGGCCATCATGCCGCCGGCCGGCGATCCCTCGGCAGGTGATGGACCAGGAATTCCATCTGGTCGGCGAGGATGTTGCGGTTCGACAGGATCAGGTGCTCGACCCAGCTCGGCTTGTACGGAATCGCCAGCAGCGGCATGCCGGCCTGCTGCGGCGTGCGTCCGCCCTTCCGGAGGTTGCACGCGAGGCACGCCGACACCACGTTCTCCCACACGTCGCGTCCGCCGCGCGAAAGCGGCAGCACGTGGTCGCGGGTGAGTTCGCCGCGGCTGCAGTGCTGCCCGCAATACAGGCACAGGTAGCGGTCGCGCGCGAACAGCGCGGCGTTGCTGAGCGCGGGCGAGGGATCGACCGCGCCGCTGTGGCAGTGGCCGCGGCTGGCGACGATCGGGTGCAGCAGCAGGATGCTCTGATCCCCGGAATCGCGCCGATAGCCGCCGTGCAAGGTGAGGCACGGATCGCCCAGCGTCCACGCCACCGCGTCACGCACGTACAGGCACGCCGCGTCCTGCCAGCTGATCCAGTCGAGGATGCGGCCTGCGGCGTCCAGCGACAACACGCGCGTCGAGTGCAGATCGGCGCGCGTGCAGGCGGGATGTTCGGTGACGCTGGCTGTGTGCGACTCCATGACCGGCGAAGCATAGAACAAATCATCGAAAGGGCGGTAGCGACGCCTCCTCGCCGGATGGCGGCTCACCCGCCTCCCCGCCTTCGCGTTATGCTTGGAGGACGGAAGTTCGCGGCGCCCGTCCCGAGATTGGGGGTTGACCGGCATGGCTGACGTTTTCGTTTCCTACGCCCGCGCCGACAAGGCACGCGTCGCGCCGCTGGTCGCCGCGATCGAAGCGAAAGGCTGGACGGTGTGGTGGGATCCGGAAATCACGCCGGGCCAGGAGTTCGACGACCAGATCGACGCCGAGATCGATGCCGCGAAAGCGGTGCTGGTGATCTGGACGCCCACTTCGGTCGCGTCGCGCTGGGTGCGCGGCGAAGCGCGCGAAGCCGCCGAGCGCGGCATTCTCGTTCCCGTGCGCTTCGAGCAGGCGCGCCTGCCGATGGACGTGCGCGCGATCCACACCACCGACCTCGACGGATGGCGCGAGGATCCGTCGCATCCCGCCGTGCAGGAATGCCTGCGCGCGCTGGAGGCGATGATCGCGCGCGCGCAGGCCGCGCAATCCACGAAGGCGGGCAGCGCCTCGGCGTCGCCCGCGGCCGGCGAATCCAAACGCTTCTCGGTTTGCGTGCTGCCGTTCGTCAACATGAGCGGCGATTCCGAGCAGGAATATTTCAGCGACGGCATCACCGAGGACATCATCACCGACCTGAGCAAGGTGTCGGCGCTGGCGGTCGCGTCCAGCAACAGCGCCTTCATGTACAAGGGCAAGCACGTCGACATCCAGAAGGTGGTGCGCGACCTCAAGGTCACGCACGTGCTGGAAGGCAGCGTGCGCAAGGCCGGTGGCCGCATCCGCATCAACGCGCAGTTGATCGACGGCGCCACCAACAACCATGTCTGGGCCGAACGCTACGACCGCGACGCCAGCGACATCTTCGCGATCCAGGACGAAATCTCGCAGGCGATCGTCAGGGCCTTGCGGCTGCGGCTGCTGCCCGAGGAAAAGAAGGCCATCGAACGGCGCGGCACCAATAGCGTGGAGGCGCACGACCTCTATCTGATGGCGCGGCAGCTTTACATCACCAATCAGGAAGACGAGCACGCCTCCAAGGCCATTGTGCGTACGTGTACGAAGGCCACCGACATCGATCCCGGATATGCGCAAGCGTGGGCGCTGATGGCGAAGGGCTATCAGTCCTTGCGTGACCTCGGCCTGGAATCGGATGACGGCATGGCCGCCGCGGAGAAGGCACTGGAGTTGGACCCGAACCTCGCCGAGGCACATGCCGTCAAGGGTTACATCCTGTGGATGCGCGGCGACATGCAGGCCGCGGTGGCCGAGGCCGAAATCGCGCTCGAACTCGATCCGGAATCCTACGAAGCCAATCGCACTGCGGGAAGGCTCAATTACGTGCAACACAAGTTCCAGGACGCCGCGCGCTTGTATGAAAAGGCCGTGGGCTTGATGGATTCGGACGTCAATTCGGCAATGATGCTCGTCAGCACGTATCGGGCGATCGGTGATGCGCCGGGCATGCGGCGTGCGGCGGAGGTGGCGCTGAAACGCGCGGACGCCTTGCTGGCCCGCGACCAGAGCAATTCGGGCGTGATTGCCTACAGCGCCAATGCGCTGGGCGCGCTGGGCGAGGGCGAGCGGGCCAAGGCACGCATGAGCCGCGCCATGCTGATCGATCCCGACAACTGGAGCATGCGCTACAACTTCGCCTGCACCTTGAGCGTGTACTTGAAAGACAAGGAGGCGGCGCTGGAAATGCTGAAGTCGGTCCTGGAAACCATCACCGTCTCCCTGCTCGAGTACGCCAAAGCCGATCCCGACTTCGAATCGCTGCATGACGACCCGCGCTGGCAGTCCATGATCACCGCCGCCGAAGCGCGCCTCGCGGCGGCGAAAGCGTCCGCGGCGCCGGTGCCGGTCGCGGGGAGCTGACGGTCGTGGCCGACGTCTTCGTTTCCTACGCCCGCGCCGACAAGGCGCGCGTCGCGCCGCTGGTGGCCGCGCTCGAGGCCAGGGGCTGGTCGGTGTGGTGGGATCCGGAGATCAGCCCGGGAAAGGAATTCGACGACGAGATCGACGTCGAGTTGCAGGCCGCCAAGTCGGTGCTGGTGGTGTGGACGCCGACCTCGGTGGCGTCGCGCTGGGTGCGCGGCGAAGCCCGCGATGCGGCCGAGCGCGGGATTCTGGTGCCGGTGCGCTTCGACCAGGCGCGCCTGCCGATCGACGTGCGCGCGATCCACACCACCGATCTCGACGATTGGGGCGAAGACGCATCCAGTCCCGCGGCGCAGGAGTGCCTGCACGCGCTGGCGGCGATGATCGCGCGCGCCACGGCCGCGCAGGCGGCGAGTGCCGGTGGTGCGTCGTCCACGCCGGCCACGCAAAAGGAATCCGCGCGCTTCTCGATCTGCGTGCTGCCCTTCATCAACATGAGCGGCGATCCCGAACAGGAATACTTCAGCGACGGCATCACCGAGGACATCATCACCGACCTCAGCAAGATCTCGGCGCTTTCGATCATCTCGCGCAATGGCTCGTTCCTGTACAAGGGCAAGCAGGTCGACATTCCCAAGGTCGCGCGCGAACTGAAGGTCACGCACGTGCTGGAAGGCAGCGTGCGCAAGGCCGGCGGGCGGGTGCGGATCACCGCGCAGTTGATCGACGGCGCCAGCAACCGGCACGTGTGGGCCGAGCGCTACGACCGCGACGCCAGCGACATCTTCGAGTTGCAGGACGAGATTTCCCATGCGATCGTCAAGGCGCTGAAGCTGCGCCTGCTGCCCGAGGAGAAGAAGGCCATCGAGCGGCGCGGTACCGACAGCGCCGAGGCGCACGATCTGTATTTGATGGCGCGGCAGCTATACGTGACCAATCAGCTCGGACAAAATCCGTCGAAGGCGATCGTGCGTGCCTGCACACGCGCGACCGAGATTGATCCCGGTTATGCGCAGGCCTGGGCGTTGATGGCCGTGGGTTATCGCAATTTGCGCGAGTTGGGCGTCGAGTCGGATGACGGCATGGCGGCTGCCGAGAAGGCGCTGGCGCTCAATCCCGATCTGGTGGAAGCGCATGCAGTCAAGGCGCACATTTTGCAAATGCGGGGCGCGATGGATGACGCCTTGGCTGAATTGGATATCGCGCTGCAACTGGACCCCGAATCGTACGAGGCCAATCGCACGGCCGGGCGCCTGAACTATCAGTTGCACAGGTACGACAAGGCCGTCGAGTTCTTCGAGAAAAGCATTCGTTTGATGGATTCCGACATCAATTCCGGGATGCTGCTGCTGAGCGCTTACAATGCGCTCGGCGACAAGGTTGGCATGCAGCGTGCCGCCGAAGAAACTTCGAAGAGAGCCGATGCCGTGTTGGCGCTCGATCGGAACAACGCGAGCATTATGGCCTACAGCGCCACCGCGCTGAGCGCATTAGGCGATGCCGAGCGTGCCAAGGCACGCATGAACCGCGCATTGTTGATCGATGCCGACAATCTCGACATGCGTTACAACTTCGCGTGCGCGTTGACCACGTATTTGCACGACAAGGGCGCGGCGCTGGACATGCTGGAACCGATGTTCGCCGGCATCACCTCATACTTGTTGCGCTATCTAAAGGCCGACCCGGACCTCGAATCGCTGCACGACGATCCACGCTATCAGGCGATGGTTGCCGCCACTGAAGCGCGACTCGCTGCGGTGAAGCAGTCAACGGCGTCCGAAGCCGGGCAACCCGCGTAGGACGCGCGATCGCGCACGCCCATCCATTTTCGTCATTCCGGGGCCGGCGCGGCTTCATCGCGGCGGAACCCGGAATCGGTTTGGGAGGTAGCGAAAACCGATTCCGGGTTCGGCCCTTCGGGCCGCCCCGGAATGACAAAAAATACAACGGCTACATCTTCCCCGCCTCCAGCGGCCGCTGGCGGTGCATCACCGCCCACTCGACGTGTTCGGCCAGCGAGGCTTCGCCCAGCGCGCGCAGGATTTCGCGGCGCTCGTCGGCGTCGGCGGTTTCGTCCAGCGCCTTGCGTGCGTTGCCGAACACGCGCTCCATGAAGCGGTACTGGCGGATCAGTTCGCGGTCGGCCTTGCGGAACGAATACGCCTCGCGCACCGCGGCGAAGATCGAGAACACCGCCATCACCACGATCAGGTCGTTCTTGGCGTCGACGGTCAACCGGTGCGCCAGCACCGCCAGCACCACGCTGATGAAGATGCCCGCGAGCAGGCACATCGCGCCGATCGCTTCGTTGATGCGGTGGCTGCGTTCGCGCTGGCCGGTGCGGACGCGGTAGTAGCCGAGTTCGCCGCGGGTTTCGTCGCCCACCCATTCCTCGATCACCTCGCCGAGCGCCGCGCCGTCAGGAGCAACCGGATATGCATGCGCCGACAGGCCGGCGCTGCGCATCACGTTGCGCACCCAGCCGAGTTCGATGTCCTGTTTCTGCATCAGGCTGTCGCGCGCGAATTCCGGATCGCCGGTCAGCGAAATGCCGGCGCGCCGCCAGTAGCACTGCACCCGCAGGCCCTCGGCCAGCGCGCGGTAGTCGAGATACTTGCGATGCCAGCCGCGCCGCTTGGCGATCGCGCTCACCACTACCCCGGTCGCGAACAGGAACAGGAACACGTACAGCATGTTGTCCTGTTCCGGCAGGTTGTCGTACATCGTGAAGGCCACGCCCATCACGAACGCGACTAGGTAGATCACCCGCATCGCCAGCAGCACGCGCCGCTGGAAGTGGATCGCCAGCCAGTCGGCGGCGCGGAACAGCGCGGAGGGCGACGACGGCGCGCCGTCGCCGCTGCCGGACGGCGTGCCATCGTCGATGCCCGCGCCGCCTGCCGCGATCTCCGCGGCGTATTTCGCCGCGTCCACGTTGAATTCGTCGGTGTGCGCGAACACCGTGCGGAACGCCTGCGGCATCGGGACGTTGGGCGCGGAGGCATCGTCTAGGCTGCGCCAGATCATCTGGCCCGGTTGCAGCGGCGCGGCCGGCGCGCCGTCCGGCTTGTCGCGCGAACACACCAGGTGGCACAACAGGCGTTCGTCGCCGCCGCCGTACAGGCGCGGACTGCGGCTGCGCCGGCGCTCGATCCCGCCCGGCGGCGTGCCGGCCAGGAAATATTCGACGATCTGCGCGGTGCCCCCGAGCCGGTGCGAGGGCTTGCCGTCCCAGATCGCCAGCAGCAGGTTGCAATGCCGCGCCACGAACATCCCGACGTGCGCGTACTGGCGGTTGCGTTCCTCGCCCGGCGTGGACACCGCGTCGCGCGTGTGGCCCGTCAGCAGCAGCAGTTCGATCAGTTGCGCCTGCGCGCACAGCGCTTCGAACCGCTCGCGCGTGGCCGCGTCGGTGAAGTCGTGCGCGTACAGCTCGCGCGCGAATGGCAGCGGCGCCACCAGCCGCGCGCCCAGCTTCAGGCCTTCCTCCGCCACCAGTTGGTCGCCGCCGTCGGCCAGCGGCGACAGCACCGTCAGCGGCGAGTGCGGGAATTCCCGTTGCAGTTGCGCGAACAGTTCCCGCACGCGCGCCCGGATCGCCTCGATCTCGTTTGCGGCGATGTTGCGATGGCTGGTGACGCCGACCACCAGCGGCGCGACCGCGGCGCCCGCACGCAGGTTCGAAGTCGGCGCGCGGCTCGACAGGTTGTGGATGGAGCCCGATTCGTCGTTCATCGTTGCGGATCGTATCTGCCAAACGTTCGTGATTCCGGACACGGTACAGCGCTGCTTTCCTTGGCGTCATTCCAGGACGGTCCTCGCTCACCACGCCTCGTCGTCATTCCGTCTCCTTGCGGACCCATCCTCCTTGCCGCCATTCCGGACGCGGCGCAGCCGCGATCCGGAATCTCCTTTACCGATAGCGACAGCTCGTCAGAGGGGCATCTATTTGTTGATGATCGGCGGATCGCAGGGAATGCTGGCATTGCCGTTGCCGGTGTCGATGACAGTGACCTTGTACTGCGCGTTGATCGGCTGCGTGTTCTTGTTGTGGAATACGTGCGCACGGTCTGCGCGGTCCCGCTTGCTGAGCTGGGGCTCCGTGGCGTGGTCGTCGGTGAAGTGGATGTCGTCGATCCTGTACCGCGGGTCCGCGATCAGGCGCACGGTGATTCTGGCCTCGCCCTGATTGACCACGTGGATCAATTTGCCGGCGCCGTCATCTCCGCCGATGTACTTGTAGCAATAGGCTCTGCCATTGATATTCCCGGCGTCGGTGAATCCATCGCCGGGTTCAGCACGGACATAACGGACGTCGAGATCAACGCGTTTGTCATTCATGGTCGTACTCCAGTTGGCAAGTGGCCATTCCGGCCGGGTACGACGGGCGCGTTGCCCGCCGGTCCTGTCGTCGCGCCGTCGATGGCCGGCCGGGCGACGGTTTTCGTGGCGTCATCGTCGCGCGTTGACCCTGTCCGTTCGTTGCGCGTGGGTGCCGGCAAGCGTCTTTGCCGCCTCGGGCCAGGGTTGCAGCGGCACATAGCCGGCAGCAGTCAGGCGCTGCAAGTAAGGAGTAGCCTCGTTGCTGCGGCCAAGCAATAGAAGCGCGCGCACCAGCGTATCGAGACGATCGAACGCGACCTCCGGTTTCGAACCGGCAATCAGCAAGTCGCGCGTGTCGTTCCACGCCTGGGTGGCATCCGCGCTGCGGCCCTTGCGTTGTGCGACTTCGCCCTGCAGCAGGCGGGTTCGCGCCAGCGACTGGCGCAAGTCGTCGTTCTGCGCCGCTTGCCACGCGGGTTCGATCAAGGCCAGTGCAGCCGCAATGTTCCTCGCTGCGCCGGCCGTATCGCCACGCGCCAGCGCCAGTCGCGCGAGCTGGTCGTGCGCTTGCACCACGCTTTCCAATATCGATTGGCTCTTGGGGTTCTTGGCCCGGGCGGCGACTAGCAACGATTCCGCGTCCTCGGCTCCAGTCGTCGCCTTGTGCGGCTGATCCACGGCATCCAATTCCGACTGCCTCAGGCGACAGGCGGCCAATGACCAGCGCCAATCGTTGTTTTCGGGGTCTTGCGCGTGCAGCGCCGCGGCGGTCGCCGTGGCCGTCGCAAGGTTTTCGCGTGCCGGGCCAAGCTTGCCGCGCTGTTTCTGCACTTCGGCAAGGTGGACGAGCGCATAGACGCTGTCATCCTTCCAGTCCGCGTTGTTCGGCTCGGCCTCCATGTTCTGCTCGAGATCGCCGACGTTCTCGGCGAAACGATCTTCGGCGACGGCAAGCTGGCCCTGTTCCTGCGCCAGGCTGCCCAGCCACGAAACGACGTTGGCGGCCTCCTGGCGGAGTTGCAGATTGCCGGGATGTTGCTTGAGCCATGCGTGGTACATCGCGAGTTGCTGCTGCATCCCGCGCTCGGCCTCGGCGGTGCGGCCCATGTTCTTGTCCATCACGGAAACCGCCTGCAGTCCGTACGCGACTTCCTTCTGCCACGCGAAGTTGCCGCGATCCATCGCCGCCAGCTTGACCGCGCTGTCGTAGTACCTCTGGAACATGCTTTCCGCCGTGGCGTTGTCGCCCTTCTGCATGGCGGCGTAACCGACCCAGTATTCGGCCTGGGCCTTGTCGAACAGCCGGTTGCCGTCCCCGGGCGCGCGGGCATACAGCGCGCCGGTGCGCTCTAGCGCCTCGCGAAAGCCGGCCATCGCCTCGACGAACTCGCCCTTGGCCAGACGCACCTGGCCGATGTCCATCAGCAGGCGCGCCTGCTGTTCCAGCGCCGTGTCGGTGAGGTCGCGGGGCTTGAGCATGGCGAAATAGGCGGTGGCCTTGTCATCCACCGAACGCATCAGGTCGAGCCGGCCGACCGTGGACAGTTTCTGGCGCAGATCCCCGAGCATGAAGCCGAGGATGTCTTCTGCCTGCGCTTGCCGGCGCTTCGCGTCATCGCGCGCGACGACCGCGGCCTGTTCCGCGGCCACCGCGTGTTGCCGCGCCAGCACGGCCTGGTGGCGCGAGATCAAGGCAAACACCGCCAGCACGATCGTCAGCGCCATCACCACCAGCGCCAGCGTGGTGATCGCGGCCATCCTTTGCATCCTGCGGTGCTGCTCGCGCTGCTTCAGCACATCGAAGCCGACGCCGAGCATGCCCGCGATCAGCCTCAGTTTCGCGTTGGGTTTGCGGTCCTTGCCGGGGCGTACGTCGGCGGCGATCGGTTCGGCGCGTTCGCTGGCCGGTTGGCCGTTGGCGTCGAGCTGGAAACGCAGCGCGGGGCAGAAGCATTCTTCCGCTGCGTGGCCGGGCAGATCGGTTGCGTTGGGTTCGCCATCGACGATCAGGCACAGGATGCGCCCGCCGCGGCCCATGCGCTTGTATGCAAGCACTTCCTCGTTCACCCAGCGCGACGCCGCCGACGCGGGCGAGCAGATCACGATCAGGTTTTCGGATTGCCTGAGCGCCTCGTTGACCTTGCTCGCGAGGCTGTCCGCGCTGGCCAGCTCGTCGCGGTCGCGGAACACCGGATTCAGCCGCAGTGGAATCTCGCCGTGCGCGGTTTGCGTTCCCACCAGTCGCGACGGCACGCGATACGTTTCGAGCGTCCGGTGCAGCCAGTCCGCCCACGCCTGGTCGCGGTGGCTGTAGCTGATGAAGGCGCGATAGGTGAAAGACGACTCCGGCATACGAAGCTTCCGCTCGATTGGCAACGACCCTCACTGGCCATTTATTCCAGGCGCCACACAGCGCTGCTCCCTCCTCATTCCGGTGCCGCCCGCACTCGCCAACTCCCTGTCGTCATTCCGGGGCCGCCGCAAACAACTTCGGCAGCCTCGATATTGCAACTACCGCTTCGAACTGCTGGCGGCTAAGTGTTCTTGATGCAGGGTGGCGTAGCGTTATCAGGGATAACCGTACCTCCACCACCGCCTGCCGCCATGCACGCGCCGATGTTGCCCGCGGCGCATTGCAGCCACGCCACATAGGGTGCGTACCACGAGCCGGCCGAACTCGTGGTCGTGGCGGCGCTGGCAACGCCCGCGCTACCGGCCAGCAGCAGCGCGATCAGGAATGCAGCGGGGGGGGTAGTTTGCGTTTCATGATTTACTCCTTCTGCGTTTGCGGCGGAATTGCCGCGGTGAATCGGTATTGAAGCGATGGTGCGCGTCTCGCCTCCGCGGTGAAACATCGCACCCGGTTCAACATTCAAACGTTGTGTATGTTGGGGCCTGAGCTTTGCGCGGTCGGATTGGGCAGGGAAGGTGCACTGCTGTAGGTCACACCGTTGGAAGTCACCTTGATGGTGTACGCATAGTAGGCATCTGTGCCTGGATTGTTGTCCGTGACGGTGATTTCGCCGGTGCTGACATTGGGCGTTCCGAAACACGATGGATTGCCGTCGATGCTCAGCGAAGAGAAGGCGAAGTTTTGGTTGCTGGCGGGCTTCCATTTGATGGTCTGATTGCCCCGATTGACATTGTGTATTTGCGGATTCACCGTGACTGGCGGGTTTGCGCTGGTGTTGAGCGAAACTTCGACTGCCATGACACGTCTCCTGTCTGGATGCGGCGCTGAGGGCGGGCCGCGGCGCCTTGAACTCAATGCCTCTCGCTTGGCGGCGTGGCGGGCAACGACGCTTGGTGAGCGGCGGGTGAGGCGTCGCTATCCATGATCGCCGCGATGTGTTGCTCGAGTGCCGCATTGGCTGGATAGTCGATGTGCTTGCTGGCCAGCAGCGCCACGAAGTCCGGGGTGCGGTAGCCCATTGCGTTCAACTTCGCGATCACGGGCTTCGCGGCATCGGCTTGATCCAGCCGCAGCAATGCTCCCACGTACGCGCTCAGGAAATTGGGGTCGTTGCCTTTACTCAGCGCGGGTTGCAGCAGGTCACGTGCCTGCGTCCAGTCGCGTTGGGCGGTGGTGTCGTCGTGGTGTTGCGCTGCGATCGTGCCGAGCAGCAAGCTTGCCTGTGCGTCCAGCAACAACATGTCACGATTGTCAGGCGCTTTGGCGCGGAGTTTCTTGATATTCACCTGCGCGGAAAGAACGGTGGCTTCCGCAGCGGCAGGATCGCCCTTCACCAGTTGCAGGCGGGCACTTTCCAGTTGCGCCAAGGCAAGGTAATGCTGGAAGTCGTTGCTGATTGGGTCTTTTACCAACAAGGCCGCGAGCGTTTGCACGGCCTGCGCGTCCGCCGTCGTGGCTTCGTCGAGGCGACCCAGTTGTCGCAACAAGCTGCCTGCCTGTTGGTTATAGATGGCATAGGTCCATAGCCAGCCTGTGTCAGATGGCTCGAATGCAAGCAATGCCTTGCCCTGCATCAATGCTTGCTGGGTGTAACGCAAACCTGTATCGATCTCGCCGGACCATGTCAGCGTGCGGCCGAGCGTAGCGTTGCTGACCATCAGGTCGTATTGCGCGGCGTGATTCTGCGGCGATGCAGATGTAAGCTGTTCTTTGATGTGACGTTCCGCGAGATAGTCCGTCAGCGCGCGCTCAAGTTCTCCACGTTCAACCGCCAGCTTGCCGAGAGCGTTCCAGCCCCAAGCCATATTGGATTGCTGATCGAGGTCGTGCGGCTCGCGTGCGGCCAGCAGTTGATACAGCTTCAGCGAAGCCTCGTATTCCGATTGCGCGCCTTCGTAGTTGCCGCGCGACTCCAACACGTGACCGATATTGTTCCTTATTCCTGCCAGCTTGCCTGTCGTTTTGTCATCGTCGGGTTTGGCAGCATGCGCTTGCTGGAACAGTGCACTGGCCGACTGCCAATTGCTCAGCGCCTTATCCAGATCACCCTCGTTCCACCATGCGACGCCGACCATATTCAAGCTTTCGCCCAAGGTCACCTTGCGTTCGGCATCGCTGGGGGCACGGCGCACAAGTTCGGCGGCCAGAGACGCGGCCGACTGATACGCCTTCATCGTCTCGTCGAGATGACCGTGCGCTTCAGTCATCACGCCGCCGATCTTGTCCAGCGCCTTGACGCGAAGTTCCAGCGCCGTATCGCTGGCGTCGGCAGCCGGCAGCGATGCGAAATAGGCGAGTGCCTTTTCATCCACCGCCTGCATGATGTCGAGGCGGTGCACTTGGTCGAGCTTGTCATTGAGATCGCCCAGCATGAAACCGACCAGGCCCTCGGCCTGCTTCTGCCGTCGCACCGCTGCTTGTTTCGCGATCACCGCTTCGTGTTGTGCGACCACCGCGCGGTGACGTGACACCAGCGCAGCGATCGCCAGCACGATGGTCACCGCCATCACAATCACGGCGAGCGCGGTGACTGCGGCCATGCGCTGCACTTGGCGGCGTTGTTCGCGCTGCTTCAGCGCGTCGAAGCCGACGTCCAGCATGCCGGCGATCAGTTTCAGCTTGGCGTTGGGCTTGCCGTCCTTGCCGGGGCGCGCGTCGGCGGCGATGGGTTCGGTGCGATCGCTCGTGGGGCGCCCGTCCGCGTCCGTGGCGAAGCGCAGGGCGGGACAGAAACATTCTTCCGCTTCGCGGCCGGCGATGTCGCGGGCGTCGGGTTCTCCGTCCACGATCAGGCAGAAGATGCGCGCGGCGCGGCCCATGCGCTTGTATGCCAGCACTTCCTCGTTGACCCAGCGCGACGCGGCCGACGCGGGCGAGCAGATCACGATCAGGTTTTCCGATTGCGCGAGCGCTTCGTTGATCTTGGTGCCGAGTTCGGGCGAGCTGGACAGCTCCTCGCGGTCGCGGAACACCGGATTCAACCGGCGCGGAATCGTGCCGTGCGCGGTCGAGGTGCCGACGAGGCGCGAAGGCACGCGGTAGATTTCCAGCGCCTTGTGCAGCCAGTCCGCCCACGCCTTGTCGCGGTGGCTGTAGCTGATGAAGGCGCGATACGTGAACCGGGCAACGGGCGGATCGGACATGGATGGCCCCGCGTCGGAACGTCGAACCGTCCGTGGCAGGACACGATCGTCGGGCGCTGGGCGCTGGCGGGTCGCCACGATCCTGAACAATCGGATACGCGGCGTGGAAACTAGCACCAAATGTGAACCATGTCACGTTTTGGCAGGGCGGGTGCAACCCGCCTTGGGAACGCTGGCGTTGTTGGCGGGATGCGCCGCTGCGCGGCTACTCCCGCCCTTGTATGTTGGATTTGCCTGAGTCGCGCTCAGGCACAGGACGTGCGGATGCCGTTCCCGCCCTTGGGTGCAACCCGCAGCGTAGATTTTGCAGCGCACGCCCGGTTTCAAACTTGCGACAGCTCGAACAGTATCTTCGGCCCGGGCTTCCCGGCAGCCTGCATTGACAAGGTGGAGAGCGCAAGCCATGAACACGACTACGGTGGTGCTGGGGATCGATATCTCCAAAGCCAAATTGGATGCTGCCTTGGCCGTGGGCAGCAAGTTTCGCACCAAGGTGTTTGCCAATACCCCGACCGGATTCGCCCAATTACGCGCATGGCTGCGCCAGCATGGTGTCGGGCACGTCCATGCGTGCATGGAGGCCACCGGGAGCTACTGGGAAGCGCTGGCCATCTATCTGACGGATGCGGGACACACGGTGTCGGTAAGCAACCCCGCGCTGGTCAAGGCGCATGGTCAGTCGCTGGGATTGCGCAGCAAGACCGATGCGATCGATGCCAAGCTGCTGGCTGACTTCTGTCGTGAGAAGCAGCCGCCCGTTTGGAATCCGCCCTCGCTGACGGAACGTCGGCTGCGCGCCTTGGTGCTGCGCCACCAGATGCTGGTGGACATGCAGACCCAGGAGAAGAACCGCTATGAAAGCCTGCGCGAGGACATTCACGACAGCCTCGACACGCACCTGGCCTGGCTGGCTGCCGAACTCGCACGTATCGAGGAGGCCATCGCCAAACTGCTCAACGACGACGACCGCCTGCGCGGCAAGCGCGACCTGCTGGACTCCATCCCCGGTCTGGGTGAGCGCACCATTGCCGTGTTGCTGGCCTATGGTGTGCACGGCGAGCGCTTCCAGTGTGCCCGCCAGTTCGCGGCCTTTGCCGGGCTGAGTCCACGGCTGTACGAATCGGGCAGCAGCGTGCACCGCAAGCCGCGCTTGTCCAAGGTGGGGCACGCGTTCCTGCGGCGTGCGCTCTACCTGCCGGCCATGACGGCGCTCTATAAAACGGCCTGGGGCAAACGCTTCCGCGCACGCCTGGCCGCCCGCGGCAAACCGCCGAAACTCATCATCGGCGCCATGATGCGCAAGCTTGCCCAAGTCGCCTTCGGCGTCGTCAAATCCGGCGTACCGTTCAATCCCGCACTTCACGGGGCTTGACGCCAACCACAGTATCTACGGGTTTGGCCATGCGCAGCAGGTCGGCGGCGAAGCCGGTTCGTTCGTACAGCGCGTGGGCACGCGTGTTGCCGGGAAACACGGCGAGCGTCAGCCATTTGCAACGGTGCTGTTTCGCCCATGTTTCCGCATGCGCGAGCAGCGCGCGGCCGATGCCTTCGCCGTCGTGTCCGGGCGACACGGCGAGATCGGAAATGTGGCAGGCGCGGGCGCCGGAAAAGAAATCGCGTTGCACCTGCAGGTGCAGGAAGCCGGTGCGTTGTCGGTCGCGGTCCACGGACACGAAGAAATGGTCGCCGGGCGGCGCTTCGCGCAACACGCGTTCGATGTCGGCACGGATCGCGGCGAGTGTTTGCCGCTTGCTGCGGCCCTTGGGCAAATCGAAGCCGACGAAGCGCGGCGTCAACGACAGGATGAAATCCGTGTCGTCGGCGTCGGCAGGGCGGATGGTGATCGATGGGTTGCGCGGGACTGGCACGGTGTTGGTGTTGCTTTTCAATCCAACATTACTTGGCTTGGCTCACCGTCATTTCTGTCGTCATTCCGGGGCCGCCGCCGATCAAGCCGGCGGCGGCCCCGGAATGACGAGCTTTTGTGTCTGCAAGGGTCGTACGCAGTCCCGCAATGATGGGTTTGCGTCGATCAACCAAACAACGCATCCGGCATCGCGAACACGCTGTCGCCGCCGGCCTGCATCGCGGCGAGGTGCGTGCGTGTGCGCGGCAGGATGCGGTCGAAGTAGAAGCGCGCGGTCAGCCGTTTGGCCTGTTTGAAGTCTTCGGGGTGCGATGACGCGTCTGCCGCGGCCACGCTGCGCGCCCACGCGTACGCGAGGGCGATGTAGCCGGAGTAGAACAGGTAATCGACCGCCGCTGCGCCGATCTCGTCCGGGTTGGACACCGCGCGCCTGCCGAGTCCCTGCGTGACCTCGGCCCATTCCTTCGCGAGCGTGGACAGCTTCGGGATGAAATCCTTGAGTGCTTCGTCCTGCGCGTGTTGCGCGCAGAATCCGCCGACCTGTTCCAGGAACAGCCGCAGGCCTTCGCCGCGATGCTGCACGATCTTGCGGCCCAGCAGGTCGAGCGCCTGGATGCCGGTGGTGCCTTCGTAGATGGTGGTGATGCGCGCGTCGCGCGCGTACTGTTCCATGCCCTGCTCGGCGATGTAGCCGTGGCCGCCGTAGACCTGCAGCGCAAGGCTGGTGCATTCGTTGGCGTTCTCGGTGAGCATGGCCTTGATGATCGGCGTGAGGAACGACACCAGCGCTTCCGCGCGCTTCACTTCCTCCGCATCCTTCGAGCGGTGCTGGATATCCACCAGCAGCGCGGCGTACAGGCCCAGCGCGCGACCGCCTTCGATCAGCGATTTCTGGGTCAGCAGCATGCGGCGGATGTCGCCGTGCACGATCAGCGGATCGGCGGGCTTGTCGGGGAACTTCGCGCCCGACAGCGCGCGCATCTGCAGGCGTTCGCGCGCGTAGGACAACGCGTTCTGGTACGCGCGTTCGCTCAATGCGAGGCCCTGCAGACCGACCGCGAGGCGCGCGGTGTTCATCATGGTGAACATCGCGTTCAAGCCCTTGTTGGCCTCGCCGATCAGCCAGCCTTGCGCGCCGTCGAAGTTCATCACGCAGGTCGCGGAACCCTTCAGGCCCATCTTGTGTTCGATTGCGCCACAGCGCAGCGCGTTGCGCTCGCCGGGCTTGCCGTCCTTGCCGACCTTGAACTTGGGCACGATGAACAGCGAGATGCCTTTTACACCCTTGGGCGCGTCCGGCAGGCGCGCCAGCACGAGATGCACGATGTTGGACGTGAAATCGTGTTCGCCTGCGGTGATGAAGATCTTGGTGCCGCTGATCGCGTAGCTGCCGTCCGCGTTCGGTTCGGCACGCGTCTTCAACAGGCCGAGGTCGGAACCGCAGTGCGGTTCGGTCAGGCACATCGTGCCGGTCCACTCGCCTGACACGATGGGTTTCAGGAAGGCTTCCTTCTGCCAGTCCTCGCCGTGCACGCGCAGCGCTTCGGTGGCGCCGTGCGACAGCAGCGGGTACGTGCCCCACGCAAGGTTGGCCGAGTCGATCACTTCCTTGACCGGCGCGCCGAGGGTTTCCGGCAGGCCTTGTCCGCCGTAGGCTTCCGGCGCGGTGAGGCCCGCCCAGCCGCCCTCGACGTATTGTTCGTAGGCGCGCTTGAAACCTTGCGGCGTTTTCACCGCGCCGGCCTGCTGGTCGAACGCGCAACCCTCGCGATCGCCGATTTCATTCAACGGCGCCAGTACCGTTTGCGAAAACTTCGCGGCTTCGTCCAGCACCGCGTCGATGAGTTCGCGGTTCAGCGTTTCGCAGCCCGGCAGTTTCGCGAATTGTTTTTCGACGTCCAGCACGTCGTACAGGCAGAAGCGGATGTCGGCGAGCGGGGCGGTGTAGTGGGTGGTCATCTGTATTCCTTTGTTTGTAACCCCCTCTCCCGTCGGGAGAGGGACGAGGGTGAGGGTACGAGTCTCGCGTAATGCTTTCCGGCAGACGAACCCTCACCCGGCGCTTCGCGCCACCACGGAGCTCTTGGCCATGGACGGCGGCTGTACCCGGAGGGAGAAGGCAGAATCGATCCCTCCCGAAAGGGAATGGGTTCCAATCATCGCCAAATATTCGACACCCCCGGCACCGGCGATATGTAACCCTTGCCATCCAGCTTGAACGGTTGCGCGCCGCCCTTTTCGCCCTTGCCGACCGACAGCGTGCCTTTCAATTCGTACTGGATCGCGTTGCGCTTGGCGGCGGCCAGCGCGGCGGCGCCGGCGGCGTCGGGCTTCAGCGTCACGTTGCCGATGTCGGCGTCCATCGCCGGGATGTCGAGCGCGGGCGAGAACGCGATGTGTCCGGCGGGCTTGCCGTCGAGGCTGAGGTCGGCGTCGATCGCATACACGTGCATGCCGGTGTCGTAGCTGTAATTCTGGAACCGCACCACCACCGCCCAGGTGCCGTCGGAATTGACGGTAAGCTGCTGGATGCTGGCGGTGGGCGGCTGCAGCTTGGTGCCCATGCCGGTACACGCGCCCAGCAGCGCAGTCACGGCCAGCAACCCGATCGCGACGAGCGTGCGAAAGCGGCGGAAGTTCGGGGACGTGGACATCGGCCGGCTCCTGTCGAGTCGTGTGCGTCCGGCTACTTTAGCGCGCCGTGCAGCGTTCGGGCGCGGCGGCTGCGGCATACGGCGCGGCGGGCGTGCCGCGGAACGCCGCGACGTCCTGCAGGGCCGCGAGGCGGCCGTCGTCGATCAGCGCCACGGCGTCCGCCAGCGCGGCGACTTCGTCGTGCTGGTGGCTGACCATGAGGGTGGTCAGCGCGAATTCGCGCTTGAGTCCCACCAGGTGCTGCAGCACTTCCGCGCGCGCCTCGCGGTGCAGGTTGGCGAGCGGTTCGTCCAGCAGCAGCGCATGCGGCTGGCGCAGCAGCGCGCGGCCGATCGCGACACGCCGGGCCTGTCCGCCGGACAGCTCGCCGGGTTTGCGCTTGAGCAGCGCGGACAGGCCGAGCAGCGACACCGCATCGTCGAACGTCGCGGGCGCCGCGTCGCGCGGCATGCCGTAGCGCAGGTTGTCGCGCACGGAGAGGTGCGGGAACAGGCGCGCGTCCTGGAACACCACGCCGAGGTTGCGGCGCGCGGGCGGCAGGTCGATGCCGGCAGCGCTGTCGAACAGGACGTGGCCGTCGATGGCCATGTGTCCGCGGCGCGGATGCAGCAGTCCCGCCATCGCGAGCAGGGTCGAGGTCTTGCCGCAACCGGAATGCCCGAACAATGCCAGCGCGCGCACCGGCGTCGCGATCGCGAGTTCCAGCGAGAACTCGCCGTGTTGCAGCGCGAGGTCGAGTTCGATCATGCCTCGGCTTCCGACTGGCGCGTGCCGCCACGCAGCAGCATCAGCGCGGCGACCAGCGAGGCCAGCAGGGCCACGATCACCGCGACCAGCGTGAGCCGCAGCGCGCCGCCTTCGCCGCCCGGCGTGGAGATCAATTCGTACAGCGCGATCGGCAGGGTGCGTGTCTGGCCCGGGATCGACGACACGAAGGTGATGGTGGCGCCGAACTCGCCGAACGCGCGCGCGAAGGCGAGCGCGAGGCCGGCGGCGAGACCGCGCAGCGACAGCGGCAGGGTGATGCCGAAGAAAATGCGCCACGGCCCTGCGCCCAGCGTCGCGGCCGCGTGTTCCAGCTTGCGGTCCACCGATTCGAACGCGTTGCGCAGCGCCACCACCAGCAACGGGAACGCCATCACCGCTGCGGCCAGCGCGGCGCCGGTCCAGCGGAACGCGATGGACAATCCCGCCGCATCCAGCAGGCGCCCGACCGGGCCGTGGTGGCCGAACACCATCAGCAGGATGTAACCCGTCACCACCGGCGGCAGGATCAGCGGCAGCAGCAGCAGCCCTTCGAACACCGGCTTGCCGAAGAAGCGCGTGCGCGCCAGCAGCCAGGCGCAACCGAGTGCGACCGGCAACGATGCGAACACGCCGAACAGCGAGACCTTGAAGCTCAAGGCCAGCGCGACGGTTTCGGCGTGGGTGAGCAGGCTCATGCGGCGCGTTTCCCAACGAAAAGCAATTCATCCGCAAAGGAACGCAAAGAACGCAAATAAGGCAAAGGCGTTCGGAGCAAAATCATTGGCGTTTATTTGCGTTCATTGGCGGACTGCCTGCTTTGCTTCGGGCAGTATCGTGAAACCCCAGTGCCGAAACACTTCCTGTGCGCGCGATGATGTCAGCGCCGCGAGCAACGCACGCGACGCCGCATTGTCGTGGCCGGCGACGATCGCGGCCGGATACACGATGGGCTTGTGCGAATCGGCGGGGAAGGTTGCGACCACGCGCACGCGCGGTTCGGAGATCGCGTCGGAGCGGTACGCGATGCCGAGCGGGCATTGCCGCAGCGCCACGAGGTTCAGCGCCGCGCGCACGTCGCGGCTCATCGCCATGCGCGGCTCCAGCGCATTCCACAACCCGAGCTTGGTCAGCGATTGCTTCGCGTAGATCCCGGCCGGCACCGAATCGGGCAGGGCGATCGCAAGGCGGCCGTCCTTGCCCAGCGCCTGCAGCAGGGGTTGTGCGCCGTGGTCGAGATCGACCTGCACGCGCGACCCCACCGGCGCGATCAGCACCAGCGCATTGCCCACCAGATCGGTGCGCGACGACGGCACGATCGCGGCGTGCCGCGCGGCATCGTCCATCCAGCGTTCGTCGGCGGAGATGAACAGATCGGCGGGCGCGCCGTCCTCGATCTGGCGCGCCAGTGCCGACGATGCCGCGTACACCAGCCGCGGCGCGGGCATTCCCAGCGCGCCGTCGTGCGCCATCTGGTCCAGCGCGGGCTGCAGGCTGGCGGCGGCGAAGATCGTGGGCGGCGCGGCCATCGCGGCGATGGGCGCAAGCGTGCAGAGCGCGGCGCCAACGCGCGCAAGGTATCGCCGGATTCGTCGCATCGTGGCCGGATTCCGCAGATCGGATCACGGCGATTCTAGCCGGTGCGGCAGTACCGTCGCGTGTGTTCAGCGCCCCCAGACGACGGTGAGCGTGGCTTTCGCGAGCGCGTGTTTTTTGATCGCGGCCAGTGCATCCTTGCGGCTGAAATGCGCGGCGAGGCCGAGTTCCGGCACGTCGATCGCATACACCGTGATCACGTAGTGGTGCGGCTTGCCGGGCGGCGGGCAGGGGCCGGAATAGCCCGCGTTGCCGAAATCGTTGCGCGGTTGCTCGGTGTCGCCCGGCGCGTTGCCGCTGTGCGGCGTGCCCGCGCCGGCGTTCAGCCCCTGCGCGCCGACGCCGATGTCGAACGCGATCCAGTGCCAGAAGCCGCCGGCCGCATCGGGGTCGTACATCGTGACGGCGTAGCTTTTCGTTCCGGGCGGCGGATCGTGCCAGCGCAACGGCGGCGACTGGTTGCCACCGCCGCATTCGGTATAGACGTTGGCGAGCGGCATGCGGCCGCCGTCGGTCAGGGTCGGACTGTCGAGGGTGAAACCCGCGGCGGCAGCGCCGGTGGATGCCGCGGCGAGACACAACCAGATCAGGGCGCGTGGCATGGCGGCGTCACGCGGCGGCATGCGTGCGTGCGCGCGGGGCGTGTTCGCGCAGGTATTCCTGCAGCACCACGGCGTTGCAATACCGTTCCTCGTGCGCCATGAACACCAGCGTGGTCGTCGCGTGCTCGCGCACGAAGTCGCGCAATTCGGCCACCGCATCGGGATTGGCATCCAGCTCGGCGCGATAGCGCTTGCGGAATTCCCCCCACTTGGACGGGTCGTGTCCGAACCATTTGCGCAGTTCGGTGCTGGGCGCGATGTCGCGCAGCCAGGTAGTCAACTGCAACTTTTCCTTCGACTGCCCGCGCGGCCACAGCCGGTCGATCAGGACCCGGGCGCCGTCCGACTTTGCGGCGGGCAGATTGGCGCGTTTGATTTGCACGGTCATGACGTTTCCTCTGTGCATTCGGGAGACGACACGTCATCATAGGCGTTTGTCCGTGAAAGTTACGCAATGATCCGTCGCCTCATCGTTCGCCGCTCGCCGATCCACGGCAATGGCGTGTATGCCGCCGTGAACATCCCCGCCCACACCGTGCTGATCCAGTACAAGGGCCGCCTGCTGACCCACGGCCAGGCCGACCGCCTGTACGGCGACGGCGCCGACACTGGCCACACCTTCCTGTTCACCCTCAACGACACGTACATCGTCGACGCCAACGTGGGCGGCAACAGCGCGCGCTGGATCAACCATTCGTGCGCGCCCAACTGCCGCGCCTACATCGAGGAAGTCGACGGCGCGCGCAAGGACAAGGTGCTGATCGAATCGAAGCGCGCGATCAAGGCCGGCGAGGAACTCACCTACGACTACGGCATCGTGCTGGACGTGCCGCACACCGCCAAGATGAAGAAGCTGTGGGCGTGCCGCTGCGGCGCGAAACGATGCACGGGCACCCTCCTGAAACCCAAACGCTGAGGGGCGTCTGCAAAACAACGCCCGGCTAGTGCCGGGCGTTGGGTATCACTGCGACGAACGTGTTGCGCTCAGCCTTTCAGGCAGGTGCTCATGAAGCTCTTGCGTGCGTCGCCTTTCAGGGCCTTGGCCTTGGCGTCGGCGTTGCAGGACTTCATCTTTTCCTGCTGGGTGGCCTTGGCGGCCGGTGCGGCGGCGGCAGTCTTGCCGTGCAGACAGTCGCTCATGAACTTCTGATGGGCTGCGCCCTTCATGCCCTTGGACTCGTGGCTGCAGGTGGCCATCTTCTGCTGCTGGGCGGTCATGGCCTTGGGCGCGGCGGAAGTCTGTGGCGCCGCGGCGAAAGCCGGGGCGGCAGCCATTGCGCCGAGGGTGAGGCCCAGTGCCAACATCGAGGTACGGATCCGCATGACTTCTCTCCTGGTAGAAGTAGGTGCCGGCGGTCGCCGACGGGGCGCACTATACGCCAGCCTTTGCGGTTCCAGCTAAATAAACGCCTGCCGGAACCCGAAGCGCGCAAGGCGTTCAGGCAGCGGCAGGCGTGGTGTTAGGAACGCGTTAGGCCGCTGCTCGGGAGGCTTCCACCTGCTGGCGCGGGCCCTTCTTCAGCGCCTCGCGCACGTGCGCGACCAGCAGGTCCACCTCGGCTTCGTTGATCGAGAAGTGCGGGGTGAAGCGCAGCGAGTTGGCGCCGCCGTGGATCACGTTGATGCCGCGCTCGCGCATGTATTCCTCGATCGAATCCGCGCCGAAGCATTTGAACTGCGGCGCGAGTTCGCACGAAAGCAGCAGGCCCGTGCCCTGCACCTTGGTGATCAGGCCGCCCAGTTCGTCCTTCAGCGCGGAGAGTTTCTTCACCAGTTCCGCGCCGCGGTTCTCGATGTTGGCGCGCAGTTCCGGCGTGATGTCGGCCAGCACCGCGCAGGCGATGTCGAGCGCGCGCGGGTTGCCGGTCATGGTGTTGCCGTAGATGCCCTTCTTGTACAGGCCGGCGGCGCGTTCGTTCACCGCCAGCACCGACAGCGGGAACTGCCCGCCGTTGAGCGCCTTGGAATAGGTTTCCATGTCCGGCGCCGGCAGCTTCTCGAAGCCGGGGTAATCGACGATCGACAGCACGCCGTGCGCGCGCAGGCCGGCCTGGATCGAATCGACCAGCAGCAGCGAATCATGTTGCGCGGTGAGTTCGCGTGCGGCCGCGTAGAACTCCGGCGTCACCGCGCGACCGGGATCGCCTTCGCCCATCACGGGTTCGAGGAACATCGCCTCGAAGAACCAGCCGTTCTTCTCGGCTTCGTCGAACGCGCGGCGCAGCGCGGCCACGTCATAGGGTTCGATCACGACCACTGAATGCTCGCCGCGGAAGCTGGCGAGGTTGGCCTGATAGGCCTTGCGCGAGGAATCCGAATACAACGCGGGACGTTCGGTGCGGCCGTGGAACGCACCCTTGACCACCAGCCGCTTGATCTCGCGGCCGGCGTATTTCGCGCCCGGATCGGTCTGGAGCTTGGCGTTGACGTCGGCGATGCGCGCCGCAAGGGTCACCGCTTCCGAGCCGGAGTTGAGGCACATGAACTTCGCGAACGGATGCCTGCCCGCGCGGTGGCCGATCTCCTTGCGCAGCGCATCGGTGAACGCATGCTGCGCCAGCGACGGCGTCATCACGTTGGCCATCACCTGCGGCTTCGCCAGCGCCTTCATCACCGCCGGCGGGTTGTGGCCGAAGCCGAGCATCCCGTAGCCGCCGCAGTCGTACAGCACCGCGCCCTTCAGCGTGACGATCCACGCGCCGCGCGCGGCCAGCGGCACGAACGGGCACACCGCGTCGTCGGGATAGAAATTCACGAAGCCCGACTGCAGCGCGTGCAGTTGCGCATCTTCATCGATGCCCAGCAATTCGGGCTGGTGCGCTTTCAGTTGCGCGAAGGCCGCGTGGGCGTCCGCGATCGCGCCCGCGAGGTCGGCATCCTGCGCGGCGAAGCGCTCGATGGTGGCATCGTCCAGCCCGTGGGTGCGGACCTTGCCGCCGTGATTGCGCAATTCGCGCAGCATGTCGATGGGTTTCATGGGAGCCTCCGGCGCGGCGACGTCCATGCGACATCGCCTGTAAGTGATTAACGCGGAAAAGAAAACGTCCAGCAATTCTAGCAGGCGGCCGGTTCCGGCGTAACCCCGCCGCAAGCCGCATGACGCATGTCAGACAAGGCGTTTGACGGCTGCGACTGCCAACGCGACCGGGGTTCGCGCAGACTGCGGGCGCATTCGGGAGGAACCTGCATGAACGCGATACTCGAACACGAGGTTTCGATGGCCGCGGCTCGCATGCCGAAAGCCGATGCCGACGCGGAGCCATCGCCGGCGCGCCTGCGCGGCGTCACCCGCCGCTACGGCAACGTGGTGGCGCTGGGTGGCATCGAGCTCGAAATCCGTCGCGGCGAATTGCTGGCCCTGCTGGGCCCCAACGGCGCGGGCAAGACCACCGCGATTTCGCTGATGCTCGGGTTGGTACTTCCAACCAGCGGCCGCGCGGAACTGTTCGGAAAGCCGCCGCGTGATGTCGCCGCGCGGCGGCGCACCGGCGCGATGCTGCAGGGCGCGCAACTGGGCGGCCACGCGCGTGTCCGCGAAATGATCGCCTTGTATTCGGGCTATTACCCGAATCCGCTGCCGCTGGATGACACCTTGCGGCTGGCCGGACTGGAAGAGGCGGCGGCGCGTCCGGTCGCGAAGCTTTCCGGTGGCCAGCAGCAACGCCTGCGTTTCGCGCTGGCGATCTGCGGCAATCCGGAACTGCTGTTCCTCGACGAGCCCACCGCGGGCATGGATGTGGAAGCGCGCCAGACCCTGTGGGCGGCGGTGCGCGGATTGAAGCAACAGGGACGCAGCATCGTGCTGACGACCCATTATCTGGAAGAAGCCGACGCACTCGCGGACCGCATCGTGGTGATCCACCACGGCCGCGTGATCGCCGATGGTTCGCCCGCCGAGATCAAGCGCACGGTCGCGCAGCGGCGTATCCGTTGCATCACGACCCTGGATGACGGCCAGATCGTCAACCTGCCCGGCGTGACCCGCATCGAACGCTCCGGCGGGCGCGTGGACATCGTCGCCTCGCAGCCCGAAGCGGCGTTGCGCAGGATGTTCGAGTTCGATCCGGCATTGCACGATCTGGAGGTCACCGGCGCGCGGCTGGAAGAAGCCTTCCTCGCGCTGACCCGGGACCCGGCCGCGAAGGAGGCCGCATGAACGCCATCATCGCTTCGAACTGGACCTGGCACGACACGCTGGGCGTGTACCTGCGCGAAGCCGGCTTCCAGTTCCTGACCATCTTGCGCACGCCGGGATTCGCCTTGCCGACCCTGCTGTTCCCGACCGTGTTCTACCTGTTCTTCGGCTTGCTGTTCGGCAAGTCCGGCGACAACCAGGTCGCCACTTTCATGCTGGCGACCTACGGGACGTTCGGCATCATGGCGCCTGCACTGTTCGGATTCGGCGTGGGCGTGGCGATGGAACGCGAGCGCGGCATCCTCGCGATGAAACGGGTCGCACCGATGCCGCCCATGGCCTACCTGTTCGCGAAGGCGGCGATGGCGATGCCGTTCGCGCTGGTGATCGTGCTGATCCTGTTCGTGCTTGGTGCGGTGTTCGGCGGCGTCAGGCTGCCGCGCGGCGAGTGGTGGCTGCTGGCGGTCACGCTGGTCGTCGGCACGCTGCCGTTCTGTGCGCTGGGCCTGCTGGTCGGCGTGCGGGTCAACGGACAGGCCTCGGCCGCGATCGTCAACCTGATCTACCTGCCGATGTCGTTTCTCGCGGGCCTGTGGGTGCCGCTGCAATTCCTGCCGCATTGGTTGCAGGCGTTCGCGGTCACGCTGCCGACGTATCACCTGTCGCAACTCGCGCTGGGCATCATCCATGCGAACGCGCGCAGCAGCGCCGCCACGCATATCTTGTACCTCGCGGTCTTCACCGCCGTGTGCCTGGCGTTCGCCGTGCGAGGCTGGCGGCGGATCCAGGATCGTTGAGCATTGATCGTTCGTTATTATTTCCGGCACAGGTGTATGGGGGAGGTTCCGCGATGCAGCCGTTGATCGTGCATTCGACGTTCCATCTGGTGGTTTTCTACGTCGCAATGTTCGTGTGCTTCGCGCCGGAATGGATCGGCTCGTTGTTCCAGCGGTCTGAAAAAGGCGCAGTGAAGCGCGACCGCGGTTCGCATGCGGTGTTGGTGGTCAGTGTCGTGATCGGCATCGTGGCGGCGTTCTTTCTGGTCAACGCCGACTTTCCGGGCACGACCTTGACCTGGCATCAGCCGCTGGTGTTCTGGATCGGCATCGCGCTGATGCTGGCCGGGCTCGCGCTCCGGTGGTATGCGATCAAGGTGCTCGGAAGATTTTTCACTAGGGATGTCGCGACGCGGCCGGGCCAGACGGTGGTGCAAACCGGACCATACCGGTTCGTCCGGCATCCGTCCTACAGCGGCGCGCTGCTGATGTTCCTCGGCACCGGCCTCGCGATGACCAACTGGGCCAGCCTGCTGGCAATCGTGCTGGCCGCTGCGATCGGCTACGGCTGGCGCGTCCACGTCGAGGAGCAGGCATTGTGCGCCGATCTCGGCCAGCCGTACCGCGATTACATGCGCCGCACGCGGCGGTTCGTGCCGTTTGTGTGGTAACCGCGGAAGGCGCATGCTAGAACCATGATCCGGCCCGAAATCGACACCCTGTTCACCAAGATCGCCCCGGACTCGGTCATCGCGACGGGGCGGTGGCGCGGCGGCCCGCGCGTGATGCGCTTCATGCCGCTGGTTTCGCTGGTGTGGCTGGGCTGGATTTTCGGCCCGGCCATCTTCAACGTCGGCTCGCCGTTCCAGCATTGGCTGTGGCCTACGCTGGCGAGTCTTCCGGTGTTCCTGTTCCTGTACTGGCGTGGCTACACCTGTTCACGGCGCAACAACCTCTGGTACGCGATCGCGATCGCCGCGTTGGGCATGCTGGTCACGCCGCTCAATCCTTTCGCGGAAACCTATCTGATCTACGCGTGTGCGATCGCGGCATTCTGTCATTCGTTGCGTTTCTCGATCGGGCTGATGCTTGCGATGCTGGCGCTGTATTCGCTGGAGTGGCTGCTGATAGGTTTCCCCTGGCCGTACCTCGCGAACGCCGTGCTGATCGGATTGATTGTCGGCATCATGGGCATGTACCAGAATGTCGTTCAGTTGCGCCAGGCCGAATTGCGCCTGTCGCACGACGAGGTGCGCCGCCTCGCCGCCAGCGCCGAGCGCGAACGGATCGGTCGCGACCTGCATGATCTGCTCGGGCACACCCTGTCGATGGTGACGCTGAAATCCGAACTGGCCGGGCGCCTGATCGAACGCGATCCGGACGCGGCCCGCCGGGAAATCGCCGATGTCGAACGCGTCGCGCGTGAGGCGCTGTCGCAGGTGCGCAGCGCGGTTTCGGGCATCCGCGCCGCGGCGCTGGTGTCGGAACTGGCCTCGGCGCGGTTGCTGCTGGAAACCGCCGGCGTGCAGATGGAATACTGGAGCGACGGCAAGGAACTGCCTTCTGGGGTCGAGACCTGCCTCGCGCTGGCGTTGCGCGAAGCCGTCACCAACATCCAGCGCCATGCGCGCGCCAACCGGGTCGAGGTCACGGTGATCGCGGGAGCGGAACGGGTGGTGATGCGCATCCGCGACGACGGCCGCGGCGGCGTCAACGAACGCGGCAACGGCCTGACCGGGATGCGCGAACGCATCGCCGGGTGCGGCGGCGAAATATGGATCGAATCGCCGCGCGGGAAAGGCACCGCGATCGAGATTCGCCTGCCGCTGCCGGTCGAACGCGGCACGCAGAAGGTCGTGCCGATCGCCGCCGCGTCGCTGGCGCAGCACGCGGGCGGCCGCGCATGATCCGCGTGCTGCTCGCGGAAGACCAGGCGATGGTGCGCGGTGCGCTGGCTGCGCTGCTGGCGCTGGAACCCGACATCGAGGTGCTGGGTTCGGCGGCGGACGGCGAGGCGGCGTGGCGCGAGGTGCAACGCCTGAAACCCGACATCCTGATTTCCGACATCGAGATGCCGGGCCTGACCGGTCTCGAACTCGCGCAGCGCATCCAGCGCCATGAGCTGCCGGTAAAGGTGGTCATCGTCACCACGTTCGCGCGTTCCGGATATCTCCGCCGCGCGCTCGACGCCGGCGTGTCCGGTTATCTGTTGAAGGATGCGCCCGCGGAAAAACTGGCCGACAGCCTGCGCATGGTGCATCGCGGCGGCCGCGCGATCGATCCGGAACTCGCGCTGGAGGCGTGGACGGAAGCCGATCCGTTGAACGACCGCGAACGTCAGGTGTTGCGTCTCGCGGGCGAAGGCCAGAGCGCCGGCGACATCGCGCACGCGCTCAACCTGTCGCACGGCACCGTGCGCAATTACCTGTCCGAGGCGATCGGCAAGCTCGGCGTTGCCAACCGGATCGAGGCGTACAGGCTGGCGCGGCAAAAAGGCTGGCTGTAGGAGCGCCGGAAGGCGCGATCAAAGGCGCGATCGGACACGCGGTTGCCACGTCGGGCCCGCCGGCCATCCTACAATACGCGGCTGGTCCCTGCGTCACGCGATCTTGAAGAAATCCGACTTTCATTACGACCTGCCGGTCGAATTGATCGCGCAGCAGCCGCTGCCCGAGCGCAGCGCCAGCCGCTTGTTGGTGCTGGATGCGCCGCGCCAGTCGCTGGCCGACCGCACCTTCCGTGACTTGCCTGGCATGTTGCGTGCGGGTGACTTGCTGGTGTTCAACGACACCCGCGTGCTGCCGGCGCGCCTGTTCGGACGCAAGTCCAGCGGCGGCAGCGTCGAGATCATGCTGGAACGCATCACCGGCACGCATACCGCGATCGCGATGCTGGGCGTCAGCAAGAAACCGCGCGAAGGCGGCCTGATCGAACTCGACGACGGCACGCCGGTGCGGGTACTGGGCCGCGACGGGCAATTCTTCGAGCTCAAGTTCGAATGCGCCGAGCCGCTGGAAAAATTGCTGCTGCGGATCGGCCACATGCCGCTGCCGCCCTACATCGCGCGGCCCGACGACGTGCGCGACAGCGAACGCTACCAGACGGTTTATGCGCGCCAGCCGGGCGCGGTCGCGGCGCCCACTGCCGGCCTGCATTTCGATAAGCCGTTGCTGGATGCGCTGCGTGCGCGTGGCGTGGATTTCGGCTACGTGACGCTGCACGTGGGCGCGGGGACGTTCCAGCCGGTGCGCGAGGAGAAGATCGAGGACCACGAGATGCACCGCGAGTGGCTGAACGTCGGCGCCGAGCTGGTCGAGAAAATCCACCGCACGCGTGCGCGCGGCGGGCGCGTGATCGCGGTCGGCACGACCGTGGTGCGTTCGCTCGAAGCTGCGCGCGGCGAGCACGGCGAGGTCGAACCGTTTGCAGGTGAAACCCGCATCTTCATCTTCCCCGGTTATCGCATCACCAGCATCGACGGGCTGATCACCAATTTCCACTTGCCGGAATCCACCCTGCTGATGCTGGTGTCGGCATTCGCGGGGCGCGGGTTCGTGCTGTCGGCGTACCGGCACGCGGTCGAACAGCGCTACCGCTTCTATTCCTACGGTGATGCGATGCTGGTGTGGCCGGAAAGCCGGGAAGGGAGAATCGGGAATGGGGAATCGTGAAAGCAGGGGGCCTGACGCCGTTACGATTCCCGATTCCCGATTCCCGATTCCCGATTCCCATCCGTGCAATTCGAACTCCTCGCCACCGACGGCCCCGCCCGCCGCGGCCGCATCACCTTCCCGCGCGGCGTGATCGACACGCCCGCGTTCATGCCGGTCGGCACCTACGGCTCGGTGAAGGCGATGACGCCGCGTGATCTGAACGGCATCGGTGCGCAGATCATCCTCGGCAACACGTTTCATCTCTGGCTGCGGCCCGGGCTGGACGTCATCGGCGAGTTCGGCGGGCTGCACAGGTTTATCGGCTGGGACAAACCGATCCTGACCGACTCCGGCGGCTTCCAGGTGTTCTCGCTGGCCGAGCGCCGCAAGCTCACCGAGGAAGGCGTGGCGTTCGCCTCGCCGGTGGATGGCTCGCGGGTGTTCCTGTCACCCGAGGAATCCATGCGCATCCAGACGGTGCTGGATTCCGACATCGTGATGGCGTTCGACGAATGCACGCCGTACACCATTGACGGCAAACCGGTGGACGCGCACGTGGTGCGCGAGTCGATGGAGTTGTCGCTGCGCTGGGCCGCACGCTCGCGACGTGCATTCGACGAACTCGGCAACCGCAACGCGCTGTTCGGGATCGTGCAGGGCGGCGTGCACGATGACTTGCGCGCACGTTCGGCCGAAGGCTTGCTGGAAATCGGTTTCGACGGTTACGCGCTGGGCGGGCTTGCGGTGGGCGAGCCGGAAGCCGAGCGCAACGCGACTCTGGAAATCGCGGCGCCGCGCTTGCCGGCGGACAAGCCGCGTTACCTGATGGGCGTGGGGCGGCCTGAAGACATCGTCGAAGCCGTGCGCCGCGGCATCGACATGTTCGACTGCGTGATGCCGACCCGCCACGCCCGCAACGGATTCCTGTTCACCCGCGCGGGCACGTTGCGCATTCGCAACGCAAAGTACGCGAAGGACACGCACCCCATCGAGGACGACTGCACCTGCTATGCGTGCGCCAACGGGTTTTCACGCGCCTACCTGCGCCACCTCGACCGTTGCGGTGAGATGCTGGGCGCGCAACTGGCGACGATCCACAACCTGCACCATTACCTGACGTTGATGCGCGAGCTGCGCGAGGCGATCGAGGCACGCTCGCTGGATCGCTACGTCGCGGAGTTCCATGCGGCCTGCCGTCTGTAGGAGCGACCCTGGTCGCGACCGGATCCGGGCACGACTCCATCCATGGAAAGAGCTCCGTGGTCGCCTGCACGCAGGCTCTTACCAACACAGGCTCCTACGGATCGATGATGCGATCGATGCCATGCGCGCAGAACCGCCGCAGGTTCGCGGCTGACGCCGCGTCATTGCGTTCGCGCTGCGCCCACGCTGCGTGCCGCGCCAGCAGCGCGGCGGCGAGGCTGCGCGCGCAGGTGTTGCCGAGGCGCAGCGCGCCCGCTTGCAAGGCATCGGCATCGCGCGCATGGTCGCGCAGCCAGGTGTCCGCGTGGCGGATCGCGCCGTGCACCGCTGCGGCGTCCGACGTGGATACGACGCCAGAGGCGGCTTCCAGCCACGCATCGGCCGCGTCCACCAGCGGGTCCATCCCGGACTTGTCCAGTGCGCGCAGGAAGTCCAGCGCCTGCACGTTGCTGGCGCCTTCCCAGATCGGCAGCACCTGCGCGTCGCGCAGCAGCAGCGGGATGCCGCTGTCTTCGAGGTAACCGATGCCGCCGAAGGCCTCGACGGTTTCCGACGCGGTGCGCACGCCCAGCTTGCAGATCCACAATTTCGCCAGCGGCGTCAGCAAACGGTGCAAGGCTGCATCGCGTTCGTCGCCCGCGCCGGATTCGACGCGGCCCAGCAATAGCGCGACTTCCATCGCGAGATGGAACGCTGCCTCGAATTCGGCTTCCCGGCCCGCCAGCGAATCGGCGAACAGCGGCTGTTCGATCAGCGGCTTGCCGAACGCCGCGCGGCGGCGCGCGTAGTCGCGGGTCAGCGCGAGGCAACGCGCCATCGTCGAGAGCGATCCGAATGCGTTCCACAGCCGCGTCACCTGCAGCACCGGCGTGATCGCGCGCACGCCGTGTCGTGTGTCGCCCACCAGTTCCGCACGCGTATCGCGAAGATGGATCTCGGCGGTCGGCAATTCACGCGTGCCGAGTTTGTCCTTCAGGCGGTCGATGGTGATGCCGTTCCACGTGCCGTCATCGTTGCGCGTTTGCACGCCGAACAGCGCGAGGCCATCCGCGCCCGCGGGATTGCCTTCCGGCCGCGCCAGCGCCAGCGCGAATTCGGCGTTGATGGCGGAAGCGAACCACTTGCGGCCATTCAGGCGCCATGTGCCGTCGGCGTCGCGCTGCGCGGTCGTCTCGCTGTCCGCAACGTCGGAGCCGCCCGCGGTTTCGGTCATCCACTGGCCGCTGATCCAGAATGTTTCTGGATCACGACTCAGCAGGTGCGGCAGGATACGTTCGCGCAACTTGGCGTTGGTTGCATCACGGAGCGCGGTGGCTACGCCATCGCTCATCGCCAGCGGACAGGAATAGAACGCGCTGGCAGCGTGGTAGAGATACACCTTGGCGAACTGCTGCACGCGCGCGAACTCGCCCAGCGAACGGTCGTGGCCGTCGGCGACCAGTCCATGCTTTGCGGCCAGCGCGGGGCCTTCGCGCCAGGTTTCGGTCAACTCGATGCGGTCGATCCGGTTGCCCCACACGTCCCAGTTGGTGAGAACGGATTCGGTGGGCGTCGCCGTGGTTTGCCGCGCATGGGCGCGCAACGCGTAGTCGGCCAGCGCCGTGCAGTCCGCTTCCATGGCGCGCCGTTGCGCTTCCGGCAGCACACGCGCCAGCCAGGATTGCAACACGCGATCGTCGCGGTACGGATCGGCAAGCTGCGGTGGCGGCTGGACGAAACTCATGACGATGGCAGCTTACTCTCCGGTGCGCGGCGGCGCTTCGGCATCCGCGCGCAGGCGAGGATCACGACCACCGCCAGCACGATTTCGATCCACGCGAACACGCGCTCGGCCGGCGCCGTGTACGCCTCTGCAACACCATGGCAGAAATAGAACAGGCAGACCATGCCGGCCAGCAACAGCGCTCGCGGCGGCGTGCGCCAGTACAACAATGGAAGCGCCAACGGCAACAGTGCGAACAGCAGCGCCACCGCGATCGGCATCCGCGCGGGCGGCAACAGCCACGAGTGCCAGATGATTTGCAGCAGCGCGAGCAGGCCCCACGCCGCGAAGCCGATGCGCCGTTGTAGTCGGATGTTCATGGATTCGCCGCCAGACGTTTCGCGACATCGGCGACGCGCCGCCCCAGCGCGCGCGCCAGCGTGCGCTCGTCGTCGCTGATTGGCCGGTCGCGGTTGACGCCCGCGACGTGGCTGGCGCCGTACGGCGTGCCACCGGTGGTGGTGCTGTTGAGCGCAGCTTCGGTGAACGGGATGCCGACGATCAGCATCCCGTGATGCAACAGCGGCAGCATCATCGACAGCAGGGTCGATTCCTGGCCGCCGTGCATGGTGCCGGTCGAAGTGAACACCGCGCCGGGTTTGCCGGACAGCGCTCCGGAAATCCATTCCGCGCCGGTCGAATCGAGGAAGTGCTTCAGCGGTGCGGCCATGTTGCCGAAGCGCGTGGGACTGCCCAGGATCAGGCCCGCGCATTCGCGCAGGTCACGCAACTCCACGTAAGGCGCGCCGTCGTCGGGAACCGGCGGTTGCGCGGTTTGCGTGACCGCCGCAACCGGCGGCACTTGCCGGATGCGCGCGCGCACGCCTGCGACTTCCTCGACGCCGCGCGCGATCAGGCGCGCCAGCTGCGCGACGCTGCCGTTGCGGCTGTAGTACAGCACCAGGATTTCCATGAACGTCCGGTTTCCTTTTGCAGCGGGATTGCACTAGCCTCGCGGCATGCGCTCGGCATCCGTCAGCTACCAGGGCATGCGCCGCGAACGCCTGCAGGCCTTCGCGCGGTTCCTGTGGCGCCGGTTCCGCGACGACAAGTGTTTCGAAACCGCGGGCGCGTTGTCCTACACCACGTTGTTCGCGATCGTGCCGATGCTGGCGGCGGTGATCGCGATCGTGTCGGTGTTTCCGGCGTTCGCCGGCCTGCGCGACAGCGTGACCCGTTTCATCTTCCGCAGCTTCGTGCCGGCGGCCGGCGAAACGGTGCAAGGATACCTGCTCCAGTTCGCCGCCAACGCCAGCAAGCTCACGCTGATGGGCGTGCTGGTGCTGCTGGCCAGTGCGCTGATGATGATGTCCAGCATCGAGGACCGCTTCAACCGCATCTGGCGCGTGGCGTCGCCGCGCAAGGGCAGCGCACGGTTGCTGCTGTACTGGGCGGCGCTGACGCTGGGCCCGATCCTGGTGACGGCCGGCGTCGGCGTCAGTTCGTGGGTGTATGCGCAACCGCTGTGGCGCGGCGTGGCCGGGCACGGCTTCGCCGGGTTCCGGCTGTGGCTGCTGGCGCCGTTCCTGATCACCTGGACCGGTCTGACGGTGTTATATCAAGTGGTGCCCAATTGCCGGGTGCGCTGGCGCGACGCGATCAGCGGCGCGTTGGTGGCGGCGGTGCTGTTCGAGTTCGCGCGCAAGGGCTTCGCGGCCTACGTGCAGGGCGTCGCCAACTACAAGGAGGTGTACGGCGCACTGGCGGCCATCCCGATCTTCTTGATCTGGGTGTACCTGTCCTGGGTGATCGTGCTGCTCGGCGCGATCCTCGCCGCGGCGTTGCACGCCTTCGAATATCGCCGCAGCGACGAATTGCTTCCGCCGGGCTGCGAATTCGTCGGGCTGCTGCGCGTGGTGCAACGCTTCGCCGAGGCGCAACGCACGGGCGAAGCGCTGGACGACGCGGGGTTGCGCGCGCGCGAACGTTTCCTCACGGCCGACCTGCTGCAGCGCTATCTGGGCGACCTGCAACGCGCGGGCCTGATCCGCCGCGCCGAAGGCGGCGGATGGCTCGTCGCGCGCGACCTGGACAGCGTGTGCGCGGACGATCTTTTCCACGCGGGCCGCTACCGGCTTCCGGAGGACGCGCTGACGCTGCAACGCGCGGCTGCCGAGTTGGCGCCCGAAGCGCGGGTGACCTTGCAACGCGCCGAGGCCGCACTGAGAAAAAACCTCAGGGTGCCGCTGCGCGAGTTATTCTTTCCGGCGTCGCCCGCGGGGACGGTGCAGTCCGAGGAGCAGTCGTCGTGATGCGAGTCTGGTGGCGTCGTGGTTTGGGGTGGCTGATCGCCGCGCTGGTTTGCGCAGCGGTCGCCGGCAACGCGCTGGCGCAATCCGCGGACGCGCAGCCGCAGTTGACCATTCGCACGCTGGACGGCAAGACCTTCGACCTCGCCGCCGAGCGCGGCAAGTGGGTGATCGTCAATTTCTGGGCGACCTGGTGTTCGCCGTGCATCGCCGAAATGCCGGCGATCTCGAAATTCGTCGCGGCGCACAAGAACGTCGCCGCGATCGGCCTCGCCTGGGACCGCAGCCCGCGCGCGGACATCGTCGTGTTTGCGAAAAAACATCCGGTGGCTTACCCGCTGGCGCTGGTGGACATGGATCATCCGCCCGCCGGGCTGGAGGCGCCGCAAGTGTTGCCGACCACGCTTCTCATCGCGCCGGACGGACACGTCGCCCGACGCTTCATCGCGCCGGTCGACGGGAAATTGCTGGCGCAGGCGATCGCCGCGGCCGGGAAGTAGCCGTGGCCTGCGCGCGTTTCATCGTGACCGGCAAGGTGCAGGGCGTGTCTTTCCGTGCATCCGCGCGCGAGCGGGCTTTGCGGCTCGGCCTTTGCGGACACGCCAGAAACCTTGCGGACGGCAGGGTGGAGGTCGTGGCCTCCGGCGACCCTGAATCGCTGGCGGAACTGGATGCATGGCTGCACCACGGTCCGCCCGCGGCGCGCGTGGACGAAGTGATGCGCGAAACGTTGCCGGAGCAGGTGTTGCGCGGCTTCGTGACCGGCTAGGGCACGCGGTTCAGCGCTCGTCCAATCGCGGCAGCAACCCCACCAGATTGCACGGCCGCGTGCGCGCGTCGAGTTGCGCGCGCAACAGTTTTTCCCACGCGGTTTTGCACGCCGAGGTTGAACCTGGCAGCGCGAACACGAAGGTCTGGTTGGACAATCCAGCGAACGCGCGCGATTGCAGCGACGAGGTGCCGATCTCCTCGAAGCTGATCGCGCGGAACAATTCTCCGAAGCCCGGCATTTCCTTGTCCAGCAACGGCAGCACCGCTTCCGGCGTCGAATCGCGGCCGGTGAAACCGGTGCCGCCGGTGATCAGGATTCCGTGCACTGCAGGCTCGGCGATCCACGCCGCCACCTGCGCGCGGATCGCGTAGCGGTCGTCGCGCAGCAGCTTGCGTTCGTGCAGACGATGGCCTGCTTCGACGAGCGCATCGACCAGGAATTGTCCGGACGTGTCGTTCTCGAACGTGCGCGTATCCGACACCGTCAGCACAGCTAGGCTCAGCGACACGAATTGGTCTTGGGCGGTCATGGCAGGGCCCGGCAATGCATGCAGTGCGCATTTTCGCACATGGCGCGCATGGGCTGCCGCTCGATCGCCGGAGTAGTCGCGGCAACGGGCTGTCAGTCCACGCGCAGCAGCACGAACGAATCGGAGTAGAGAACTTCCCCTTCGGGAGCCGTCCTGACGCCGGTGATCCTTGCGCGTGCTGCGATGGGTTCGCCCACGTTCGGCATTCCGCTGGCGTTGCGGCCGCCTGGCGAGCACAACCACAATTCCGGGTTGCCTGCCGGTTGTGCCGAGGCAATGCGGGCCTTGATGCAGTTTTCCGAACGCGCGATCACGTCACCGCGGATGGTGATGACACTGCCCTGCGCGAGCAGGGTATTGCCGTCGAGAATCTGTCCGTTGAAGCTGATCGAGCCATTGCTCGAGGCATCGCCTGGATTTGCCAGCGCGATCGCGACGATGGCTGGCAACACGGCGGTGACGAATGGCAGGAGGCGACGCATGACGAATACTGTTGATGACGCCAATATTCACCAGATCGGCGGTGCAGTCATGACCTTGATCAGTTGCGTGCCGCATTTCCGGTTGACATGTCAGCGTTGCCAACGGACGCACACAAGCCGCGTGGACGGCGTCACGCTTCGGCTGCTGCATGTCCGCAGAGGCGGGGGAGCTGTGCGTCACCCGAGGGTGCGAGTGGGTTCCTGCGGCGTGATGTGCTTCGGCGGCTGGCCGCGGCGATGGCGGTCATCCATCTCGCGCAGCAGCGCGGCGAAGTCGTGTGCGTAGACTTCCATGTCGAACAGGCCCGAGGTGTCGCGTTGCGCTTCCAGGCGCGCGCGCAGCCGCACCAGCGCGTTGCGGTCGTTGCCGAGGCGCACCGCGGTGGCGACGAAGGACTCGTCGTCGCGTGCGTTCAATTCCGGTATGCCGAGGTAGTGGTTGAGGCTGCCGGCGACGCGCGAGGCGAACGTTTCGCCGGGCCGCGTAAGCACCGGACAACCGGCCCAGATCGCGTCGGACGCGGTGGTGTGCGCGTTGTAGGGATGGGTGTCGAGGAACAGGTCGGCCAGCCGGTAGCGCGCGAGGTGCTGCAGGTGCGGCAGCGAGGGCGAGAACACCAGCCACTTCGGATCGATGCCGTGCTTGCGGGCGGCGTCGCGCAGGCGCGCATCGGCATCGCGGCCTGCGCTCAGCAGCCACAGCACGCTGCCGGGTGTCTCGCGCAGCACCGCGCACATGCGCGCAAAACTCGCTGCGTTGAGCTTCCACGCATTGTTGAAACTCGCGAACACCACGGCGTCGGGGGGCAGTCCGAACGAAGCGCGCGGCGGCGCGTCGAACAGCAGGCGGGTGGTGTCGGAAGGCTGGTAGCAGCGCGGCAGCCACGCCACCGCCTCGGAATAGAACCGGCGCGACGACTCCGGAATGATGAAGCGGTCGGCGACGATGTAATCCATGTACGGTGCGCCCGAGCTGCCGGGGTACGCCAGCCAGTTGACCTGCACCGGTGCGGGCTTGAGCGCGAACACGCCGGGTACCGCGCCCGCACACCAGCCGTCCACGTCGACCAGGATGTCGATGCGGGTCTGGTGGATGCGTTGCGCCAGATCGGGCACGGGCAGCGCGTCGGTTTCGTGGAACCCGTGCGCGGCGGCGCGCAAGCGTTCCCGGATCGGACTGCCGGGATCGGACGTGGTGGCGAACAGGTTCACTTCGAGGCCGTCCAGCTTGCCGAGTTCCTCGAAGAACGCCGCGGTCAGCAGCGCGGTCGCATGCGGGACACCTGCTCGCGCGCCGAATCCTGCCGACACGAACCCGACCCTGAGCGGCGTGCTGTCCGCGCGCGGCGGATGCTGGAAACGCAAGCGTCCCTGCAGCGGTTGCTGCGCGCGCACCACCCGCGCGGCCCGCATCTGCGCGCACACCAGTTGCTCGGCGGGCGTCGCGTCTTCGGCGAGGAACGCGAACGGATCGATGTCGCCGTTGCCTTCGCCGCGCACCACGCGCGCGCGCTGGCGCGCGCTCAACGGCGCGGCGCCGGCCCAGTCGTACAGCCGCCGCAGCACGAACAGCAACTGGCTTTCCGCGAGCTGCAGTTCCGGGTCGAGCTGCAGCGCGCGGCGGTAGAACGCTGCGGCATCGGCGTAGCGGCACTGCTCGTCCGCCATCAGGCCGGCCTGGTAGGGAAACTCCGCGGCGCCGGGCGCCAGCCGCGCGCCCGCGAGGTAGGCCGCTTCGGCGCCGGCGAAGTCGCGCCGCGCGCTCAGGACGTTGCCGAGCAGCAGCCACGCCTGCGGGTGCGGCTGGCGGTCCAGCATCGCGCGCAGCCGTTGTTCGGCGTCGTCGAGCATGCCGAGCGCGAGTTCCACCGCGGCGAGGTTGAGGGTGGCGCCGGGATGATCGGGCACGGCCTCCAGCGCGGCGAGGTATTCGTCGCGGGCGCGCGCATCGTCGCCGATGCTGCGCAGCGCGTTGGCGAGGTTGTTGTGCACGCCGGCGTCGCCGGGACGTTCGCGCACGACTTGCTGGAGGATCCCGATCGCCGCGTCCGATTCGCCGCACGCCATCAGCGCGGCGGCGTGGTTGCAGCGCGCGAGGTATTCGCCAGGGGCGAGGCGCACGGCTTCCTGCAGGGTGGCGCGCGCTTCCTCGGGCCGGCCCAGCATCAGCAGCGCGATGCCGTGCATGCGCGCGGCTTCGGCGACGCCCGGGCAGGCGCTGCGCAGGTCGCGCGCCAGCGGCTCGGCGGCCGCCGCGTCGCCGCGTTCCAGCAGTTCCGCGATTTGCGCGAAGCGCGTCTCGAGCACGGCCGGAATGATATTGGGTTGCGGTGCTGCCGGGGGAACGGGTGCGGCCGGCACGGGCGGCGCGGCGGCGGGCCCGACCTTGCCGAGGATGCGGGCGAGCCTGGCGTCGAGGTCGTCGGGTCCGGGCGCGTTCATGCCGCACCGCCCAGCGCCGCCAGCGTTTCGGCGTGCGATTCGCGCGCCAATGCGCCGGTCAGTTCGTCGAGGTCGCCGTCGAGGATCTGCGGCAACTGGTGCAGGGTCAGGTTGATGCGATGGTCGGTGACGCGGCCCTGCGGGAAGTTGTAGGTGCGGATGCGCTGGCTGCGATCGCCGCTGCCGACCTGCAGCTTGCGCGTGGCCGCCTGTTTCGCCGACTGCTCGGCGCGTTGCGAATCCAGCAGTCGCGCCTTCAGCAGGCTCAGCGCGCGCGCGCGGTTCTTGTGCTGGCTGCGCTCGTCCTGGCATTCGACCACGATCCCGGTCGGCAGGTGCGTGATGCGGATCGCCGAGTCGGTCTTGTTGACGTGCTGGCCGCCCGCGCCGGATGCGCGGAAGGTGTCGACCTTCAAATCCGCGTCGCGCAGCTCGACGTCGGCGATTTCCTCCTGCTCGGGCAGGATCGCGACGGTGGCCGCGGAGGTGTGGATGCGTCCGGACGCTTCGGTGACCGGCACCCGCTGCACGCGGTGGGTGCCCGATTCGAATTTCAGCGCGGCGTACGCGCCCGCGCCTTCGATGCGCGCCACGGCTTCCTTGTAGCCGCCGTGTTCGCCCTCGTGCGCGGACATCAGTTCGGTGCGCCAGCCGCGGCGTTCGGCGTAGCGCAGATACATCCGCAGCAGGTCGCCCGCGAACAGCGCGGCCTCGTCGCCGCCGGTGCCCGCGCGCACTTCCAGGAACAGGTTGGCGTCATCCAGTGGATCGCGCGGCATCAGCAGCGCCTGCAGCTGGTCGTCCAGTTCGTCGACGGTCGCTTCCAGCCGCGCGATTTCCTCACGCGCGAGGCCGGCGAGGTCGGGATCGGCCAGCATCGCGCGGGCGTGTTCGAGTTCGCCGGCGGCCTTGCGCGACGCGGCGAAGGCGTCGGCGAGGTCCTGGGCCTGCGCGTATTCGCGCGACAGTTCGCGGAAGCGCTTCGGATCGGCGGCGGCGTCGGGCTGCGCCAGCAGCAGGCCGACCTCGTGGTGGCGCTCCAGCAGTTGTTCGAGGCGGCGCTGCAGTTGCGGAGTCACGCGTCGTGCCTGCCCGCGTCGAACAGCCGCGTGGCCGCGTCGAGCAACGCCTGATCGCCTTGTTCGGCGGCTTCGCGCAGACGCACGCTCGGCGTGTGCAGCAGCTTGCCGGTGAGGGTGTTGGCGAGGTAGGCCAACGCCTCGTCGGGATCGCGTCCGTGCGCGAGCATCTCCTTCGCGCGCGCCAGCACCTCGTCGCGCTGGCTCTCGGCGCTGGCGCGGTAGGCGCGCAGCGGGCGGTCGAATTCCGCGGCGCGCCGCCACGCAAGGTAACGCTCGACCTGCAGGTCGATGATCGCCTCGGCTTCGCGTACCGACGCTTCGCGCGAGCGGCGGCCGCTTTCCATGGTCTGCTGCAGGTCGTCGAGGGTGTACAGGAACACGTCCGGCATGCCGGCCACCGCGGGCTCGATGTCGCGCGGCACCGCGAGGTCGATCAGCAGCATCGGGCGGCGGCGGCGGCGGCGCAACGCCTCGCCCAGCATCAACGCGCCGAGGATCGGCTCGCGGCTGGCGGTGGCCGAGATCACGATGTCGGCTTCGGCGAGGTGCTTGTCCAGATCCGCCAGCGCGATCGCGTAGCCGCCGACCGGGTTCACCAGCGCCTGCGCGGTGTCGATGGTGCGGTTGGCCACGATCAGGCGACCGACGCCGCGCTCGATGAGGTGCCGCACCGCGAGCTCGATGGTTTCGCCGGCGCCGATCAGCAGCACGCAGGACTCGCGCAGTTCGGCGAAGGCCTGTTCGATCAGGCGCACCGCGGTGAAGGCGACCGAAACCGGCCCGGTGCCGATCTGCGTTTCGGTGCGCACGCGCTTGGCGACCGCGAAGGCGTTCTGCAACAGGCGGTCCATCGGCGCGTGCAAGGTGTTGGCCGAACGCGCCGCGCGCCAGGCGTCCTTCACCTGGCCGAGGATCTGCGGTTCGCCCAGCACCATCGATTCGAGGCCGGTCGCGACCCGGAACACGTGCCGAACGGCGTCGCCGTCGGTGTGCCGGTACAGGAACTCGTCGAGCCTTCCGGGGGTCATTTGATTGTGCGCGTGCAGCCACGCCTCGGGCGCGCGCTCGGCGCCCTCGCGAACGCTGCAATACAGTTCGGTGCGGTTGCAGGTCGACAGGATCATCGCTTCATCCACGCCGGGCTGCGACGCCAGGTCCGCCAGCGCGGGCAGCGTGGCCTCCGCGTCGATGGCCACCCGTTCGCGCAGCGCGACCGGTGCGGTGAGGTGATTGAGGCCGAGTGCGATCAGCGGCATGGGAACGGAACAGGCTAAGCTGTCGCCTTGCGACAAGACGATGAGGACCGGATTTCCGGTGCTGAGTGTGCGGACCCAACCCGACGAGTTCAACCATTTCAGGAAGCCGGATCCCGGCCCGCCGCACGCCCATGCGCTGGCCGGGATGAAGCAGGCCGAACTGGATCCCGGCTTACCGCACATCCGTGGGCTGGCCGGGATGAAGCCGTCCTGCCTTCATTTTAGCGCGTTTGCCGCATTGCTCGCTGCGGCGGTGCTGGCAGCGGGCTGCGCGCAACTGCCCGCGCGCAGCGCTTCGCAGGCCGCCGCGCAACAGCCGCTGGCACGGCTGGACGTGCCGACGGACAACGCCAACAGCAAGGTGTCGGCGCTATTGATCGCGGCCGGCTTCGCGCTGCAGGACAACGACACCGCGAAGGCCGCGGCGGACTATGCCGAGGCTGCGCGCATCTCGCGCGATCCCGCCGTCGCCGAACGCGCGCTGCAGTTGGCGCTGGCGATGCGCGATGCCGATCGTGCCGAAGCCATGCTGGCGCGCTGGCAGGCGCTGGGCGCGCAGCCGGACGAACTTGCGGGCGCACGTGGGCAACTCGCGCTGCTGCGCGGCGATCGCGCCGGGGCCGAACAGCAGTTCGGCATCCTGGTCGCGTCGGGCCGGGTCGAGGATTGGAAGACCTTCGCCGCCGACCTGTTGTCCGCGCGCGACAGCGCGCTGGCGGGGCGGGTGCTGGAAGCCGTCGCCACCAGCGACCGCCTGCCCGCGGACGAGAGTGTCTGGATCGCGTTGAGCCAGTTGGGCGAACATCTCGGCCGGCATGCGTTTGCGCGCAAGCTCGCGGACGCGGCGGTGTCGCACTTCGACGGCGCGACCAGCATCCGCTGGGCCGCCAGCCTCAGGCTGGACGCGGGCGACCGCGCCGGCGCGCAAGCGTTGTACGCCAAGGGCATGCAGGCGCACCCCCGCGACACCGGGCTACGGCTGGGTTACGCCTCGCTGCTGGGCGACCAGGGCAAGTACGGCGAAGCGCTGAAGGTGCTGGCCGAAGGCCCGCAGACTTCGGCGACCTGGGCGGCGCGGGTGGCGTTCGCGGCGCGCGCCAGGGACGACGCTGCGCTGCGCGGGTTGTACGCGCAACTGCAGCGCGCGCCGGAGGCGCAACGCGCGGACAATGTGTTCCTGTTGGGTCAACTGGCCGAATTGCTGAAACACGACAAGCAGGCACTGGCGTGGTACGCCAAGGTCGATCCCGACAGCCAGCACGGTTTCGATGCGCAGATCCGCAGCGCGGTGCTGCTGGACAAGACCGGGCGGTCCGAACAGGCGCACGCGCTGGCCGCGCAACTGCAGCAGGATTACGCCGACGATCCCGACAACCTGCGCACCGCCTACGAACTGGACGCCCAGTTGTATTCGCAGCACGGCGAGCACGCCAAGGCCATCGCGGCCTACGACCGCGGCCTCGCGGCGCTGCCGGACGATCCGATACTGATCTACGACCGCGGCATCGAACGCGCCAACGCCGGCAGCACCGATGCCGCGCTCTCGGATTTCCGCAAGGTGCTGGAACTGAATCCCGGCAACGTCGACGCGATGAACGCGCTGGGCTTCACCCTCGCGGACGCCGACCGCGACCTGCCCGAAGCCACCGAACTGTTGCGCAAGGCGCTGGCGGCGAAACCCGACGCGGCCGCGATCATGGATTCGTGGGGCTGGCTGCAATACCGGCTGGGCCACCTCGATGAGGCCGAAACGTACCTGAAGCGCGCCTGGGGCAAGCAGCAGGATCCGGACATCGGCGTGCACCTGGGCGAAGTGCTGTGGAAGCTGGGGCAGCATCGCGACGCGCGCGAAGTGTTCGCGAAGGTGCGCAAGATCGATCCGCGCAATACGTCGTTGCGGAGCGCGGAGCGGAGACTGCGTCCGTGAGGCGGTTCGCGTGGTTCGCGATCGCCGCATCGTTCGCCGGCCTGTTGCTGGCGGCGTGCGCGCCGGTGCCGGTGCGCCAGGCGGGCACCACGAAACAACTCGCGGCGCAGGCGGTGCGCGAACAGACTTTGGGCGCGCAACAAAACTGGGGCATCGACGGACGCTTCGCAGCTTCGGACGGCCGGCACGGCGGCAGCGGCAGCCTCGAATGGCAGCAGACCGGCCAGCGGTACCGTTTCGTCCTGCGCGCGCCGATCACCGGCAAGAGCGTGCAACTGGACGGCGGCCCGGATGGCGCGGTGCTGACCGGGGCCGGCAAGGTTCCGGTAGCCGGGCGCGATGCGGGCGAAGTCCTGAACGAGGAATTCGGCTGGGACGTGCCGGTCACCGACCTCGCGTGGTGGGTGCGCGGCCTGCGTGCGCCCGGGCGGCCTGCGATCCTCACCTTCGGCGCCAACGGCCTGCCGGCCACCTTGGACCAGGACGGCTGGCACGTCGATTACCGCGAATGGTATTCGGAGCGCAATCCGCCGCTGCCGCGCAAGGTCTATGCCAGCCGTGATCCGTACACGGTGCGGGTACTGATCGAAACCTGGGATGCCGCGCTGCCGCTGCAGTAGCCGGTTCCGCGCCTATTCGCGCGCCGTGCGGTATCCAAGCGCCTGAATTGACACGAATTGCCCGGCCCGCGACAATACACGGCTTTTCTCGGCGGCCCTTGTCGGTGCGGCTCGGCCGCGGTCGCGTTGTTGCGGAAACGCGAGTGGATGCGAGTGCGGCACACGGATGTGCCGCCGCGGAAGCGCGAAGCGCTGACGCGCGCAAACGTGACGCAGCTTGGCTGCAGCGCAGGCGGGCAGTCCCATGGCGGGATACCGATACAGGGATGTATCGGCGCGAAGCGGGAGCGAGTCCGAATTCACTTCGGGTTCGCGACGCGAAGGTTGGGCAGGAGCCCAATCCTTCGCTACAAAATGGGGCGTCGCCAAGTGGTAAGGCACCGGGTTTTGATCCCGGCATTCGCAGGTTCGAATCCTGCCGCCCCAGCCACTCCAGCGTTGCAGTGACAAGGTCGGGAACATGCACAACTCATCCAGCCTGATGTTGTTCAGCGGCAATGCCAACCGCAAGCTGGCGGAGGATGTCGCGCACCAGCTCGGCGAACCGCTGGGCAAGGCCGTGGTCGGCAAGTTTTCCGACGGCGAAGTGCAGGTCGAGATCGACGAGAACGTCCGCAACCAGGACGTGTTCGTGATGCAATCCACCTGCGCGCCCAGCGCGGAGAACCTGATGGAACTGCTGGTGCTGGTGGACGCGCTGAAGCGCGCCTCGGCGGACAGCGTCACCGCGGTGATCCCGTACTTCGGCTACGCGCGCCAGGATCGGCGGCTGCGCGCGGCGCGGGTGCCGATCACGGCGAAGGTGGCCGCGAAACTGATCGACGCGGTGGGCACCGACCGGGTGCTGACGGTGGACATCCACGCCGACCAGATCCAGGGTTTCTTCGACATTCCGCTGGACAACGTGTATGCCTCGCCGGTGCTGCTGGCCGACATCTGGCGCAAGCACGGCACCGACGGCGTGGTGGTGGTGAGCCCCGACGTCGGCGGCGTGGTGCGCGCGCGCGCGGTGGCGAAGCGGCTGGACGACGCCGACCTCGCGATCATCGACAAGCGCCGTCCGCGCCCGAACGAGGCGACCGTGATGAACATCATCGGCGATGTCGCGGGCAAGACCTGCGTGCTGGTCGATGACATCGTCGATACCGCCGGCACCTTGTGCGCGGCAGCCAGGGCCCTGAAGGACCGCGGCGCCAACAAGGTGGTCGCGTACTGCACCCACGCGGTGCTGTCCGGGCCGGCGGTCGGCAACATCGAAAAATCGCAGATGGACGAATTGGTGGTCACCGACACCATCCCGCTGAGCGCCGCGGGCGCCGCGTGCACAAAGATCCGCCAGTTGTCGGTGGCGCAGCTTCTGGCCGAAACCGTGCGCCGGATGGCGTATGGCGAATCGGTGAGTTCGTTGTACGTGGATTGAAACCGGGAATCGGGAATGGAGAATCGGGAATCGTAAAAGCAACGGCACGCGACGCTCTGGCTCTTCCGATTTCCCATTCCCGATTCTCGATTCACGAACAACGGCTTCCCTGGTCGCGGGGAAGTCTTTTCTCCGCCGCGAGGCGGAATCATGCAACCAAAGGTAGAAAACAATGGCAACCATCCATGAAATCATGGCCGAACGCCGTGCCGACCAGGGCAAAGGTGCGAGCCGCCGCCTGCGTCGCGCCGGCAAGGTTCCCGCCGTCGTCTACGGCGCGAATGCGCCCGCGGAAAACATCCAGTTCGATCACCTGAAGCTCTCGCTGGCCGCGCGCAACGAGTGGTTCACTTCGGCGATCCTCGACCTGCTAGTCGAAGGCAAGCGCCAGAAGGTGCTGCTGCGCGACGTGCAGAAGCATCCGGTCAAGCCGCAGTTGCTGCACCTGGACTTCCTGCGCGTGGACGAAAACAAGGCGATCCGCGTGTCCGTGCCGATCCGCTTCCTCAACCAGGAAAAGTCGCCGGCGGCCAAAACGTCGGGTGTGGTCATTTCGCACAACCAGACCCAAGTCGAGATTTCGTGCCTGCCGAAGGATCTGCCCGAGCACATCGACCTCGACCTCGCCGAACTCAAGCTCGGCGACGTGGTGCACATGTCCGAGCTGAAGCTTCCGGCCGGCGTGGAGATTCCCGAACTCAAGCTGGGCAAGGAATACGACCACACCGTCGTGTCCGCGCAGGCCGTGCGCGAGGAAGTCGAGGAGGCTCCGGCCGAGGCTGCCGCAGTCGAAGGCGCGCCGGCCGAAGGCGCCGCTGCTCCCGCCACGGCTGGCGATGCCGCCAAGGCTGCAGCGCCCGCCGCCGCGACAGGCGACAAGAAGCCGGCCGAGAAGAAGTAAGGGGGCTTACGCGAACACCCCTGTCGTCATTCCGGACGCCGCGCAAGCGGCGATCCGGAATCTGTTCTTGCAGTGATATGAAGAGCAAGATGGATTCCGGCTTTCGCCGGAATGACGATTTGTTGCTCGCACCGCTTGGCAGCGCACCTGTTCCCACATGCCCGGAATCCGACTCCGTTTCATTCAATGGCGATGTCGCGTGCAGCGCGACGATCACTCCCCCTCTCCCGTTTGCGGGAGAGGGCAAGGGGTGAGGGCTTGGTGGAATTGACGTGGCCGGAATTCGACTGATTGCGGGGCTCGGAAATCCCGGCCCCGAATACCTGCGCAACCGCCACAACGCCGGTTTCTGGTTCGTGGACGCGCTTGCTTCCGACGCGGGTGAACGCTTCGGCCGCGAGCACCGCGTGCATGGCGACGCCTGCCGGGTCGCGATCGGCGGCGAGCCGGTGCGGATCATCAAGCCCGGCACTTTCATGAACGAGAGCGGCCGTGCGATCGTCGCCGCGCTCAACTACTGGAAGCTCGCGCCGGAACAACTGCTGGTGGTGCATGACGATCTCGACTTGCCGCCCGGCACCGCGCGCCTGAAGTTCGACGGAGGGCACGGCGGCCAGAACGGCATCCGCGACATCATCGCGCAGTTGGGTCACGGCAGGTTCCATCGGTTGCGCATCGGCATCGGCCATCCGGGCGACCGCAATCGCGTCACGCCGTGGGTGCTGGGCAATCCTTCCGCAGTCGATGAAGAACTGATGCTGGACGCGATCGCGCGCGCGCTTGACCTGCTTCCGTTGCTGGTTGCGGGCGAGTTCAACGAGGCGACGAAGCGGTTGCATACGAACGGGAACGGGGAATCGGGAATCGGGAATCGTTGATACGTTTGCCGGCCTGCTCTTTCGATTCCCGATTCTCCATTCACGATTCACGGAGCTTCAATGGCCATCCAATGCGGCATCGTCGGCCTGCCCAACGTGGGCAAGTCCACGCTCTTCAACGCGCTCACCAAGGCGGGCATCGCCGCGGCGAATTTCTCGTTCTGCACCATCGATCCGAACGTGGGCGTGGTGCCGGTGCCCGATCCGCGCCTGGCGCAGCTTGCGGACATCGTGCATCCGCAAAAGGTCGTCCCGGCTTCGGTCGAGTTCGTGGACATCGCCGGCTTGGTGGCGGGTGCGTCGAAGGGCGAGGGCCTGGGCAACAAGTTCCTCGCGCACATCCGCGAGGTCGATGCGATCGCGCACGTGGTGCGTTGCTTCGAGCACCCCGACATCGTGCACGTGGCGGGCAGGATCGATCCGATCGCGGACATCGAAACCATCGACACCGAGCTCGCGCTGGCCGACCTCGAATCCGTGGACAAGGCACTGGCGCGCGTGGAAAAGGCTGCCAAGGCCAACGACAAGGAAGCGATGGCCAGGCGCCCGGTGCTGGAAAAGCTGCGCGCCGCGCTGAACGAAGGCAAGGCCGCGCGCTCGGTGGATCTGGATGACGAAGAGCGCGCCGCGGTGCGCGACCTGTTTCTGCTCACGCTGAAACCGCTGATGTACGTCGCCAACGTGCGCGAGGACGGCTTCGAGAACAACCCGCACCTCGACGCGGTACGCAAGCACGCGGCGGCCGAGGGCGCGGTGGTGGTGCCGGTGTGCGCGGCGGTCGAGGAAGAGCTGGCGCAACTCGACGAAGCCGACCGTGGCGAATTCCTCGCGTCGATGGGATTGAGCGAGCCGGGCCTCGATCGTGTTGCACGCGCGGCTTACACATTGCTTGGCCTGCAAACCTATTTCACCGCGGGCGAAAAGGAAGTGCGCGCGTGGACGGTCAAGCGCGGCGCCACTGCGCCGCAGGCCGCGGGCGTGATCCACACCGATTTCGAGCGCGGCTTCATCCGCGCCGAAACCGTGTCGTTCGACGACTTCATCAAGTACCGCGGCGAATCCGGCGCGCGCGACGCCGGCCGCCTGCGTCTGGAAGGCAAGGAATATCACGTGCAGGAAGGCGACGTGCTGCACTTCCGCTTCAACGTGTGATCCCGCGCGATCGGCACATCTATTCGTCATCTATGGACTCCTCCCTGATTGCAAGCACTTTTTGCACGAACACGGACGTTGCGTTCATCTATGGACTCCTCCCTGATTGCAAGCACTTTTTGCACGAACACGGACGTTGCGTTCATCTATGCGGCCTGTGGGTGAGCCCATCGGTTCGGGCTCTGGCCTCGCATGGTGTCATCGCGTGTGGGGGCCAATCATTCCGACGGCCTCATCCTCGGGCCGGATGACGATAGCGGCCTGTTCCCACACCCGGTGCGACCGGTGATTCATGCGTGAAGTGGTTGCAAACGCTTCAGGTCCTCCGTGAAAGGGACGGCGATGCTTAGGCATGCGCCGCGCGATAGGGTTGGCCGCTGTGGAACACGGCCCAGACGATGCGGGCGTTCTTGTTGGCCAGCGCGACCGTGGCGCGGTTGTGACCGGCGCGCGCCTTGAGGGCTTGCAGCCAGCGGCTGCGCGGATCGGTCTTGGGGGCGATGGTGCGGATCACGGAGCGGGCGCCGTGCACCAGCAGATAGCGCAGATAGCCATTGCCGCGCTTGGTGATCGAACCCAGCCGGCGCTGGTTGCCGCTGGAGTGTTCGCGCGGGACCAGCCCGAGGCTGGCGGCAAACTGGCGCGCACGGGTGAAGCGCGTGTCATCGCCCAGGCTGGCGGCCAGCGCCGTCGCCGTGATCGGCCCGATGCCCTCGATCGCCTGCAGACGCTGGCACAAGGGATCTTGCCGGGCCAGTTCGTGCAGCCGTGCATCGAGCTTGCCGAGCTGGGTATCCAGGTGCAGCAGGTCTTCGCGCGCTTCGGCCAGCAGCGTGCGCAGCCGCCACGGCAAGCCGTTCCCGGCATCTTCCAGGATGCCTGCGACCTGCCGCCGGAACGGTCCGTTGCGCGCTGCGATCAGGATCCCGAACTCCCGCAGCATCCCGCGAATCTGGTTGAGGGTCCGGGTGCGGTCGCGGATCAGCCCTTCGCGCCGGCGGTGTTCGGCCAGGATCGCCTGCTGCGCGGCGGTCTTCACCGGCACCGGCTTCACCTTGGGCCGCCACGACGCCTCGAAGATCGCATCGGCATCGTTGGCGTCGGTCTTGTTGCCCACCAACATCGCCTTGACGTGCTGCGGCGGCAACAACTTCACGCGCACCCCGCGGGCCTGCAACAGCCGGCCCCAGTGGTGTGCCGAACCCGTCGCCTCCATCGCCACCCGCGTACCCGCCGGCAAGCCCTCGCACCACGCCTGAAAGCGCAATCGCGACAGCCGCTGCTTGCTCACTTGCTGTTGCTGGCGATCGTAACCGTGCACCTGAAACACCTTGCTTGCCAAATCCACACTGTAAGTCGTAACGTTCATCTCGGACTCCTCCTCGCTCACACGCTGGAACTTCATCATTCCACCAGCAGGGCACGCCAAGCGATGCCGATAGATAGAGGGGAGGAGTCCATGACCATCATTCCGGGAGCCACGCCGGCTGCATCGACGTGGCAACCCGGAATCCAGCTTTGACCTTTCGAAGCCAAGACACTGGATCAAGGAACATCTGATCAATCCACAATCTCGTCATTCCCGCGAAAGCGGGAATCCAGTGTCTTTGCTGTAACTCGTTGACGAACAAAGACACTGGATTCCGGGTTCCGCCGCGAAAAGCTGCGGCGGCCCAGGAATGACGAGCAAAATCAGAGCCTCCTTAACGATGTTGCAAAGGGTGCATCTAGCCAGGGCTGCAATTCGACTTGACGAGCGCCGGCTTGATGGTGCCGATCTTCCCGTCGAAGTCGATATGCGTGCCGTACGGCAGTGACAGTTTCTGCAACCGCCCGATGATGGTCCGGGCCATGGCCGGGGATGCGAGCGTCGGCACGCCCCGGTTCGCCAGCCGCCAGTCCTGGTGAAGGTCGATTGGCGTCAATTCGATCCGGCTGACGCCGCAGGCACCGAACGTCATCGTGGCCACGGCGCTCTGGTACAGGAACGGGCTGGCGAAATCCAGTTCGTTTTCCTTTTCGCTGACGTCCACGGATGACGACACGCGGGGATCGAGTTCGTATTCGTCGTAAATATCCGGCTCGATGGGCTGGATGATGTCGATCTGGAAGACGAAGTTTCCGAGGCTGTAGAAAATCGGCCGGCCCTTGTAGATCTCGATGCCGCGCAACTGATGCGGGCCGTGCATCACCACGGCATCCGCGCCCGTGTCGATCACGTCGTGTGCGAATACCGTGGCGAAGTCCGCCGGCGTCTGGCTGTAGCTGCCCGGCGCGTGGGCGTGCAGGCTGACGATCACGAAATCGGACGACTTCTTGGCGTCTTCCACGTTGAGCAGGATGTCGTACAGGTCGCCCTGGTTCATCGTGATGTGGTCGCCGTGGCGGTCGCCCACCTGGTATTGGACGCCGAACAATTCGAGCGTGTCCGGATGGCTGTCCGACATGCCGGCAGCGGCCCGGGTCATTTCCGGCAGGCCCGTTTGCGGCACCGGTTGATTCGTGTGCGCCTTTTGCACTTCGCCGGCCAGCATTTTCAGTTGGCGCATTTCCTCGGCGGTCACCAGGTGGTACACGTCGGTGCGCAGGGCGTTCACGCCGGGGCGGGCCGGCTGTCCGGGGATGGGCGGGCCTGAACGCGACATCGGCGTGAAGGTGACCGTCGCGGAGACAAGCCCTATCCGTCCCTGGGGCGTGTCGAGGAATGCGGGTGCGCGCGCGGTGCCCTGGCTCATCCCGACTCCGGCCTGCACGAGCCCGGCTTTTTGCAGCGCCTCCGTCGTGGCCCGCATTCCGACGACGCCGAGATCCAGCGCATGGTTGTTCGCGCGTCCCACGAGGTCGAATCCGATCTTCTTCAAGTCGGGCGGCACCAGCGGATCCATCAGGATCGCGCCGCCGCCCGTTTCCGCTTCCACCCAGGTGGGCAGGTCGTGCGAATCCACGACGGTGCCTTCGAAGTTGCCGAACGCGACGTCGGCATCCTTGATCAGCTTCCCGATGGGAACGAACGACGGAACCCGTGAAATCGGACGGACTTCGATGATGTCGCCCACGGCGGCGAGGGTGAAGCCGGGAGCGATGCTGGTCTTGAGTTGGAATGGCTGATGCTCGCGGTCCGTCAGGGGTTGCGCCGGATGCGCCTGCAACGCTATCCCGGAGATACCCACCAGCACGGCGCACAGCCATGACGCTCGCCGGATGCGATGCGCCGGCCGTGGCTGGCGCATCGCGGCCCGATGCCGAAACCCGGTCGAATCGCCGCGCACGGCCGCTACTGTCTGGTTCCGCCGAGCTTGACGCTGAGATCCACGAAGTACGCGCGGCCGATCGCGTTGAACCAGTTGCGCGAGTAGTACGGCCAGCTGGTCCAGGTGGTGTCGCGCGGCGGGCGCGAGTCGAACAGGTTGTCCACGATCAGCGACACGTTGATGCCGGGTGCGACCTTGTAGCCCATGGTGAGGTTGTACAGGAAGGTCGGGCCCATGCGCTGGGTGCCGTCGTAGTTGGGGATGCCGCCCAGCCGCGCGCCGTACAGCGTGGTGGTGAAATCACGGAAGTTCCACGTCACCGAGGCGTTGGCCTTGGTGCGCGGGATCAGGTAGTAGTAGATGTCGGTCATTTCGTTGTCGACCGGCGAATCGGGACTCAACTGCGTGGTGTGCATGATCACGTAGGTCGCGCCGAAGTTGAAATCGAACGTGCCGAAGCGCTGCGCGTCGAGGCGGTAATGGGCGTTGACATCGACGCCGGAAGTCTGGTCGATCGCGGCGTTGATCGGCAGCACCAGCACCGAGGTGATGCCGTTGGGGTTGTACGGCGCGTTCGCCGGGTTGCGCACCACCTGGCTTTCGATCTGCTGGCAGTACGCGGAATTGCCATTCACCGGATTGCCATTGACATCCACGCCCAACCGGCAGTCCGCCTCGCGGCGCAGGATGTCGTCGCTGCTCTGGTACTCCACCTCGTTGCTGAGCTTGATGCGGTAGTAGTCTGCGCTGACGTCGAAGTTCGGCGTGGGCGCCCACACGAAGCCGTAAGTGAGCGATTTGCTGGTTTCGTCCTTGAGCGCGGTGCTGCCGTGGCTGCGGCCGTTGAAGCCGACGTCGCCGTTGCTGCAGTTGTCGGCATAGTCCGGCCCGGTATCGGGCTCCAGCAAACGGCACAGGTAATAGTCGGTGCCGCCGGAGCTGGAGCCGCTCATCCCGGCATACAGGTACGAGAGGTCGGGTGCGCGGAAGCCGGTGGAATAGGAACCGCGCAACAGCAGGCTCTCGACCGGGCGGTATTCCAGACCCAACGCGTAGGTGAACTTGCCGGTGCTGTTGTCGCTGAAGCTGTAGCGGTCGTAACGGCCCGCGGTGGTGACGGTCAGCTTCGAGAACACGGGCACGCTGAATTCGTAGCCGACCGCGGCGTGGCTGCGCGAACCGACCGAAGTCGTGTTGTGCAGGCCGTAGTAGCTGCCGTCCAGCGACATCGGGTCGGCGATCTGCCCGAAGTACTGGTTGCCGTATTCGGCGATGCCGGCGAAGCCGACCGGGCCGGCGGGCAACTTGAACAGGTCGGTGTTGGTCACGGTCAGCGACCAGTTCTCGGCGCGCGCCTTGTCGTGGTCGATCGAATCCTGGGTGATCGAACGGAATTGCGCGACGGTCAGCGGCGTATACAGGCGGCTGATCGGCGCGTAATACATCTGGTAGCCGCTGTCCGGATCGACGCCCAGCGACGGACCGAGGTACAACGCCTGCGCCTTGGCCGCGATCAGCGCCGGCCACTTCTCCAGCACCTTGTTCTGCGAATGCTCGAAGTTGGCCTCGTAGTTCCAGTTGCTGTCGGCGCCCAAGGTGCCCTTGATGCCGGTGTTGAGCGAGATGCTGTGCCCGATGTTGCGGATGAAGCCCGGCTTGAAGCCGCCGTTTTCCTCGATCGTGAAGAACTGGCGCTGCCACTCCTCCACCTGGCCGGTGGCGGTGTTGTAGAAGGGCGTGTCGGTGCAGTCGCCGTTCAGCGGTTCGCAATTCATCCACTTGAGCGGCGAGTTGTAGCTGTCCTGATGCGAGAAGCCGGCCAGCACGTCGAGGTACAGGTCGGTGTAGCCGTTGAAGTGGTAGGTGGCCGAGCCGAAGAAGTTGGCCATCTTGCGCCCGTTTTCCAGCGTGGCGTAGGCGTAGTCGTAGTAGCTGCCGCAGTAGTTGCCCCAGTTCCTGCGGTAGCCGTAGATGATCGTGCCCTTGTCGTACCCGGCCAAGGCATCGCAGGTGGCCTGGCCCGGATCGATATAGTTTTCATCGACGTCGAGCCGCCCCCATACCGGGTCCGGATAGATGCGCGAGGGCGGGGCCGGGCTGTCGAGGCGCGAATCGGTATAGCTGCGCTGGAACGCCCACAGTGGATGCTTGTCCACCAGTTCCAGGCCGAAGATGGCGTCGAACTTGCCCTTGGAGAAGCCGGTGGTGATGTCGAGGCGCTGCGAGCCGCCGCCGCCGTGCTGGGTGCCGCCGGCACGGTAGTCGATGGTGGTGCCGTCGGCTTTCTTCTTCAGGATGAAATTGATGACGCCCGAGATCGCGTCCGAGCCGTACACCGCCGAGGCGCTGCCGGACAGGATTTCCACCCGATCGATCAGCGAGGTCGGGAGGTTGGAAATGTCGGTGAAATTGCTGTTGCCGCCGTAGGCCTGGGGAAAATCGGCGATGCGCCGGCCGTTCACCAGCACCAGCGTGTGGTTGGGGCCGAGTCCGCGCAAGTCCACGGCCTGCGCGCCCGGCGAAAAGCCGTCGGTGTACTGGTTGTTGTCGAGCGCGCCGAGGTTCTGGGGCAGCGAGGTCATCAGGTCCGGCACGTTGGCGAAGCCGCGCCGCTGGATGTCCTGCGCGGTGATCGCAACCACCGGCGCCGGGCCTTCGATCTGCGTGCGCGGAATGCGCGAACCCGTCACCACCACTTCCTGCAGGGTCTTGGGGGCGGCTTCAAAGGATTGGGCCGGCGGCTCGCTGGTGGCAGGCGCGGCGGGCTTCGCTTGCGACTTCACGATCACCATCGCGCCCGAATCGTCGCGGCGCGCGGTGTAGCCGGTGCCCGCGAGCAGATTGGCCAACGCCTGTTCCGCGGACAGCTTGCCGCGGGCGCCGCGGGTCGTGAGCCCCGCCAACTGGTCGGCGCTGTACACGAACTGCACGCCGGTCTGGCGCGCCAATGTGTCCAGCGCGGTGACGAGATTGCCGGCCGGAATGTCGATGTCGGAGGCGGTTCGCTGTTGGGCGAACGCCAGCATCGGCAGCAGGCAGGCGAGAATCAGAAAACAACGCGTGATCGGCTTGAACATGCCCCTCTCCCCGGTACGCCGGTACGGCGCCTTTCGAGACTAGACGAACCAGCGGCGCCGATCCCCCGCATGCGGCCGTCAACGCGCGTATTTCGTCCCCGCGCGGCGGGTCAGCACGATGCGGTCGCTGCCCTGCGCGACCCGGACGGGGAAGACTTCCTGCACCAGCCGCACGAACGCGGCGCTGTTGTCGAGGCGGAAGTTGCCGCCCACCCGCAAGGCGTCGAGCGACGGATCGGCGATCACGATCTTGCGTGTGTTGTAGCGGTTGAATTCCTCGACGGCCTCGGCCAGCGGAGTGCCGTGGAACACCGCGTAGCCGTTGCGCCAGCTCAGGCGTTCGCGGGCTTCGTCCGGCGACACGTTGCGGACCAGCACGTCGCCGCCGTCGACCGTGGCGATGCTTCCGGCCGGCAGCATCGCGGGCGCCTGCGCGGGATCGCGCGCGGATTGCAGCCGCACCAGGCCGCGCGTCACCACCACGCGCAATTTGCCGGAATCGTCGCGGCACACGTCGAAACGCGTGCCGACGGCGGTCACGCGGTAGCCGGCGGCGTGCACCACGAACGGCCGCGCCGGGTCGTGGGCGACATCGAAGAACGCCTCGCCCTGCGGCAGGTACAGGTCGCGCTCGCGGCGCGACAGTTCGACGCGCAGACGGGTGTTGCTGCCCAGCGTGGCGGTGGAACCGTCGGCGAGCTGCACGACCTGCTGCGCGCCCAGCGTGGTTCGCCATTCGCCGCGGTCGACGTGGGTGGCGTCGCGCCAGGCAAGGCTGCCCATCGCGATGACGACCGCCAGCAGGCTGGCCGCGACGGCCGCCAGCACCGGCCAGTGCCGCGCGCGTGGCCTGCGGCGGATGCCGCGGACGGGCGCCGGGGCGGCGGCCAGTGCGTCGCTGGCCAGCGGCGCGAAGTAGGGCGAATCCAGCCACGCGCCGCGCGCGGGAATGCCGTCGTGGGTCGCGCCCGCAGACAGGATCTTCAGCCGGGCGGCCTGTTCCCAGGACGCTTCGAGGCGCAGGAACGCCACCCGGTGCGCGGTGGCTTGCGCCAGCCACGCGTCCAGCGCGGCCTGCTGCCGGTCGCTCCAGCCGCCGGCATCGCGGCGCGCCAGCCACAGCGTGGCGTCGCGTTCGATTTGTCGATGGTCGTCCGTCATGTCGGTTTGCGGTTCCGTGCGTGCATGCCCTGCGTGTGGCCGCGTGGCGTCGCTGCTTCCGATTCTGCGTGGAAATGATCCGCCATCAGCCGCGATCCCTTCGCGATGTGTTTTTCGACGGTCTTCTCGCTGATGCCCAGCCGCCGCGCGATTTCCTTCTGCGGCAGGTCCTCGACCCGACGCAGCCAGACCACCTCGCGACAACGGTCCGGCAGGCGATCCAGCGCGCGGGCCAGTCGCGCGAGTGCCTCGCGGCCGCTGAACCAGCGATCGGGGTCCAGTTCATCTTCCAAGACGTTCAACTGCTCCAGATCACCCACTGCCGTGATCGAAACGATGCGCTGCCGGCGTACCCGGTCGGCCAAAAGGTTCCGTGCGGTCGCGAACAGGAAGGATTTGGGCGAGTCCGGCAATTGGCGCGCCGCCGCTTCGTACACGCGCACATAGATCTCCTGCCGCAGGTCGCTGACCTCGTCATGGTCGCGCCAGTTGCGGTGCAGGAAACGCATCAAGGCTGGTTCGTGCGCCAACACTTCGCGCACGAACCATGCATCCACCGATTCTCCCATCGGGCGATCTTGCGGGACGGCAGACGGGTTGTCGAGTGTCCGGCAAAAAGTAGGGAATTAGCGATCGGTTTCGTCCCGATGTGGAGCCTGGCGCGGAACCGCGCGGCGTGCGTATCCATCGGGAGGGCGGGATGTTCGAATCAAGGCGGAATCGGGTGCCGTTGACGTGGCGCTGGCTGGCCGGCGCGCTGGCGTTGCTGGTTTGCGCGAGCGGATGGGCACAAGCCCCGCTGCATGCCGGTTACGCCAAGGCTGGTTACGAGTATTTCGTCGCCGGTGACGTCGCAGCGAAGACGCCGGGCAAGACTTCGCCCGGCCTGTTGCTGATGGGCGGCGGCCGCAACATCGAGGCGGCGTTCCAGTGGTTTGTTGCGCAGGCCGGGCACGGACACATTGTGATCCTGCGCGCTTCCGGCGATGACGAATTGCAGAACTGGATTTACCGTGATGTCGGCGGCGTCGCGTCGGTGCAGACATTGATCTTCCACGCGCGCCAACCGGCCAGCGATCCACGCGTGCTGGCGATCGTGAAGCGCGCCGACGGCATCTTCATCGCGGGCGGCGACCAGGCCAACTACGTGCGCTTCTGGAAAGGCACGCCGCTCAACGACCTGTTGAACGCACACGTGCGCGCGGGCAAACCGATCGGCGGCACCAGCGCGGGGCTCGCGGTCCTCGGGCAATGGGGTTACGGCGCGCTGGACGGCGGCAGCATCACGTCGCAGGAGGCGCTGCGCGATCCGGACGGGCCGGCGGTGACGCTGGTCGATCATTTCCTCGATTCGCCGTTGCTGCAGGGCACCTTCACCGATACGCATTTCGTGCAGCGCAAGCGGCTTGGGCGTCTGCTGGTGTTCGTCGCGCGTGCGGTGAAGGACCAACACACTGCTGCAGTCACCGGGCTTGGCGTCGATCAGGACAGCGCACTGCTGGTCGAGGCGAATGGCAACGCACGATTCGTGAGTTGGCATCCCGATGGTCATGCGTGGATCGTGGTGCCGGAAAAATTGCGCGAAGTGGAGCGCACGGGCGGTCGCGCGGCGCTGGATGCCTACCTCAAGGATCGCGTGGTCAACGGTAAACCGCTTGATGTTCCCGGCTTCATCGTCACCGGCATCGGCACCGCCAGCCATTTGACATTGCCGACCTACGAGGTTGCCGATCCGTCGTTTCGCGTTCGCATCGACGTGCATGACGGCAAGCCCGTCGAGCATTCATTGCAGGCACAAGTTCCCGATGCCTTGATCGAGTGAGTGCCGAGGCTTGCCCGCACGGACCCACGCAGTTCACTGATAGTTGAGCGTGTAGGTCGCGATGCCCTGCACCGGCCCTGCGGTCACGCTGGCAGCCGTCTGGTAGTACTGCGCAAAAAGGTTGATGGTGTAACTGCTGGCCGCCGCAGTGCCGGTGTTGATGGCCGTGCCAAACGTGACCGGCGTGGCGCCGTCGGCCTGCAGGATCTGCACGCCGACACCGGCGGCATAGCCTGCACCCGAAGGTGCGATCACGCCGGTGGCAGCGGGTTGCGGGTTGGGGGTGTTGAGGGTGACGAATACCTTCTGCCCGGTGGGGCAACTGGTCAGTTGCACGTTGAACGGCACCTTGTTGGCGGTCGAGCCCACTCCGGTGAACTGGGGAAGGGTGGCGTTGGGCAGCGTGACCGTGAAATTCGCCGGTCCGGCGAGGGTGCACGTCGGCACCTGGATCAGGATCGTGGCGTTGATGTTGAAATATTCGACGGGTTGGGGCGACGGCGTGCTGTTCTTCGCACACCGGGTGCCATTCTTGTCGGGAGTGCACGTAAGCACGTTCCACTGCGCCAGCGGGCCCGTAAGGGTGCTGTTGTTGGGTGGCAGGTATGGCCCCGTGTAGATCAGCTGCAGGTTGGTCGTGACGCTGAAGATGCCGCTGTTGATGGTGTAGTTCGGGTAGACGGACAGCAGCGTGCTGGTGTCGGGATGCAGCAGGCGGTACGAAATCCCCGGGATGCCGGTGGGGAACAACGTGTTGTCGCTGCCCGTCGGCGGACCGGCGATGGTGTTCTGGATGCCGCTGGCGGTGTTGCCGTCGCACTGCATCGTGGGTGGGTTGGCGGGGGTCCCGGTGCTCGAAGTCCACAACACCTGGCCGATCGTCGTGCCGGGCGTCAGCGTGATCGTGCCGGCGTTGAAGGTGACGGTCGTGGCCGAGCCGTTGGTATACCAGCAGGTGGCCGCGGCCACGCGCGGCACGCTGGCCAGCCCCAGCAGCATCAGGCATCCGGACAGCATGCCCAACATGCGCATCGGGAGCGCGGGGGCGTGTCGGGGCGGGTTGCCGCAGGTCGTTGTCATGATCCGGCACCGTTGCGGGTAGGGGTATTTGCGTCACCTGCCGGACAGGTTACCTCCAGCGGTGACTGGCGATCGCTGGCGGGCGCGGTGTAGTCGAATGAGCACGTCTGCATGGTTTCCTGCGCCGCTTGCCAGCGGGCGGTGAGGCGTCCCGACTTGCTGGATACGCGCAGCAGGACTAGCCCCGCCTGTCCCACAGTGCCGACCGTCTGGCCTTTCGCGTCGACCACCTCGGTGCCGAACGGCAAGGGTTTGCCATCGGCAGCCTGGATGTGGGCAATCAGCGCCTGTCCGTAATGGCTCTTGAAGTCGACCATGACGATGGCGCCTGCGTACGGCGCGACGTTGGCGCTGGTCGCGTCCAACTCTACCCCCAGCGGCAGGCCCTGCGGATCGATCTGGATGGTATCGAGCTGGTACGGTGCGAGGTAAGGCACCAGGGCGTAGCCGAAGCGATCCACGCGCACGCCCGGTGTATTGAGGATGTGCGCGCCGGCCGCACCCGGGACGTGCACGATGGCGGCGGTTTCGCCCAGCGGCTGGCCAAAGGTGATGCCGCCCTGGTGCGCCACCAGCGAGCCGCTGGCGCCGACGGATTCCTGCGAAAAGCCGTTGCCCTTGCCGGCGCTGGCGTTCAACACCGCATACGGGCTGTTGTAGCCGGCGTTCACGCTGAAGGTGTTGCCGCCGCCACTGGTGCCGGTGCCGCGCGAAGCCGTGGCGCCATAGGTGAACTGGTTCCATTCACCGGCCGTGCCGCTCAGCGTGGCCTGCTCCCGGGAACCCGTTGCGTCGCTGTGGTTGAGATTGACTGACAGGTTCGGCGCGTGGACGCCGCTGCCCAGTGGAAGGGTGGCATTGATGAACGCCTGGTTGTCATAGCCGCCGAGGCCGGTGCGGCCACGCGACAGCGAGACGCTGTAGGTGAGCCGCTTGAAATGGTTGCTGTAGCCAAACTGGAATTGCGTGTCGCGGCCGCGCTGATTCCAGTAATCGCTGATGGAGACGTTCGCGTACAGCGATCCATACCGTTCGCCCAACTGCTGGTTCGTGGTCAGGGTAAAGCGATCGCGTTCCTGCAGCAGTCCCGTGGGCGTCAACAGGTTGTCCGGATTGAAGGTCGTCCCGGACAAGGCCGCGCGTTGCGCAGGCGTCAGCAGGCCCGGGATCGGCACGCCGTCGATCATGGGGATATTCGTCAGCTGGTACTGCAGGATGTCGAGACCGCGGCGTGCGTAATCACGCGCGTATTCCGCGTTCTGCAGGCTCAGGAATCCGCCGGTCGAATAGCGGTAAGCCGCGACCGCGATCGAGGTCCTGGTTTCCGGGATCAGCTTGCTGTAGCTGATCCGGAAACTTTGGCCGTTGTGTGTGCCGTAACCCGGAATGCTGGCGTGGGCCTGGGTCATGTCCATGGCCAGCGCGCCGAAACGCGTGTTGAAGGCGGCGCCGGCCAGTACCGCGCCGTAGCCTTCCGAACCCTGGAAGCCCGCGTAGCCGGTCAGCAGGTTGTTGAAGCCGTGCTGGATCGTGCCCTGGATGATGCCCGGTTTGTTGCCAAGGCCAAAGGTGTTGCGCACCTGGCCGGCCGCGAGGTCGAAGCGGGTGATGCCCGGCCGCAACAACTGCGCGACCGAGGCGTACGGCACGGTGAAGATTTGCGTGCGGCCGTCGGCTTCGGTCACGGTGACGACCAGGTTGCCGCCGTAGCCGCCCGGATACAGGTCGTTGATCACGAACGGACCGGGTGCGACCGTGGTCTGGTAGATCTGCACGCCGTTCTGGCTGACCGTGACCTTGGCGTTGCTGTCGGCGACGCCGCGGATGATGGGCGCATATCCCCGCAGCGACTGCGGCAACATGTTGTCGTCGGTGCCGAGCTGCACGCCGCGCAGGCTCATGCTGTCAAAGACCGCGCCGTCGGTGTAGCTGTCGCCGATCGTCAGGGTGGATTGCAGTTTGGGCAGGTCGCGGCGTACATAGGCGTTGATGTTCTGCCAGTGGCGCTGGCCCGGCGATCCAGCGGTGCCGGATTGCCAGGTGACGGTTGAATCCTGGCGGAAGTGCCACGGGCCGAGATTGAGTCCGGCGTTGAGTCCGAGATAGGTGCTGGTCTGGCTCAGTCCTTTGTTGCTGGTGTGGAAACTGTTGAAGTTGTAGTTCAGCAGGAACGCCGGCACGCCCTGGTCCCAGGACGCGGGGTTGACGTAGCCGCGTGGCAGCCGCCCCGTATAGGCTTGCGGGATGCTGGCGTCGAGGCGCAGGTCGGCCATGTCCAGCGACAATTTCGCGTCGGGAATCAGACTGGACAGCTGCACGCAGGCATCGGGCGATTTCAGTTGCGCAACGGCCGCGGATCCGGGAGCGGCGGGAGCCACGCCAATACGGTCAAGCAGTTCCGGGGTGACGCACGGTACCGCGTTGGCGCTGGGCGCCGGCGCGGCGAAGCGCACGTCCATGCGTCCGATCCAGTTTTGGTTTGAATAGACATCGAGGCTGTAGATGCCCGGCAGTACCGTGTCGCCTTGTTCAAATCGCGCGAGGTCGGCCGCGTTGCTGCCGCCGCCCGCCAGCATGCCACGGTCAAACTCGACGTAATCTGCGCTGGCCGCGGCAGGTCCTGCCGCCGCGGCCGCGTGGCCCGGCGTCGCCCAGCCCAGCGAGGCCAGTCCTGCTGCGCAGGCCAACGCCAGCAGCGAGCATTTCGGCGCCCGAATGGCATGGGTGGCGGCGCGCCGGAGCCTCATTGCGCGATCACGCCCTTGTGGCTGTCGGTCGCGCCGAAATCGTTGAGGGTCGTGAAGATGATGGGCGTGCCGACCGCGGGCGCGTGCGCGAGGCTTTTGAGTGGAAGCTTCAGGTCATCGAAGGGCGCCACCATGCCGTCGGCGCTGCCGTCCGTCTTGCCATCGGCGCCTACTGCCACGCCGACAATCGTGATGTAGTACGGCGTCGGGTTGTGGACTTCCAGCGCCGCCCCGGGCCCGGCGGCAGCCTTGAAGCTGAGCTGGTCGGGGGCTTTCAGCGCGTTCCCCGGCAGTTTGGCCGGGCGGTAGAAAAGCTTGATCCGCGATCGGATCGCGAATTGCAGGTAATTCTTGCCGGCATATTCGGGGCCGGTCGGCTTCGGCGGGATTTCCAGCACGTTCAGCCAGAACACCGATTCGCGGTCGGTCGGCAAGGGCTTGGCGCCCTGGACGTACAGGATGCGCAGGCTCTGGTCCTTGTGCGCATCCATCCGGAACAGCGGTGGCGTGATCAGGAACGGCGTGTGGACGGTATCCGGCGTCGAACCGATGTTGCCGTCATCGATCCAGGCTTCGACCAGCGCCGGCCGGTCGTTTTCGTTGGTCAGGCGCACCGTCGCCTCGCCTTGGGCGGCGTTGAAGATCACGCGTGTGCCGGTGATGACAATGCTGGCGGCGGCAGGCGCGGCCACGCACAACATGGCCGCTGCCGCGGCCAATACGCGGGTCAGGATGTTCATGGGTTATCTCTGGTGGGGCCGAGCCCCCAACCCGCTGTGCCGAATTGCGGCATGCACAGCGGGTTGCTGGTTGCCGGCTGCTTACTGGTAGTTGATGACGTAATTCACCGTTGTCGAAACGGCGCCCCCGGCCCCTGCATAGGCGCTGGTTGCGTAGTACTGGGCTGAATAAGCCAGCGTCGCGCCACCGGATGCCACGGTTGTCTGATCGGTGACGTTGGCGTTGCCGACCGGGGCGGCCGTACCGATGGTGACCGCGGTACCTCCCGAATTCAGCAGTTGCACGTCCACGCCAGCGACGCCGGTGTTCATCAAGGTGCCATTGCCCGTGGTGGTGTCGGCGTTGGCGGCGCTGTAGAACTGGGCGCCGACCCTCGCCCCGGCCGGACAACCCGACAGGGTCATGGTGAAGGCGGTTGCGCTGGGCGTGTAGGCGCCGGTGCCATTGGCCGTCAACGAGTTGGCCGAGACGGTCGGCAGCGCAACCGTGAAGTTGTTGCTGCCGCTGGACGTGGGACCCTTGATGGTGCAGGTGGCGGCGGTCACGCTGCCAGTGAAAGTGATGGTGCCGTCGGGAACGGCAGCCAGGGTTGCCGGCGCGACGGCCAAACCGCCGCAGGCGGTGGCGAGGCCAAGGGCCAGGAGCGTGTGCTTCAAGTTCATGTCTGGATTTCTCCGGTTGATGGGTGGAACGTCATGCTGCATGGATGAACGACGTGGCGCCGGATTGCGCAGTTGCGTGATGCCCGCGTCACGGGCGCTTTCTAGCAGGATTCGTGCCACCTGTCACAAGATCCGTGCCACTCGTCACAAAAGTCACGGTTGTTTTGGAGTATTTCGCGCGGCGTTACAATTGGCGTTTGGCCGGTACCCGTGCTTGGATGTCGCTGCGGCACCGGTCTGTAAGCGCTTGTGTTCACTGGCAGCAGGGCCGCGGATTGGATCGGCGTCGCGAGGTTCAACCGCGGTTGACTTGCGTTGCGTATGCCGTGACAATACGCAGTCTTTGTGATGCAAACCCTTGAAACCCGGGTGTCTTCGAGCATTCCGGGCTGTTTGTGTCGGCGCCTTTCTGTTGGCATCGATAGGCGTTCGTCGCAGCCACCACGCCATCCCGGAGGGATACCCAAGCGGCCAACGGGGCAGACAGGAAGTGTGATCTGCTGGCTTGTGCCTTCGTTTGACCGCCGGGTTTGTTCAATCCGTTTCAGCAAACCAAGATTTCCGGAGGGATACCCAAGCGGCCAACGGGGGCAGACTGTAAATCTGCTGGCTTACGCCTTCGGTGGTTCGAATCCACCTCCCTCCACCAGCTTCAAGAGGTGCAAAAGTTTCGTTGAGGTGGATGCGAACCACCGAAATAAAAATGATGGTTCGACCGATTCGCCAGGAGCGAATCGGAACGCGACGCGCAAGCGGCGCGGCCCCGGAGGGGCGAAGGGCAGGATGCCCGGAGTCATCCACCTCCCTCCACCAGTTTCAAGAGGTGCAAGACGTTTCAACGAGGTGGATTGCGAACCACCGATTCAAGATGATGGTTCGACCGATTCGCCGGGAGCGAATCGGAACGCGACGCGCAAGCGGCGCGGCCCCGGAGGGGCGAAGGGCAGGATGCCCGGAGTCATCCACCTCCCTCCACCAGTTCAGCTGCATGCAACGGAGCCGAAAGCTCCGCCAGAGATCGCCCGGATGCGGGAGTAGTTCAATGGTAGAACCTCAGCCTTCCAAGCTGATGGTGCGGGTTCGATTCCCGTCTCCCGCTCCATTGAATGCTTCCTCCACGCTCACATAGCTCAGTCGGTAGAGCACTTCCTTGGTAAGGAAGAGGTCACAGGTTCGATTCCTGTTGTGAGCACCAACAATTGCCGGGAATCGTGAATGGTGAATGGTGAATCGGGAATCGTAAAAGCCAAAGCTCGCACGCTGTTGCTGTAACGATTCCCGATTCACGATTCCCGAACACAGGATTCATCGAAGCCGCAAAACTCAACCGACTCAAGACACGCAGATAGCAGAAAGGTACGAACGTCATGTCCAAAGAGAAATTCGAGCGCAAGAAGCCGCACGTGAACGTGGGGACGATTGGTCACGTTGACCATGGCAAGACGACGCTGACGGCGGCGCTGACGAAGGTGGGCGCGGAGCGGTTTGGCGGCGAGTTCAAGGCGTACGACCAGATTGACGCGGCGCCGGAAGAGAAGGCGCGCGGGATCACGATTTCGACGGCGCACGTGGAGTACGAAAGCCCGAACCGGCACTACGCGCACGTGGACTGCCCGGGACACGCGGACTACGTGAAGAACATGATCACGGGTGCGGCGCAGATGGACGGCGCGATCCTGGTGGTCAGTGCGGCGGACGGTCCGATGCCGCAGACGCGCGAGCACATCCTGCTGGGTCGCCAGGTGGGCGTGCCGTACATCGTGGTGTACATGAACAAGGCGGACATGGTGGACGACGCCGAGCTTTTGGAGCTCGTCGAGATGGAAGTGCGCGAGCTGCTGTCGAAGTACGACTTCCCGGGTGACACCACGCCGATCATCAAGGGATCGGCGCTGAAGGCGCTGGAGGGTGACCAGTCGGAGATCGGCGTGCCGTCGATCCTGAAGCTGGTGGACGCGCTGGACACGTACATTCCGGAGCCCAAGCGCGACATCGACAAGCCGTTCCTGATGCCGGTGGAAGATGTGTTCTCGATTTCGGGTCGTGGCACGGTGGTGACCGGGCGCATCGAGCGCGGGATCATCAAGGTGGGCGACGAAGTGGAGATCGTGGGCATTCGGCCGACGACGAAGACGACGGTGACGGGTGTGGAGATGTTCCGCAAGCTGCTGGACCAGGGGCAGGCGGGCGACAACGCGGGTCTGCTGCTGCGCGGCACCAAGCGCGAGGAAGTGGAGCGCGGTCAGGTGCTGTGCAAGCCGGGCACGATCACGCCGCACACCAAGTTCGAATCCGAGGTGTACGTGTTGTCGAAGGACGAAGGCGGCCGTCACACGCCGTTCTTCAAGGGCTACCGTCCGCAGTTCTACTTCCGCACCACCGATATCACGGGTGCGGTGGAGCTGCCGGAGGGCGTGGAGATGGTGATGCCGGGCGACAACATCAAGATGACGGTGGCGTTGATCCACCCGATCGCGATGCAGGAAGGCCTGCGGTTCGCGATTCGCGAAGGCGGCCGCACGGTGGGCGCCGGCGTGGTCACCAAGGTCATCGAGTAAATCCTACGCCAGTAGCTCAATTGGCAGAGCAGCGGTCTCCAAAACCGCAGGTTGGGGGTTCGAGTCCCTCCTGGCGTGCCAATGCGTGGACTGGATGCGGAAACAGCAGTGCCGGACAGCAAGAAACCCATGAATGCAAAAGCGGAAACGATGGCAACCGGCAAGGCGACGGATATCGGCCTGCTGACGCTGGCGGTGCTGATCGTCGTCGCGGGCGTGGCGGCGTACTACCTGCTGCCCTCGACCGTTCCGTCGATCGTGCACACGCTCAGCGTGGTGGGCGCGATCGTGGTTGCCTGCGGCGTGGCCTGGTTCACTACCCCCGGCCATGCCGTGCGTGACTACCTGCGTGAAACCCAGTTCGAGATGCGCAAGGTGGTGTGGCCGACGCGCGAAGAGACGATCCGCACGACGCTGGTGGTGATCCTGGTGGTGGTGGTGCTCAGCGTGGTGCTGGGCCTGATCGACATCATCCTGAAATCGGTCATCCTCGACTGGCTGCTGAAGCTGTGAACATGAGCGAAACGACAGGCAAACGCTGGTACGTGGTCCACGCCTACTCGGGCTTCGAACATCAGGTCGCGCGCGCGCTCGCCGAGCGGGTGGCGCGTTCCGGGATGCAGGACAAGTTCGGCGAAGTGCTGGTGCCGACTGAGGAAGTGGTCGAGATGCGCGCCGGCCAGAAACGCAAGAGCGAGCGCAAGTTCTTCCCGGGCTACGTGCTGGTGCAGATCGAGACCACCGGCGAGGCGCGCGCCCCGCGCATCGACGACGAGTGCTGGCACCTGGTCAAGGAGACGCCCAAGGTGATGGGCTTCATCGGCGGCACCGCCGACAAGCCGCTGCCGATCAAGGATTCCGAGGCCGATGCGATTCTGAATCGTGTCAAGGAAGGCATCGAGAAGCCGCGTCCGAAGGTGCTGTTCGAGCCGGGCGAAATGGTGCGCGTGATCGACGGACCGTTCAACGACTTCAACGGCGTGGTCGAGGAAGTCAATTACGAGAAGAACCGCCTGCGTGTGGCGGTGCTGATCTTTGGCCGCTCGACTCCGGTGGAATTGGAGTTCGGGCAGGTGGAGAAGGCTTAAATGTGGTAAGTCGCGCACTTCGTGCGCTGTAAGTGGGCAAAGAGTTAGTAGAAGCGTGCTGTTATTGACTCTTTGCAGGCGGCGCAGCCGCCGACTGGCAGCGAGCGCAGCGAGCGACTGACATTTTCAACAACAGGAGGAGTCCCGCAGTTCGCATCGAACGTGCAGACGCTTGAACTCCAGGAGATAAAGCAATGGCAAAGAAAGTCGTCGGTTACATCAAGCTGCAGGTCAAGGCCGGTGAGGCCAACCCCAGCCCGCCGGTCGGTCCGGCGCTGGGCCAGCGCGGCCTCAACATCATGGAGTTCTGCAAGGCGTTCAATGCCGCCACGCAGAAGCTGGAAAAGGGCCTGCCGATCCCGGTGATCATCACTGCGTATTCGGACCGCAGCTTCACCTTCGTCACCAAGACCCCGCCCGCGACCGTGCTGCTGAAGAAGGCGGCCGGCATCGAGTCGGGTTCGTCCAAGCCCAACACCGACAAGGTGGGCAAGGTGACCCGCAAGCAACTGGAAGACATCGCCAAGCAGAAAGAGCCCGACCTCACCGCGGCGGATCTGGACGCGGCCGTGCGCACCATCGCCGGCAGCGCGCGCAGCATGGGTCTCAACGTGGAGGGCGTCTGACATGGCACTGAGCAAGCGTTTCAAAGCGATGGCCGGCCAGGTCGAGCCCGGCAAGCAATATCCGGTCGATGCGGCGTTGAAGATTCTGAAGGACAACGCCAAGACCAGGTTCGTGGAATCGGTGGACGTCGCAATCCGCCTCGGCATCGACGCCAAGAAGTCCGACCAGGGCGTGCGCGGTTCCACCGTGCTGCCGCACGGCACCGGCAAGACGGTGCGCGTGGCGGTATTCTGCCCGGCCGGCGAGAAGGCGGAAGCGGCCAAGGCCGCCGGCGCCGATGCGGTCGGCATGGATGACCTCGCCGCGCAGATGCAGGGCGGCGACATCGATTTCGGCGTCGTGATCGCGACCCCGGATGCGATGCGCGTGGTCGGCAAGCTGGGACAGTTGCTGGGTCCGCGCGGCCTGATGCCGAACCCCAAGGTCGGCACCGTGACGCCGGACGTGGTGGGCGCGGTCAAGAACGCCAAGGCCGGCCAAGTGCGTTACCGCAACGACAAGGCCGGCATCGTGCACTGCTCGATCGGCAAGGTGAACTTCGAGGTCGATGCGCTCAAGGACAACTTGAACGCGCTGATCGCCGACCTCATCAAGGTCAAGCCGTCCACCGCCAAGGGCCAGTACCTGCAGAAGGTGTCGGTCTCCAGCACGATGGGCTTGGGCGTGATCGTCGATCCATCGACGCTGGCGGCGATGGCAGCGAAATGATTTGAACCCCTCTCCCTCCGGGAGAGGGGCACGGGTGAGGGTTCGGACCCGCGAAGTGTTGGAACATCGCGAGTTCGGACCCTCATCCGGTGCTACGCGCCACCACGGAGCTCTTGGCCATGGATGGCGGCTCTCCCGGAGGGAGAAGGGAAAAGGTTCCCCGCTTTCGCGGGGATGACGTTCGAAGGTTGGCGATCTGGCGATCGCCAGCCAGTTCAAATTTGAGGGCGAAGTTGCAGTGCACCGCAACCAGCCGTCAAAGACCGCAGGTGGCGAAGCGGATCAGCATGATCCGCGGAACCTCAATCGGAATTGCGTATGGATTCCCGCCTGCGCAGATGGTGTCGCCCGCAACGAATCGACCCGAAAGGTTGATCTCCGAGCGGACACCGCAATCAGGCGCCGCGAGGCGCCGGCGGATCGGCAGGATGCCGATGATCCGTTTGGTTCGAATGCATCGCGCATGGAGCGCGATGGATTCATCGGAGGATGCAATGCCGCTCAATCTGGCACAAAAGAAAGAGCTCGTTGCCGAACTGGCCGAAGTCGCGTCGAAGGCGCACTCGCTGGTCGCCGCGGAGTACGCGGGTCTCACGGTCGAGCAGCTCACCGAGCTGCGCAAGAAGGCACGTACCTCGGGTGTGTTCCTGAAGGTTGCAAAGAACACCCTGGTGCGGCGCGCGGTGGACGGAACCGAATACGAGTGTGCGAAAGCGCAACTCACCGGTCCATTGCTGTATGCCTTCTCGACCGAGGATCCGGGTGCCGCCGGGCGTTTGGTCAAGGAGTACGTCAAGACCAACGAAGGCCTGAAGCCCAAGCTGGTCGCGATCGGCGGCAAGGCGTACCCCGCCTCGCACGTCGACGTGCTGGCGTCCTTGCCGACCCGCGAGCAGGCGCTGTCGATGCTGCTCAGCGTGCTGGTGCAGCCCGCCACCATGCTGGTGCGCGTGCTGGCCGAGCCTGCCACCCAGGTCACCCGCGCGATCAACGCGGTGGGCCGGCAGAAGCAGGCCGCGTAAGGTCGGGTTCGCACGAGTGGTACGACGGGAATCGTGAATGGTGAATCGTGAATCGTAAAAGGCAACAGCACGCAAGCTCTTGCTCTTCCGATTCCCGATTCCCGAATCTCCATTCCCGGCTTCCCAACAATCAACCTTTCAACGTTTCAGGAGTCAATCAACATGTCCCTCAGCAATGAAGACATCATCGAAGCCATCTCGTCCAAGACCCTCGTCGAGGTGATGGAGCTGGTCAAGGCGATGGAAGAGAAGTTCGGCGTGTCCGCCGCGGCCCCGGTGGCCGTGGCCGCCGCCCCGGCCGCCGGCGGCGGTGCCGCTGCCGCCGAAGAGAAGACCGAGTTCAACGTCGTGCTGGCAGCAGTCGGCGAAAAGAAGGTCGAAGTGATCAAGGCCGTGCGTGCGATCACCGGTCTGGGCCTGAAAGAGGCCAAGGACCTGGTGGAAGGCGCACCGCAGACCGTCAAGGAAGGCGCCAGCAAGGAAGACGCCGAGAAGTTCAAGAAGGAACTCGAAGCGGCCGGTGCCAAGGTCGAGTTGAAATAAGTGACGACAGGAGGTCGTCACCCCGGACAGCACAGGGATGTGCGTTGATCCGGGGTCCATTTTGAGAATGCAGCAAAATCAAAATGGATCCCGGCGTTTGCCGGGATGACGAAAGCCAAAGGCTGGGGATGAAAATCCCCGGCCTTCGGCCGTTGCAGCAGCACTGGAATCGAGAATCGTGAATGGTGAATCGTTAAAGGCAGAAGCTGAAAAGTCCGCTCTTCCGATTCCCCATTCCCGATTCCCCATTCCCGGTTTTTGATCCGAGTTGTTCACAAGAAGTAGCGGCAGAAGGCGTGCTGGTGCCGGCAATACCAGCGACTTCCCGGTGACAGCTCCACCCGTTTTCCGGGCCCGCAAGCGGCCCCGTGACCACAGAACGAGGCGGTAGCATCCATGACGACCTATTCCTTCACCGAAAAGAAGCGCATCCGCAAGGATTTCGGCAAGCGCCCGCCGGTACTCGGCGTGCCCAACCTGCTGACCATCCAGACCGATTCCTACCGCGATTTCCTGCAGGCCGACGTGCCGCCGGGCAAGCGCGAAGACAAGGGCCTGGAGGCCGCGCTGAAATCGGTATTCCCGATCCGCAGCCACTCCGGCAATGCGGAACTGGAGTTCGTGGACTACCACTTCGGCGAGCCCGCGTTCGACGAACGCGAATGCCGCGTGCGCGGCATGAGCTATGGCGCGCCGCTGCGCGTCAAGGTGCGTCTGGTCATCTACGACAAGGACAGTCCGGCCTCCAAGAAGGTGCCGAAGCTGGTGAAGGAGCAGGAGGTCTACATGGGCGAGATTCCGCTCATGACCGAGACCGGCACCTTCATCGTGAACGGCACCGAGCGCGTGATCGTCTCGCAGCTGCACCGTTCGCCCGGCGTGTTCTTCGACCACGACAAGGGCAAGCAGCATTCGTCCGGCAAGCTGCTGTTCAACGCGCGCGTGATCCCGTACCGCGGTTCGTGGCTGGACTTCGAATTCGACCCGAAGGAAGTGCTGTTCACCCGCATCGACCGCCGCCGCAAGCTGCCGGTGACGATCCTGCTGCGCGCGCTGGGGTACACCAACGAGGAGATGCTGGACATCTTCTTCGAGCACAACGTGTTCCACCTCGGCAAGGAAGGCCACGCGGAACTGGCGCTGGTGCCCGAGCGCCTGCGCGGCGAAACGCTGAACTTCGACCTGGTGGCCGGCGACAAGGTGCTGGTCGAGAAGGACAAGCGCATCACCGCGCGCCACGTGCGCGAACTCAAGAGCGCCAAGATCACCACGCTGGAAGTGCCCGACGACTACATGGTCGGCCGCATCCTTGCGACCGACATCGTCGATGCGAAGACCGGCGAACTGCTGGCCTCGGCCAACGACGAGCTGACCGCCGAGCACATCGCCAAATTCCGCGCGGCCGGCATCGACACCATCGCGACCCTGTTCGTGAACGATCTCGACCGCGGCCCGTACATTTCCAACACCCTGCGCGCCGATCCGACCCGCACCCAATTGGAGGCGCTGGTCGAGATCTACCGGATGATGCGTCCGGGCGAGCCGCCCACCAAGGAAGCCGCGCAGAACCTGTTCCACAACCTGTTCTTCACCTTCGAGCGCTACGATCTTTCGACGGTCGGCCGCATGAAGTTCAACCGCCGCGTCGGCCGCGATTCGGTCACGGGTCCGGCGGTGCTGTACGACCACCGCTACTTCTCGTCGCGCAAGGAAGACGACGCGGTCAAGCTGGTGGAAGCGCAGGGCGACACCTCCGACATCCTGGACGTGTTGCGCGTGCTGATCGAGATCAAGAACGGCCACGGCACCGTGGACGACATCGACCATCTCGGCAACCGCCGCGTGCGCAGCGTCGGCGAGATGGCCGAGAACGCGTTCCGCATCGGCCTGGTGCGCGTCGAGCGCGCGGTCAAGGAGCGCTTGTCGCTGGCCGAAGCCGACAACCTGGGTCCACAGGATCTGATCAACGCCAAGCCGGTCGCGGCCGCGGTCAAGGAGTTCTTCGGCTCCTCGCAGTTGTCGCAGTTCATGGACCAGAACAATCCGCTGTCGGAAGTCACCCACAAGCGCCGCGTCTCGGCGCTGGGGCCGGGCGGCCTGACCCGCGAGCGCGCGGGCTTCGAAGTGCGCGACGTGCATCCGACCCATTACGGCCGCGTCTGCACCATCGAGACGCCGGAAGGTCCGAACATCGGCCTGATCAATTCGCTGGCCGTGTACGCGCGCACCAACCACTACGGCTTCCTGGAGACGCCGTACCGCAAGGTCGAGAACGGCAAGGTGACCGACAAGGTCGATTACCTGTCCGCGATCGAGGAAGGCAACTTCGTGATCGCGCAGGCGAACTCGCCGCTCGACAAGCATGGCAAGTTCACCGAGGAATTCGTGTCCTGCCGTTTCAGGGGCGAGTCCGAATTGCGTCCGGTGTCCGAGATCAACTACATGGACGTGTCGCCGATGCAGACCGTGTCGGTGGCGGCGGCGCTGGTGCCGTTCCTGGAACACGACGACGCCAACCGCGCGCTGATGGGCGCCAACATGCAGCGTCAGGCCGTGCCGACGCTGCGTTCCGAGAAGCCGCTGGTCGGCACCGGCATCGAGCGCGCGGTCGCTCGCGATTCCGGCGTCACCATCGCGGCGCGCCGCGGCGGCGTGATCGAACAGGTCGACGCCGCGCGCATCGTGGTGCGCGTCAACGAAAAGGAAGTCGGCGAGAACGACCCGGGCGTCGACATCTACACGCTCACCAAGTACACGCGTTCCAACCAGAGCACCAACCTCAACCAGCGCCCGCTGGTGAACGTCGGCGACAAGGTTGCGGTGGGCGACACCCTGGCCGATGGATCCTCGACCGACCTCGGCGAACTGGCGCTGGGCCAGAACATGCTGGTCGCGTTCATGCCGTGGAACGGCTACAACTTCGAGGACTCGGTGCTGCTGTCCGAGCGCGTGGTGCAGGAAGACCGCTACACCTCGATCCACATCGAGGAGCTGACCTGCCAGGCGCGCGACACCAAGCTCGGTCCCGAGGAAATCACCGCCGACATCCCGAACGTGGGCGAGCAGGCGCTGAACCGCCTCGACAAATCCGGCATCGTGTACATCGGCGCGGAAGTGAAGGTCGGCGACATCCTGGTGGGCAAGGTCACGCCGAAGGGCGAGTCGCAACTGACGCCGGAAGAGAAACTGCTGCGCGCGATCTTCGGCGAGAAGGCGTCCGACGTGAAGGACTCGTCGCTGCGCGTGCCGCCGGGCATGGACGGCACCGTGATCGACGTGCAGGTGTTCACGCGTGACGGCATCGAGAAGGACGAGCGCGCCAAGCAGATCGAGGAAATGGAAATCCAGCGCGTCCGCAAGGACCTGGACGACCAGTTCCGCATCCTGGAAGGCGCGATCTACGGTCGTCTGCGTACGCAACTGGTCGGCAAGGTCGCCAACAATGGTCCGCAGGGGCTGAAGAAGAACGCGACGATCACCGACGAATACCTCGACGGCCTCAAGAAGGACGAGTGGTTCAAGGTCAATCCGAAGGACGAGGAAACCGCCGAGCTGGTGTCGCGCGCGGCCGAGCAGATCAAGCGCCACAAGGAAGCCTTCGACAAGCGCTTCCGCGAGAAGCAGGCCAAGATCACCGCGGGCGACGACCTCGCTCCGGGCGTGCTGAAGCAGGTCAAGGTGCACCTCGCCGTCAAGCGCCGCATCCAGCCGGGCGACAAGATGGCCGGCCGCCACGGCAACAAGGGCGTGGTGTCGATGATCGCGCCGGTCGAGGACATGCCCTACATGGCCGACGGCACGCCGATCGACATCGTGCTGAACCCGTTGGGCGTGCCTTCGCGCATGAATATCGGCCAGATCCTGGAAACCCACCTCGGCTGGGCCGCCAAGGGCCTGGGCGAGAAGATCGGCCGGATGCTGGAAGCCAAGGAGAAGGCCAACAAGGTGCGCGAGTTCCTCAACCGCATCTACAACACCGGCAAGGCCGAGCACCATGTCGACCTGGATGCGCTGAAGGATCACGAGATCCTCGATCTCGCGGAGAACCTGAAAGCCGGCGTGCCGATGGCGACGCCGGTGTTCGACGGCGCCGACGAGGCCGAGATCAAGGCGATGCTGAAGCTCGCCGAGTTGCCGGAGTCGGGCCAGACCATGCTGTACGACGGCCGCACCGGCGATGCGTTCGACCGCCCGGTCACGGTGGGCTACATGCATTACCTGAAGCTCAACCACCTGGTCGACGACAAGATGCATGCGCGCTCCACCGGCCCGTACTCGCTGGTCACGCAGCAGCCGTTGGGCGGCCGCGCGCAGTTCGGCGGCCAGCGCTTCGGCGAAATGGAAGTGTGGGCTCTGGAAGCCTACGGCGCGGCCTACACCCTGCAGGAAATGTTGACGGTGAAGTCCGACGACGTGCAAGGCCGCAACCAGATGTACAAGTCCATCGTCGATGGCGAACACAAGATGGCGGCGGGTATGCCTGAATCGTTCAATGTGCTGGTCAAGGAAATCCGCTCGCTGGCAATCGACATGGAGCTGGAAGAACGTTGACGCGGTATCGAAACGGGCGCGCGGCAATCGCGTTCCCGTTCCGTCATCCGATCTCCCGCTTTTCCATCCGACACAATTTCTCCGTAATGGAGTGAAGCAATGAAAGACCTTCTGAACCTGTTCAACCAGCAATCGCAGCCGCTCAATTTCGACGCGATCAAGATTTCGCTGGCCTCGCCCGACCTGATCCGTTCGTGGTCGTGGGGCGAAGTGAAGAAACCCGAAACCATCAACTACCGCACCTTCAAGCCGGAGCGCGACGGCCTGTTCTGCGCGGCGATCTTCGGCCCGATCAAGGACTACGAGTGCCTGTGCGGCAAGTACAAGCGCATGAAGCACCGCGGCGTGGTCTGCGAAAAGTGCGGCACCGAGGTCACGCTGGCCAAGGTACGCCGCGAGCGCATGGGTCACATCGAGCTGGCTTCGCCGACCGCGCACATCTGGTTCCTGAAATCGCTGCCCTCGCGCATCGGCCTGATGCTGGACATGACGCTGCGCGACATCGAGCGCATCCTGTACTTCGAAGCCTACGTCGTGATCGATCCGGGCCTGACCCCGCTTGAGCGCGGCCAGATGCTCACCGAAGACCAGTACCTCACCGCGGTCGAGGAACACGGCGACGAGTTCGACGCGCGCATGGGCGCCGAGGCGGTTTACGAACTGCTGAAGTCACTCGACCTTAACGGCGAGATGGTGCGGCTCAAGGAAGAAATCGCGAGCACCAATTCCGAGACCAAGCTGAAGCGCTTGACCAAGCGCATCAAGCTGGTCGAGGCGTTCCTGGAGTCGGGCAACCGTCCGGAATGGATGGTGATGACGGTGCTGCCGGTGCTGCCGCCGGACCTGCGTCCGCTGGTGCCGCTGGAAGGCGGCCGCTTCGCGACCTCCGACCTCAACGACCTGTACCGCCGCGTCATCAACCGCAACAACCGCCTGCGCCGGCTGCTGGAACTCAACGCGCCCGACATCATCGTGCGCAACGAAAAGCGCATGCTGCAGGAATCGGTGGATGCGCTGATGGACAACGGCCGCCGCGGCCGCGCCATCACCGGCACCAACAAGCGCGCGTTGAAGTCGCTGGCCGACATGATCAAGGGCAAGCAGGGCCGCTTCCGCCAGAACCTGCTGGGCAAGCGCGTCGATTACTCCGGCCGCTCGGTGATCACGGTCGGCCCGACGCTGAAGCTGCACCAGTGCGGCCTGCCGAAAAAGATGGCATTGGAACTCTTCAAGCCGTTCATCTTCTCCAAGCTGCAGTTGCGCGGCATCGCGCCCACCATCAAGGCCGCGAAGAAGTCGGTCGAGCGCGAGGAACCGGTGGTGTGGGACATCCTCGAAGAGGTGATCCGCGAGCATCCGGTGCTGCTGAACCGCGCGCCGACGCTGCACCGCCTCGGCATCCAGGCGTTCGAGCCGAAGTTGATCGAGGGCAAGGCCATCCAGTTGCATCCGCTGGTCTGCACCGCGTTCAACGCCGACTTCGACGGTGACCAGATGGCCGTGCACGTGCCGCTGTCGCTGGAAGCGCAGCTGGAAGCGCGCGCGCTGATGATGTCCACCAACAACATTCTGTCGCCTGCCAACGGCGAGCCGATCATCGTGCCGACCCAGGACGTGGTGCTGGGCTTGTACTACATGACCCGCGAACTCGCCGGCGCCAAGGGCGAGGGCATGGCGTTCGCCGACGTGGCCGAAGTGCGCCGCGCCTACGAAAGCAAGGCGGTCGAACTGCACGCCAAGGTCAAGGTGCGCATCCGCGAGGTCGAAATCGCGGCCGACGGTTCGCGCAAGGAGAAGACCACGCTGACCGATACCACGGTCGGCCGCGCGCTCTTGGCCGAGATCCTGCCGGAAGGCCTGGCCTTCAAGCGCATGAACACCGAGCTCACCAAGAAGGCGATCTCGAAGCTCATCAATGCGTGCTACCGCGAGCTGGGCCTCAAGGACACCGTGGTGTTCGCCGACCAGTTGATGTACACGGGCTACCGCTTCGCCACGATCTCGGGCATCTCGATCGGCATCGACGACATGAAGATCCCGGACGAGAAGAAGGCGATCCTGGAAGAGGCGGAGAAGGAAGTCGTCGAAATCCAGGAGCAGTTCCAGTCCGGCCTCGTCACCGCGGGCGAACGCTACAACAAGGTGGTCGACATCTGGTCGCGCACCAACGAACAGATCGCCGCTGCGATGATGAAGGGCATCGGCTTCGACAAGGTCAAGGGCGCCGACGGCAAGACCGTCGAGCAGAAGTCGATGAACTCGATCTACATCATGGCCGACTCCGGCGCGCGCGGTTCCGCGGCGCAGATCCGCCAGCTCGCCGGCATGCGCGGCCTGATGGCCAAGCCGGATGGCTCGATCATCGAGACGCCGATCAAGGCCAACTTCCGCGAAGGCCTGGATGTGCTGCAGTACTTCATCTCGACTCACGGCGCGCGCAAGGGCCTGGCCGACACCGCGCTCAAGACCGCGAACTCGGGTTACCTGACCCGCCGCCTGGTCGACGTGGCGCAGGACGTGGTGGTGACCGAGCACGATTGCGGCACCCACGAAGGCCTGACCATGACCTCGATCGTGGAAGGCGGCGACGTGGTCGAGCCGTTGCGCGACCGCGTGCTCGGCCGCGTCGCGGTCGAGGACGTGTACGCGCCGGGCGACGACGACAAGCCGATCGTCACGCGCGACACGCTGCTCAACGAAGCGATGGTGGACAGGCTGGACGCGGCCGGCGTGCAGAGCGTGAAGGTGCGTTCGCCGATCACCTGCGAATCCGAGTTCGGCGTGTGCGCGCTGTGCTACGGGCGCGACCTCGCGCGCGGACACCTCGTCAACATCGGCGAGGCGGTCGGCGTGATCGCCGCGCAGTCGATCGGCGAGCCTGGTACGCAGCTGACGATGCGTACCTTCCACATCGGCGGCGCGGCTTCGCGTGCAGCCGCGGTGGACAATGTCACCATCAAGACCACCGGCACGCTGAAGTTCAACAACCTCAAGACGGTGAAGCACGCGCAGGGCCACCTGGTCGCGGTGTCGCGTTCGGGCGACGTCAGCCTGATCGACGTCAACGGCCGCGAACGCGAACGCTACAAGGTGCCGTACGGCGCCACCATCACGGTCAAGGACGGCGCCGAGGTCAAGGCCGGCCAGACGGTCGCGACCTGGGATCCGCACACCCATCCGATCGTCACCGAAGTGGCGGGCCGCGTGCGCTACATCGACTTCGTCGATGGCGTGACCGTGCAGTCCTCGATCGACGAGCTGACCGGCCTGGAAAGCGTGGTGGTCACCGACCCGAAGCGCCGCGGCAGCAATGCCAAGGACCTGCGTCCGGCGGTGCGCCTGGAAGACAAGAAGGGCCAGGACCTGAAACTGCCCGGCACCGACATTCCGGCGCAGTCGTACCTGCCGGCCGGCGCGATCGTGTCGATCCAGGACGGCGCCGAAGTCGGCGTCGGCGACGTGATCGCGCGCATCCCGCAGGAGTCGTCCAAGACCCGCGACATCACCGGCGGCCTGCCGCGCGTCGCGGACCTGTTCGAGGCGCGCAAGCCCAAGGAGCCGGCGATCCTCGCCGAGGTTTCGGGCGTGGTCAGCTTCGGCAAGGACACCAAGGGCAAGCAGCGCCTGATCATCAAGGATGCCGACGGCAACGAGCACGAGGATCTGATCCCGAAGTGGCGCCACATCGTGGTGTTCGAGGGCGAGCACGTCGAGAAGGGCGAGACCGTGGTGGACGGCGAGTCCGATCCGCGCGACATCCTGCGCCTCTTGGGCGTCGAGCGGCTGGCGGCGTACCTGGTCAAGGAAATCCAGGACGTGTACCGCCTGCAGGGCGTGAAGATCAACGACAAGCACATCGAGGCGATCATCCGCCAGATGTTGCGCAAGGTCGAGGTCACCGAACCCGGCGACACCACCTACCTGCGCGGCGAACAGGTCGAACGCAATCAGTTCGACGAGGTCAACCGCAAGGCTGTGTCCCGCAACGAGCGTCCGGCGCAGGCGATCCCGGTGCTGCTGGGCATCACCAAGGCCTCGCTGGCGACCGAGTCGTTCATTTCGGCGGCCTCGTTCCAGGAAACCACGCGCGTACTGACCGATGCCGCGGTGCGCGGCAAGCGCGACGAGTTGCGTGGTCTCAAGGAAAACGTTATAGTTGGCCGCTTGATTCCGGCCGGTACGGGTCTCGCCTACCACGCGCAGCGCAAGACGTCGGTGGGCTTGACCGATGCGGAGATGGAAACCCTCGCGAACGTGTCCGCCGTGTTCGAGGAAACCGGCGAGGCGTCGAGCGAAGCGCCGCAATCGGCAACTTGATGATGACCATGCCGCGCGCCTGACGCGCGCGGTTCCATCGAAATGAGGCGCACGGAAGCGCTTCGTATTCGGGAGCAGGACGCTGCGACGGCGCGAAGGCTTGTCCTGCTTCGCGATTCCGTGTTAAAATTCCGCTTCTGGGCAGACCGGATTACCGGTCTGCCTTTGGTTTTTCGAAGGACCTCCGTTTTTTTCTGGATACCGGTAAATGGCAACTGTCAACCAGTTGGTGCGCCGACCGCGCAGCCCGAAAACCTACAAGAGTGCATCGCCTGCCCTGCAGAACTGTCCGCAGCGTCGTGGCGTGTGCACCCGCGTCTACACCACCACGCCGAAGAAGCCGAACTCGGCAATGCGCAAGGTGGCCAAGGTGCGCCTGACCAACGGCTACGAGGTCATCAGCTACATCGGCGGCGAAGGCCACAACCTGCAGGAGCACTCGGTGGTGCTGATCCGCGGCGGCCGCGTCAAGGACCTGCCGGGCGTGCGCTACCACACCGTGCGCGGCTCGCTGGATTGCGCCGGCATCGCCAAGCGCCGCAAGTCGCGTTCCAAGTACGGCGCCAAGCGCCCGAAGGCTTGATGTGCAGGAGCGGCGGAAGCCGCGACCAAATCGAACACGTTTTCAGGTAACCACAATGTCACGCAAAGGTTCCCATCCCGCCCGCGTCATCCTGCCGGACCCCAAGCACGGCAGCGAGTTGATTGCGCGCTTCATCAACATGGTGATGCAGAGCGGCAAGAAGTCGGTCGCCGAGGGCATCGTCTACGGCGCGCTCGATCAGATCGGCCAGAAGAACCCGGAGCCCGTCGCGCTGGTCGAAAAGGCGCTGAACAACGTCGCGCCCGCGGTCGAGGTGAAGTCGCGGCGCGTCGGCGGCGCCACCTACCAGGTGCCGGTCGAAGTGCGCGCCTCGCGCCGCACCGCGCTGGCGATGCGCTGGACCATCGAGGCGGCGCGCAAACGCGGCGAGAACTCGATGCCGCGCAAGCTGGCCGCCGAGCTGCTGGACGCTTCGGAGAACCGTGGCGGCGCGGTGAAGAAGCGCGAGGAAACCCACCGCATGGCGGAAGCCAACAAGGCCTTCTCGCACTATCGCTGGTAATGAAGTTGGGCGCGCCCGTAACGGGTGCGCTGAAAGTCAGTTCTTTGAATTGTTGAGTCGATCATGGCACGCACCACACCCATCGAGCGCTATCGGAACTTCGGCATCATGGCCCACATCGATGCCGGCAAGACCACGACCACCGAGCGCATCCTCTTCTACACCGGCGTCAATCACAAGATTGGCGAGGTGCACGATGGTGCGGCCACGATGGATTGGATGGAGCAGGAACAGGAGCGCGGCATCACCATCACGTCCGCGGCGACCACCTGCTTCTGGGAGGGCATGGACCATTCCCTTCCGAAGCACCGTTTCAACATCATCGACACCCCCGGACACGTCGACTTCACGATCGAGGTGGAGCGTTCGCTGCGCGTGCTCGACGGCGCGGTGTTCGTGCTGTGCTCGGTCGGCGGCGTACAGCCGCAGTCGGAAACCGTGTGGCGCCAGGCCAACAAGTACGGCGTGCCGCGGCTCGCGTTCGTCAACAAGATGGACCGCACCGGCGCCAATTTCGACAAGGTGGTCGGCCAGATGAAGTCGCGCCTCGGCGCGCACCCCGTCCCGATGCAGGTGCCGATCGGCGCCGAAGACAACTTCGAGGGCGTGGTCGACCTCGTCAAGATGAAGGCGATCTACTGGGACGCCGAATCGCAGGGCACCAAGTTCGAGTACCGCGACGTCCCCGCCGAGCTGGTCGAGACGGCGAAGAAGGCGCGCGAGCACATGGTGGAATCGGCTGCGGAAACCTCCGAAGAGCTGATGAACAAGTACCTCGAAGAGGGCGACCTTTCCGAGGAAGACATCATCGCGGGCATCCGCGCGGGCACGCTCGCCACCCAGCTTGTACCTGTGTTCTGCGGCACCGCGTTCAAGAACAAGGGCGTGCAGGCGATGCTGGATGCGGTGATCCAGTTGCTGCCGTCGCCTGCGGATCGTCCGCCGGTCAAGGGCATCGACGAGAGCGAACACGAAGCGACCCGCAAGGCCGCCGACGACCAGCCGTTTTCGGCGCTGGCGTTCAAGATCATGACCGATCCGTTCGTCGGCTCGCTCACGTTCTTCCGCGTGTATTCCGGCACGCTCGCTTCCGGCGACCAGGTGTACAACCCGGTCAAGTCGAGGAAAGAGCGCATCGGCCGCATCCTGCAGATGCACTCCAACGACCGCAAGGAAATCAAGGAAGTCTGCGCGGGCGACATCGCTGCGGCGGTGGGCCTGAAGGATGTCACCACCGGCGATACCCTGTGCGCGGCCGACCACGTGATCACGCTGGAACGCATGACCTTCCCGGATCCGGTGATCGCGATGGCGGTCGAGCCGAAGACCAAATCGGACCAGGAAAAGATGGGCATGGCACTGTCGCGCCTCGCGCAGGAGGATCCGTCCTTCCGCGTGCGCACCGACGAGGAATCCGGCCAGACCATCATCGCCGGCATGGGCGAGCTGCACCTCGACATCATCGTCGACCGCATGCGCCGCGAGTTCAACGTCGAAGCCAACGTCGGCAAGCCGCAGGTCGCCTACCGCGAAACCATCCGCAAGGCGGTCAAGCAGGAAGGCAAGTTCGTGCGCCAGTCCGGCGGCAAGGGCCAGTACGGCCACGTCGTGCTGGAGATCGAGCCGCAGGAACGCGGCAAGGGCTACGCGTTCGAAAACGGCATCGTCGGCGGCGTGATTCCGAAGGAATACATCCCCGCGGTCGACAAGGGCATCCAGGAAGCGGTCGCCAATGGCGTGCTGGCCGGGTTCCCGATCGTCGACGTCAAGGTGCGCCTGATCGACGGTTCGTACCACGAAGTCGACTCGTCGGAAATGGCGTTCAAGATCGCGGGCTCGATGGGCTTCAAGGAAGGCTTCCACAAGGCCGACCCGGTGCTGCTCGAACCGATCATGAAGGTCGAAGTCGTGACGCCCGAGGATTACATGGGCGACGTGATGGGCGACCTATCGCGCCGGCGCGGCATCCTGCAGGGCCAGGACGACACGCCTTCGGGCAAGACCATCGACGCGATGGTGCCGCTGGGCGAAATGTTCGGCTACGCGACCACGCTACGTTCGATGAGCCAGGGCCGCGCCACCTTCACGATGGAGTTCGACCACTACGCCGAGGCACCGGCCAACATCGCCGAAGCGATCATCAAGAAGAGCTGAGAAGAGCCGGGAATCGTGAATCGGGAATCGTAAAAGCCAAAGCTCGCACGCTGTTGCTGTAACGATTCCCGATTCACGATTCCCGAACACAGGATTCATCGAAGCCGCAAAACTCAACCGACTCAAGACACGCAGATAGCAGAAAGGTACGAACGTCATGTCCAAAGAGAAATTCGAGCGCAAGAAGCCGCACGTGAACGTGGGGACGATTGGTCACGTGGACCATGGCAAGACGACGCTGACGGCGGCGCTGACGAAGGTGGGCGCGGAGCGGTTTGGCGGCGAGTTCAAGGCGTATGACCAGATCGACGCGGCGCCGGAAGAGAAGGCGCGCGGGATCACGATTTCGACGGCGCACGTGGAGTACGAGAGCCCGAAGCGGCACTACGCGCACGTGGACTGCCCGGGCCACGCGGACTACGTGAAGAACATGATCACGGGTGCGGCGCAGATGGACGGTGCGATCCTGGTGGTGTCGGCCGCGGACGGCCCGATGCCGCAGACCCGCGAGCACATCCTGTTGGGTCGTCAGGTGGGCGTGCCGTACATCGTGGTGTACATGAACAAGGCGGACATGGTGGACGACGCCGAGCTGCTGGAGCTGGTGGAGATGGAAGTCCGCGAGCTGCTGACCAAGTACGACTTTCCGGGCGACGACACCCCGATCATCAAGGGTTCGGCGCTGAAGGCCCTCGAGGGCGACCAGAGCGAGATCGGCGTTCCCAGCATCCTGAAGCTGGTGGATGCGCTGGACGAGTACATTCCGGAGCCCAAGCGCGACATCGACATGCCGTTCCTGATGCCGGTGGAGGACGTGTTCAGCATCTCGGGTCGCGGCACGGTGGTCACGGGGCGCATCGAGCGTGGCGTGATCAAGGTGGGCGACGAAGTGGAGATCGTGGGCATCCGTCCGACCCAGAAGACGGTCGTCACGGGCGTCGAGATGTTCCGGAAGCTCCTGGATCAGGGTCAGGCGGGCGACAACGCGGGTCTCTTGCTGCGCGGCACCAAGCGCGAAGAGGTGGAGCGTGGTCAGGTGCTGTGCAAGCCGGGCAGCATCACGCCGCACACCAAGTTCGAGTCCGAGGTGTACGTGCTCTCCAAGGACGAAGGCGGCCGGCATACGCCGTTCTTCAAGGGTTATCGTCCGCAGTTCTACTTCCGCACCACCGACATCACGGGTGCGGTGGAGTTGCCGGCGGGGGTGGAGATGGTGATGCCGGGCGACAACATCAAGATGGTGGTGACCCTGATCCACCCGATCGCGATGCAGGAAGGGTTGCGGTTTGCGATCCGCGAAGGTGGCCGCACGGTGGGTGCGGGTGTGGTGACCAAGATCATCGAGTAGGAGCGACGGAAGTCGCGACACGGTCGGGCCTTCCGGCCCTCCTACACCGCCGATCATGCGACCTCGCGGTCGCATAACGCCGGGAAGAGCAGAAAAGCGAAAGGCAAACAGCGAAAGCTGACAACGTTCTTTATACGAGCACACGAACATGGCAACCCAGAACATCCGCATCCGGCTGAAGGCCTACGACCATCGCCTGATCGACAAGTCGGCCAGCGAGATCGTGGAAACGGCCAAGCGCACGGGCGCGCAGGTGCGCGGTCCGATTCCGCTGCCGACCAAGATCGAGCGCTACACGATCCTGGTGTCGCCGCACGTGGACAAGGACGCGCGCGACCAGTACGAGACGCGCACCCACAAGCGCGTGCTGGACATCGTCGATCCGAACGACAAGACCGTGGATGCGCTGATGAAGCTCGACCTCGCCGCTGGCGTGGACGTACAGATCAAATTGGGTTGATGTAGGAGCGGTGGAAGCCGCGACATGAATCGGGCCTCCCGGCCCTCCTACAAAGGCAATCGCAGGAACACGAAGATGAGCATCGGACTGGTTGGAAAGAAATGCGGCATGAGCCGGGTCTTCACCGAAGACGGCCGCTCGGTGCCGGTCACCTTGATCGAAGCGACGCCGAACCGCGTCACCCAGGTCAAGACCGCCGACAACGACGGTTACGTCGCGGTGCAGGTCACCGCGGGCGCCAAGCGTGCATCCCTGCTGGCCAAGCCGGCCAAGGGCCACTTCGCCAAGGCGAAGGTGGAACCGGGCCGCGGGCTGTGGGAATTCCGCCTCGACGACAAGGACGCCGGCAAGTATGCGGTCGGCGCCGAGATCAAGGTGGACGACGTGTTCAAGGTCGGCCAGATCGTGGACGTCGCGGGCGTGTCCAAGGGCAAGGGCTTCCAGGGCACCATCAAGCGCCATCACTTCACGATGGGCGACGCGACGCACGGCAACTCGCTGTCGCATCGCGCGCCGGGTTCGATCGGCCAGCGCCAGACGCCGGGCCGCGTGTTCCCGGGCAAGAAGATGGCCGGCCAGATGGGCAACGTGAATCGTTCGGCGATGAATCTCGAAGTGGTCAGCGTGGACGCCGAGCGTCACCTGATCGCGGTCAAGGGCGCGGTGCCCGGTGCCACCGGCGGCGACGTGATCGTGCGCCCGGCGGCCAAGGCGTGAGGAGCGAAGTCATGGAACTCAATGTGATCGGCGCCAAGCCCGTGCAGGTGTCCGAAGCGATCTTCGGCGCCGCGTTCCGCGAGGACCTGGTGCACCAGGTGGTGGTCGCGTACCGCAATGCGGGCCGCGCCGGCACCAAGGCGCAGCTGAACCACACGCGCGTCTCGGGCACCACCAAGAAGTTCAAGAAGCAGAAGGGCGGCGGTGCCCGACACGGCGACTACCGTGCGCCTATCTTCGTCGGCGGTGCCCGCGCGTTCGCGGCGCAGCCGCGCGACTTTGCGCAGAAGGTCAACCGCAAGATGTACCGTGGCGCACTGTGCTCGATGCTGGCCGAACTGAATCGGCAGGGCCGCCTGAAAGTGGTTCCGGAATTCGCGGTCGATGCACCCAGGACCAAGGCGCTGGCCGGCAAGCTCGACGGGATCGAGGCCAAGGGCCGCACCCTGATCGTGACCCCCGCGGTGGACGAGAAGCTGTACCTCGCCGCGCGCAACAACCCCAACATCATCGACGTCATCGATGTCGACGGCATCAACCCGGTCGCGCTGGCCGCGGCCGACCATGTCGTCATCACGGTGGACGCGGTGAAGAAGGTCGAGGAGTGGCTGGCATGAGCGGCGATCCGGCTTTGAATCAACGTGTCCTGTCGGTGCTGCATGCGCCGCACGTTTCGGAAAAGAGCACCCGCCTTTCCGAGCACAACCAGTACGTATTCGCGGTGGCGCCCGACGCCACCAAGGCCGATGTCAAGTCCGCGGTCGAACAGATGTTCGACGTGAGCGTGGTGTCGGTGAACATGGCCAACATCAAGGGCAAGCTGAAGATGTTCCGCTTCCGCCCGGGTCGCAAGGCCAGTGTCCGCAAGGCGTACGTGCGTCTGGCCGAAGGCCAGAGCATCGACGTCGCCGCGGGCAAGGCCTGAACCAACGAGGTGCAATCGAGATGGCACTGATCACACCCAAGCCGACTTCACCGGGACGCCGCGGGATGGTGCGCGTGGCGCCACCGGCCGGCCTGCACAAGGGCGAACCGTACGCCCCGCTGACCGAAGTCCAGAACAAGACCGGTGGCCGCAACCACTTCGGGCGCATTACCGTGCGTCATCGCGGCGGCGGCCACAAGCAGCACTACCGGATCATCGACTTCAAGCGCGACAAGGAAGGCGTTGCCTGCCGGGTCGAGCGCGTCGAGTACGATCCCAACCGCACCGCGCACATCGCGTTGCTGTGCTACGTGGACGGCGAGCGCCGCTACATCATCGCGCCCAAGGGCATCCAGGTCGGCGCGCAGTTGATGGCCGGCACCGATGCGCCGATCAAGGACGGCAACACCCTGCCGCTGCGCAACATGCCGATCGGCACCACCGTGCACTGCGTCGAGATGAAGCCCGGCAAGGGCGCGCAGCTCGCGCGCAGCGCTGGCGCCTCGGCCCAGTTGGTCGCGCGTGAGTCCGGCTACGCGACGTTGCGCCTGCGCTCCGGCGAAATGCGCAAGGTGCCGGTCGAGTGCCGCGCCACCGTGGGCGAAGTCAGCAATTCCGAACACAACCTGCGCAAGCTCGGCAAGGCCGGCGCGAACCGCTGGCGCGGTATCCGGCCGCAGTCGCGCGGCGTGGTGATGAATCCGGTCGACCACCCGCACGGCGGCGGCGAAGGCCGCACCTCGGGCGGCCGCCATCCGGTGAGCCCGTGGGGCCAGCCGACCAAGGGTTACAAGACCCGCAACAACAAGCGCACGGATTCCATGATCGTGCGTCGCCGCAAGTAAGGGCTCATCGACATGCCACGTTCACTCAAGAAAGGCCCGTTCATCGACCTGCACCTTCTGAAGAAGGTCGAGGCCGCGAACCAGAGCAACAGCAAGCGTCCGATCAAGACCTGGTCGCGCCGCTCGATGATCCTGCCGGAAATGGTCGGGCTGACCATCGCCGTCCACAACGGCCGCCTGCACGTGCCGGTGCTGGTCAACGAGAACATGGTCGGGCACAAGCTCGGCGAATTCGCGGTGACCCGCACGTTCAAGGGCCACAGCGGCACCGACAAGAAGGCCGCGGCGCCGGCCGCCGCCGCCCCGGCCGCGAAGTAATGGATACCGTCATGACTACGACTCAAGCCAAGGCTGTCCTGCGCGGCGCGCGCATCTCGGCGCAGAAGGCGCGGCTGGTGGCCGACATGGTGCGCGGGATGCCCGTGGGCACCGCCAGCGCGGTGCTGGAACACACCAACAAGAAGGCGGCGCACCTGGTCCGCAAGGTGTTGCTGTCGGCGGTCGCCAACGCCGAGAACAACGTCGGCGCCGACGTGGACGAACTCAAGATCGCGCGCATCTACGTGGACGAAGGCGCGGTCATGAAGCGCATGCACGCGCGCGCCAAGGGCCGCGGCGCCCGCATCCTCAAGCGCACGTCGCATATTACCGTCGAGGTTGGTTGAGTGATTCGCGCCATGAACATGACAGCGACTTGCTTCCAGAACCCCCATGCGCAGCTCGCTTTGCTCGCCGCGCATCGCCCCCTTGACTCAAGGGGGCTCAAGCCCAGCCGCTTCGTTCGCGGCAGCAAGGAAAACTGAATTATGGGTCACAAAGTCAATCCAATCGGTATCCGCCTCGGCATTTCCAAGGACTGGAACTCGAAGTGGTTCGCGGGCAAGCGTCAATACGCCGAACACCTGGTCTCGGACCTCAAGGTGCGCGCGCTGCTGAAGGACAAGCTCTCGCAGGCCGGCGTGTCGAAGATCCTGATCAGCCGTCCGCAGAAGAACGCCGACATCACCATCTTCACCGCGCGTCCCGGCGTCGTGATCGGCAAGAAGGGCGAGGACATCGAGAAGCTGCGCAAGCAGGTCTCGTCGATCATGGGCGTGGACGCGCACATCAACGTCAGCGAAGTGCGCAAGCCCGAACTGGACGCGCAGCTGGTGGCGGAATCGATCGCCCAGCAGCTTGAGCGCCGCATCATGTTCCGCCGCGCGATGAAGCGCGCGGTGCAGAACGCGATGCGCCTCGGCGCGCTCGGCATCAAGGTCAACGTCGCCGGCCGCCTGAACGGCGCCGAGATCGCGCGTTCGGAGTGGTATCGCGAAGGCCGCGTGCCGCTGCACACGCTGCGCGCCGACATCGACTACGGCCTGGCCGAGGCGCGCACCACCTACGGCGTGATCGGCGTCAAGGTGTGGATCTACAAGGGCGAGATTTTCGACTTTGCCGCCGTCGGCCAGGCCGCGAAGGAAGAAGAGCGCAACGAGAACACGCAGCCGACGCGCCGTCCGCGCGCCGACCGCGATGACGAACCGCGCCGTGAGCGCGCCCCGCGCGGGCGCCGCGAGCGGCAGTCGGCAGAGTAAGGAACCAGGATCATGCTGCAACCCAAGCGCACCAAATTCCGCAAGCAGTTCAAGGGCCGCAACCGGGGCTTGAGCCTCAACGGCAACCTCGTGAGCTTCGGCGAATACGGCCTGAAGGCGACCACCCGCGGCGCGATCACCGCGCGCGAGATCGAGGCCGCGCGCCGCTGCATCACGCGCTACGTGAAGCGCGGCGGCAAGCTGTGGATCCGCGTGTTCCCGGACAAGCCGATCACCAAGAAGCCGATCGAGGTCCGCATGGGCGCCGGCAAGGGCAACGTCGAGTACTGGGTCGCGCCGATCCAGCCCGGCCGGATGCTGTACGAAATCGAAGGCGTCACCGAAGCCGAGGCGCGCGAGGCATTCCGCCTGGCCGCAGCCAAGCTGTCGGTGCAAACCCAATTCACGTCCAGGGCGTTGCTGTGATGGATACCAACGAGTTGCGCGCCAAGTCCGCGCAGGAATTGCAGGACCACATTTCCGAGCTGCGCCGCGAGCAGTTCAGCCTGCGCATGCAGAAGGCCCAGGGTCAGGCCACCCAGACCCACCAGTTCGCCAGGGTGCGCCGCGAGATCGCGCGCGCCGCGACGATCCTGGGCGAGAAACAGAACGGCGGAGCCGCGTGATGAACGATACCCGGAAAACTGCGCGCACCCTCGAGGGCCGCGTCACCAGCAACAAGGCGTCCAAGACCGTGACCGTGCTGGTCGCGCGCCAGGAGCAGCATGGCCTGTACGGCAAGCTGCTGCGCCGTTCGACCAAGCTGCACGCGCACGACGAGAACAGCGAGTGCCGCGAGGGCGACCTGGTGCGCATCGCCGAGTGCCGGCCGCTGTCCAAGACCAAGCATTTCCGCGTGGTGGAAGTGCTGGCGCGCGCGGCGGAATGAGGAGCCGACGAACATGATCCAGATGCAGACCAAGCTGGCCGCGGCAGACAACAGCGGCGCACGTGAACTGATGTGCATCAAGGTGCTGGGCGGTTCCAAGCGCCGCTATGCCAGCGTCGGCGACGTCATCAAGGTATCGATCCGCGATGCGATCCCGCGCAGCAAGGTCAAGAAGGGCGAGGTCTACAACGCGGTCGTGGTGCGCACCGCCAAGGGCGTGCGCCGTCCGGACGGATCGCTGATCCGCTTTGACGACAACGCCGCGGTGCTGCTCAACAACAAGCTGGAACCGATCGGCACCCGCATCTTCGGGCCGGTCACCCGTGAACTGCGCAGCGAACGCTTCATGAAGATCGTGTCGCTGGCGCCGGAAGTGCTTTGACGAGAAAAAGATTATTCGAAATCGCGCATCGACAGCAGCTTTTTGCCCCCTTGAGTCAAGGGGGCGGATCGAATCGGAGATTCGATCGGGGGTTGTGGAAGTGCGACAACGTTTGCAGGAAACGGAACGCACGCGCTTTATTGGAACAAGTGAGTTACATATGAATCGCATCCGCAAAGGCGACACGGTGCTCGTGATCGCAGGCAAGAACAAGGGCCAGCACGGCGAGGTCACCCGCGTCGACGGCGAGCGCGTGTTCGTGCAGAACGTCAACCTGGTCAAACGCCATACCAAGCCGAATCCGCAGTTGCAGCAGGCGGGCGGCATCGTCGAGCGCGAGGCCCCGATCCACATTTCCAACGTCATGCTGTACGACCTCGCCACCGGCAAGGGCGAACGCGTGGGCCGCAAGACGCTCGGCGACGGGCGCAAGGTGCGCGTGTACCGCTCGACCGGCGAAGTCGTGGACGCTTGAGGAACAAGTCATGACCCGCCTCGAAAAGATCTACAAAGAAGAAGTGACGCCGGCACTGATGAAGCGCTTCGGCTACAAGAACCCGATGCAGGTGCCGCGCATCAGCAAGATCACGCTCAACATGGGCGTGGGCGAAGCCGCGGCCAACAAGAAGGTGCTCGAGAACGCGACCGCCGACATGGCCAGGATCGCCGGCCAGAAGCCGGTGGTCACCAAGGCGCGCGTGTCGGTGGCCTCGTTCAAGATCCGCGACGGCTGGCCGATCGGCTGCAAGGTCACGCTGCGCCGCGCGCACATGTACGAGTTCCTCGACCGCCTGATCAACATCTCGCTGCCGCGCGTGCGCGACTTCCGCGGGGTGTCGGGCCGCGCCTTCGACGGCCGCGGCAACTACAACATGGGCGTGAAGGAACAGATCATCTTCCCGGAAATCGACTTCGACCAGGTCGACGCGATGCGCGGCATGGACATCTGCATCACCACCACCGCGCAGACTGACGCGGAAGCCAAGGCGCTGCTGGAAGCGTTCCACTTCCCGTTCCGCAACTGACGAGAGACGCAAACCGATGGCCAAGAAATCCATGGTGAACCGCGACCTGAAGCGTGCCAAGCTGATCAAGCGGCACGCCGGCAAGCGCGCGGATCTCAAGAAGATCATCGCCAGCAGCGAGGCGAGCTACGAAGACAAGCTGGCCGCCGCGGCGAAGCTGCAGAAGCTGCCGCGCGATTCCAGCGCGTCGCGCCTGCGCACCCGCTGCGCGCTGACCGGCCGTCCGCGCGCGGTGTACGTGAAGTTCGGCCTGTCCCGCAGCAAGTTGCGCGAAGCGACCATGCGCGGCGACGTGCCGGGTTTGCGCAAGGCAAGTTGGTAAAGAGTGAATAGTGAAGTCGGCGGCTGCGCCGCCTGTAAATGGCAAAAGCAAGAGCGGCAGCTTTCCTCTTCACTCTTGGCCCTTTACAGCGAGCGAAGCGAGCGACTTGCCAATTTGGATATCGATGCTGCAATTGAAACTGGAAATGACCCATGAGCATGACTGATCCCATCGCCGACATGTTTACCCGCATCCGCAATGCCCAGGCCATGGGCAAGCAGACGGTGAGCATGCCGGCATCCAAGCTGCGCCAGGCGCTGGCCGACCTCTTGAAGGCGGAAGGCTACGTGCTGGATTCGCGCCGTTCCGAGGACGGCGGCAAGGCGCATCTGGAAATCAAGCTGAAGTATTTCGAGGGCAAGCCCGCGATCGAGCGCATCGAGCGCGTCAGCCGCCCGGGCTTGCGCGTGTATCGCGGCAAGGACGCGCTGCCGAAGGTGCTGGGCGGCCTCGGCATTTCCATCGTGTCGACTTCGGCCGGCCTGATGACCGACGCGCAGGCGCGCGCCAAGGGTCTGGGCGGCGAAGTGATCGGCCGGGTCGCGTAAGCCAATGTAGGAGCGGCGGAAGCCGCGACCTTGATAGGTTCCCGTCGGGCCTTCCGGCCCTCCTACACGGATTTGCAGGATTCACGGAGTTCTTATGTCACGAGTAGCCAAGAAACCCATTCCGTTGCCGAAAGGCGTCGAATGCCAGATCGCTGCGGACGGCATCACCGTCAAGGGCCCCAAGGGCACCCTGAAGATGCACGCGATCCCGGGCGTCGAGATCAAGAGCGCCGACGGCCAGCTCACCTGCGCCGACGGCAGCGCCGAAACCCGGTTCGCAGGCACCACACGCGCGTTGCTGGCCAACATGGTGCATGGCGTGAGCCACGGTTACGAGCGCAAGCTGGAACTGGTCGGCGTCGGTTTCCGCGCCGCGCTGCAGGGCAAGAGCCTGAACCTGTCGCTCGGGTTTTCGCATCCGGTGGTGTTCCCGGCGCCGGAAGGCATCACCCTGGAAACCCCGTCGGCTACGGAAATCCTGGTCAAGGGCGCCGACAAGCAGCGGGTCGGCGAAGTCGCCGCGAAGATCCGCGCGGTGCGCCCGCCCGAGCCGTACAAGGGCAAGGGCGTGCGTTACGCCGGCGAGCGCATCACGCTGAAAGAAGCGAAGAAGGCCTGATCATGATCGACAAGAAATCCTCGCGTCTGCGCCGCGCCAAGTCCGCGCGCGCACGCATCCGCAAGCTGGCGGTGCCGCGCCTTTCAGTGCATCGCAGCGGGCAGCACCTGTATGCGCAGGTGATCGCCGCCGACGGCGAGACCGTGCTCGCGGCGGCTTCGACCGTCCAGAAGGCGGTCAGCGATGGCCTGAAGGGCACCAAGAACAAGTCCGCCGCCGCGGCGGTGGGCAAGGCGATCGCCGAAAAGGCGCGCGCCGCCGGCATCGAATCGGTCGCGTTCGACCGCTCGGGCTTCCGTTATCACGGGCGTGTCGCCGCGTTGGCGGATGCCGCGCGCGAGGCGGGACTTAAATTCTGAGAATCGGGAATCGAGAATCGGGAATCGGAAGAGCAAAAGCTCGCGGTTTCGGCCTTTACGATTCCCGATTCACCATTCCCGACTCCCGTAACGCACAACAACTCCAAGCGGCTTGATGCCGCAAGCAAATGCCCGCATCTCGCGGGCGCAAGGTGAAAACCATGGCAAACAACGATCGCAACGATCGCGAAAATTCCGACGGGATGCTGGAAAAACTCATCGCCGTCAACCGCGTGGCCAAGACGGTCAAGGGCGGCCGGCAGATGAGCTTCACCGCGCTGACCGTGGTGGGCGATGGCGCCGGCAAGGTCGGCTTCGGATACGGCAAGGCGCGCGAAGTGCCGGTCGCGATCTCGAAGGCGATGGAGCGCGCGCGCCGCAACATGGTCACGGTGGGCCTGAACAACGGCACCATCTGGTATCCGGTCAAGGCCAACCACGGCGCGGCGCGGGTGTTCATGCAGCCGGCTTCGGAAGGTACCGGCGTGATCGCCGGCGGCGCGATGCGCGCGGTGCTGGAAGTGGTCGGCGTCAAGAACGTGCTGGCCAAGGCAGTCGGTTCGCGCAACCCGATCAATCTGGTGCGCGCCACCATCAAGGGCCTGCAGTCGGTCGCGAGTCCCGAGTTCATCGCGGCCAAGCGCGGCAAGAAGGTCGAGGAGTTGGGTCATGTCGGCTAAGAAATCCGCCAGCACCGGCACCGTGAAGGTGCGTCTCGTGGGCGGCCTGCGCGGCGTGCAGTCGCGGCACCGCTTGAGCGTGAAGGCGCTGGGCCTGAACCGCACCGGCGACGTGCGCGAACTGAAGGACAGCCCGCAGGTGCGCGGCCTGATCAATACCGTGAACTACCTCGTGCGGGTGGAAGACTAAGAGCCGTGAATCGGGAATGGTGAATCGGGAATCGGAAAGCAGGCTTTTGCATTCCCGAGTCCCGAGTCCCGAGTCCCGAGTCCCGATTTTTTCAAGATTTCTGGAGCATCACCATGCGACTCAACACACTGAAACCCGGCAAGGGCGCGCGCAAGGACCGCCGCCGCGTCGCGCGCGGCATTGGTTCCGGCCTCGGCAAGACCGCGGGCCGCGGTCACAAGGGCCAGCACGCGCGCGCGGGCAACACCCACACCATCGGCTTCGAAGGCGGCCAGATGCCGCTGCAGCGCCGCCTGCCCAAGATCGGTTTTCGCTCCAAGATGCAGGCCGAATCGCAGGAGGTGTTCCTGTATCAGATCGCCGGCCTGAAAAAGGACACGATCGACCTGGCCGTGCTGCGCGAAGCCAAGCTGGTCGACGGCCGCGCCAGGCGCGTCAAGATCGTCAAGAAGGGCGAGATCGGCCGTGCGGTGAAGGTGTCCGGCATCCTGGCAACCGCAGGCGCCAAGGCGGCGATCGAAGCCGCCGGCGGCTCGGTGGAGTAAGCATCTTGGCCGCAGGCAAGACATCGTCCAATCCGCTGGCCCAGTTCGGCAAGTTGACCGAGCTGCGTCAGCGCCTGCTGTTCCTGGTCGGCGCACTGGTGGTGTTCCGGCTGGGTTCGTTCATCCCCGTCCCGGGCGTCAACCCGGAAGCCATGACGCGGATGATCGAGCAGGGCGGCGGCCTGTTGAACATGTTCAACATGTTCTCGGGCGGCGCGCTGGCGCGCTTCTCGCTGTTCGCGCTGGGCGTGATCCCGTACATCTCGGCATCCATCGTGGTGCAGATGATGGGTTCGGTGCTGCCGGCCTGGCAGCAGCTCAAGAAGGAAGGGCAGGCCGGCCAGCGCATCATGACCAAGTACACCCGTTGGGGTACGGTCGGATTGTCGGCGTTCCAGGCCTTCGGCATCGCGATGGCGCTGCAGAAGGAAGGCGTGGCCGGCGGCGTGCCGATCGTGTACGACCCGGGCTTCGGCTTCATTTTCGCCTCGGTGATTGGGCTTACCGCCGGCAGCATGTTCCTGATGTGGCTGGGCGAACAGATGACCGAGCGCGGCATCGGCAACGGCATTTCGCTGATCATCTTCGCGGGCATCGTCGCGGGCCTGCCGCAGGCGCTGACGCAGACCTTCACGATGGCCAGCACCGGCCAGTTGACCATGATCAAGGTGCTGCTGGTGGTGGTGATCGTGCTGGCGGTGACCGCGTTCTGCGTGTTCATGGAAAGCGCGCAGCGCCGGATCACGGTGAACTATGCGCGGCGCCAAGGTGGTTCCAAGGCGTACATGAACCAGAGCTCGCACCTGCCGCTGAAGATCAACATGTCGGGCGTGATCCCGCCGATCTTCGCCTCGTCGCTGATCCTGTTCCCGGCCACCGCGTCCACCTGGTTCTCGAACGCCAGCCAGATGCACTGGCTGCAGCAGTTGACCACGGCGCTGTCGCCGGGCGAACCGCCGTACATGATCCTGTACGCGGCGATGATCATCATTTTCGCGTTCTTCTACACCGCGATCGTGTTCAATTCGCAGGAAACCGCGGACAACCTCAAGCGTTCCGGTGCACTGATTCCGGGCCTGCGCCCGGGCAAGGCGACCGCCGACTACATCGACGCCGTGCTGACCCGTCTGACCGGCGCGGGCGCGGTGTACCTGGCCGCGGTGTGTTTGATCCCCACGTTCATGCAGACCGAGTGGCACGTGCCGTTCTATTTCGGCGGGACCTCGCTCTTGATCGTGGTGGTGGTGGCAATGGATTTCCGTGCGCAGGTTTCCGCGCACCTGGTTTCGCATCAGTACGAAAGCCTGCTCAAGAAGGCCAACCTCAAGCGGAGTTGACCGGAAGGAGCGGGCAGACCCGAATCGCCGCACCAGCCGCCCGAAGGGGGCGACGGGGTGGTTTTCGGTCCGCGGGCGTTGGCCGCCCGCAAAACGCAATTTCAGGCTATAATTAACAGTTTGCCGAATCGGCAACGCATTCAAGGTGGAGTACCCACAACATGGCACGTATCGCGGGCGTCAACCTGCCGGTCAACAAGCACGTCTGGGTCGGTCTGCAAAGCATCTTCGGCATCGGCCGCACCCGCTCGCGCAAGATCTGCGAAGCGGCGGGTGTCGATCCGGCGACCCCGATCAAGTCGCTGTCGGAAGGCGAGGTCGAGAACCTGCGCCGCGAAGTGGCGAAGTTCAGCGTGGAAGGCGACCTGCGCCGCGAAGTCGGCATCAGCATCAAGCGCCTGATGGACCTCGGCACCTACCGCGGCCTGCGCCATCGCCGCGGCCTGCCCGCGCGCGGCCAGCGTACCCGCACCAACGCGCGCACACGGAAGGGTCCGCGCCGCGCCATCAAGAAATGAGCGCCCACCCCACATTGAACCGGATTTACTGACGGACAACCCATGGACAAACCAGCAGCCAAGCCGAAGAAGAAGACCAAGCGCGTCGTCGTGGACGGCGTCGCCCACGTCCAGGCTTCCTTCAACAACACCATCGTCACCATCACCGACCGCCAGGGCAACGCGCTGTCGTGGGCGACCGCGGGCGGCGCGGGTTTCCGCGGCTCGCGCAAGTCGACCCCGTTCGCCGCGCAGGTCGCGGCCGAGAAGGCCGGCCGGGTGGCGCTGGACTACGGCGTGAAGTCGCTGGAAGTGCGCATCAAGGGCCCGGGTCCAGGCCGCGAGTCGGCGGTGCGTTCGCTGAACGCGCTCGGCTACAAGGTCACCAACATCATCGACGTCACGCCGATTCCGCACAACGGCTGCCGTCCTCCGAAGAAGCGGAGGGTCTGACATGGCCCGTTATCGTGGTCCCACCTGCAAGCTGGCGCGCCGCGAAGGCGCCGACCTGTCGCTGAAGAGCCCGGCGCGCGCGATCGACTCCAAGTGCAAGTTCGACAACAAACCCGGCCAGCACGGCGCCGCCGCCAAGCGTTCGCGTCCTTCCGACTACGCGGTGCAGTTGCGCGAGAAGCAGAAGGTCAAGCGCATCTACGGCGTGCTCGAACGCCAGTTCGGCAATTACTACAAGAAAGCCACCCAGCTCAAGGGCAACACCGGCGAGAACCTGCTGCGCATCCTGGAAGCGCGTCTCGACAACGTGGTGTACCGCATGGGTTTCGCGGTCACCCGCGCGCAGGCGCGCCAGCTGGTCGCGCACAAGGCGATCCTGGTCAATGGCAAGAAGGCCAACGTGCCCTCGCTCAGCGTCCGTCCCGGCGACGAGATCAAGCTCACCGAACGCGCGCAGAAGCAGTTGCGCGTGCAGGAGGCCCTCAAGGTCTCCGAGAGCATGGACCTGCGCCCCGGCTGGATCGAGGTTGACGCCAAGAATGCGGCGGGCGTGTTCAAGGCCATGCCGGATCGCGGCGAACTGCCCAGCGACATCAACGAAGCGTTGATCGTCGAGTTGTATTCGAAGTAACGCGTTGCTGCACGCGCGGCGCGGCCATCGGCCGCGCCTGCGCCACCGACGCAAACCGGACGGTCTGGCCGTCCGGCGCAGAACCATCGGAGCCCGAATCCTGCGGGCTCCACCAGTGATCTTCCGGAGTAGCCCATGGCAGTCTCTTCCACCCAAGTCTTGCGTCCGCGCGGTCTCAAGGTCGAACCGGTCGGACCCAATCACGCGCGCGTCGTGGTCGAACCGCTGGAACGCGGTTACGGCCACACCCTCGGCAACGCGCTGCGGCGCGTGCTGTTGTCCTCGATCGCCGGCGCGGCGATCGTCGAGGCGGAAATCGACGGCGTCCTGCACGAGTACACCACGCTCGAAGGCCTGCAGGAAGACGTGATCGAGGTGCTGCTGAACCTGAAGGGCGTCGCGATCCGCCTGAATGGCGCGGACGAGGCCACCCTCACCCTGTCCAAGAAGGGCAAGAGCGTGGTCACCGCCGGCGACATCACCACCGACCACACGGTGGAAATCGTCAATCCCGAGCACGTGATCTGCCACCTGACCAAGGACGTCACGCTCAACATGCGCCTCAAGGCGCGCCGCGGCATCGGCTACCAGCCGGCGGTCAGCCGCACGAATCCCGACGAGGAAGCGCGCCCGATCGGCCGCCTCCAAATCGACGCTTCGTTCTGCCCGGTGCGCCGCGTGGCGTATTCGGTCGACGCCGCGCGCGTCGAGCAGCGCACCAACCTCGACAAGCTGGTGCTGGACGTCGAAACCAACGGCACCGTGGCGGTCGACGAGGCCGTGCGCCAGGCCGCGCAGACGCTGCACGAGCAGCTCTCGGTGTTCGGCGACTTCAAGAGCCGCGACCTCGCCGAGTCCGAGAAGGACAAGGGCGGCGTGTCGCCGTTGCTGCTGCGTCCGATCGACGACCTGGAACTCACCGTGCGTTCGGCCAACTGCCTCAAGGCCGAGAGCATCTACTACATCGGCGACCTGGTGCAGAAGACCGAGGTCGAGCTGCTGAAGACCCCGAACCTCGGCAAGAAGTCGCTCACCGAGATCAAGGACGTGCTCGGCGCCAAGGGCCTGGCCCTCGGCACCAAGCTGGAAAACTGGCCGCCGGCGGGGATCGCCAGCGGCATGCAACTCGGTTGATGAAATACCTGTAGGAGCGGGCCATGCCCGCGATCGTCGCGGGCGTGGCCCGCTCCTACATTCAAAAGCGGAATTCCGCGGGAAATCGGACATAGGCGCCGATTTCTCATAACGATAAAGATAGAGAGATAAAGCCATGCGCCACCTCAAATCCGGACGCAAACTCAACCGGACCAGTTCCCATCGCGAAGCCATGTTCAAGAACATGGCCGCGTCGCTGATCAAGCACGAACTGATCCGCACCACCCTGCCCAAGGCCAAGGACCTGCGCCGCGTCGCCGAGCCGCTGATCACGCTGGCCAAGGTCGACGGCGTTGCCAATCGCCGCCTCGCCTTCGCGCGCCTGCGCGACAAACAGGCCGTCGGCAAGCTGTTCGTGGAACTCGGCCCGCGCTACCGCGAGCGCAAGGGCGGCTACCTGCGCATCATCAAGTGCGGCTTCCGCGACGGCGACAACGCGCCGATGGCGTACGTCGAACTGGTTGATCGTCCGCAGGCACAAGCGGCCGCGGAAGATTGATCTGCCGCAAGTTTCGATGAAAGACCCGGCCTCGGCCGGGTTTTTTGTTGGGGGTGGTCGTCTCGTCGGTGCGCGCACTCGATTTGCCCTCGATTCTGGCAGCAGTTAGTGTGTGGTCGCTCTTAACAGGGGATCAAGACACATGGGTCTTCCGCGCTATTGCGTTCAAGGTATTGCCGCGTTCGGGATTGCAACGCTGGCATTGGGGAGCCTTGCCCAAGGCACTGCGCCCGCGCCGTCGATGGTGACCGACTTGGCGTATATCCGCCCCGCGCGGTTGGTCGACATCGGGAATGGCCGGCGGATGAATCTCTATTGCATCGGGCGCGGAGCGCCGACGGTGATTTTCGAGGCCGGCTTGGGCGATCAGATCCGGGCGTGGGCGACGGTGCAGCCTGCGATCGCGAAAACGACCAAGGCGTGCTCGTACGATCGAGCGGGGTTGGGCTTCAGCGATGCCAGCGGCCGCCCCGGCACAGCGACGGATGCCGTCGATGACCTGCATCGACTTTTGGCGGCCGCATCGATCAAGCCGCCCTATGTCCTGGTCGGACACTCGTTGGGTGGCCTGTACATGCAACTGTTCGCTGACCGGTATCGCTCCGAAGTGGCGGGCATGGTGTTGGTCGACCCGGTGTCCTTCGACCAAGGCCGCCGTTATGACGCGCTTGATCCTTCAATGACCGCCGAGAACCGGAAGTTCGTGGAATTTCTCCATGACAAATGTATTCCAGGCGCGCAAAGCGGCTACGCTGGAAGTGCGTCGTTGTTCAAGAAATGCGTAGGCGGCCCTTGGTCGCGTTTCAGTGACGCATTCAATCGCATGTTTTTGGCCAATCACGCGACCGCGAAATACATGCAAGCGGCGTGGTCGGAATGGGCCAATGTCTTCACGATCAGCTCGGATGAGGTCCGCGCGGCCAAACGCAGCTACGGTGACATGCCCTTGGTCGTGCTGAGCCGAGCGCCGTTTCCGCGCCAACCGCACGAGACGCAGGCGATGCGTGACGCGAAGAACTACCTGTGGGTGGAGTTGCACGACGATATCGCGGCATTGTCCACGCGAGGTGTGAACGAGATCGTTCCCGGCGCCGGGCATTACGTCCAGCTCGACAAGCCGGACGTGGTGATCGCCGCCATCCGGCAGGTCGTCGAGACGGTGCAAGCGGATAACCATGTCTCGACGGCCGCGCGCCCGGCCGGTAGCGCGGTTGGTCTGGCGGCTGGGCATCAGTGATTGTCGCCAGCCATGACATGATCTGGTAGTTGAAGATTGCTGACAGGCGGCGCCGAAGCCGCTAACGTGGTCATTTCCTTCCCGCTCCACACTGTCCATGAACCCCCTGCGCTGGTCCTTCCGCACCGCTTTCCTGCTCGGCTTCCTGATTTGCGTGGCCATGCTGGGTTATGCGTTGTACGCCGAACAGCAGCTGCACCTGATGCCGTGCAACCTGTGCATCCTGCAGCGCGTGGCGTTCGTCTGGATGGGGCTGTGGTTCCTGGTCGGCGGCTTGCACGCGCCGCGCGGCGGCGGGCGCTGGGCGTACGTCGTGCTGGTGTTGATCGGCGCTGGCTTCGGCATCGCGACCGCGATCCGCCAGCTCTGGCTGCAGTCGTTGCCCGCCGACCAGGTGCCGGCGTGCGGCGCCGGGGTCGACATGCTGCTGGCGATGGTCAAGGCCGGCTCGCTGCCGTTCGGCAAGTTCGTGATGCTGATGTTCAGCGGCTCGGGCGATTGCGCGCAGGTGACGTGGAAGTTCCTGGGACTTTCGATGGCCGGCTGGACGCTGATCTGGTACATCCTGCTCGGCGTCTGGGCATTGCTGCCGCGGCCGCGGCGCAATAGATTGGGTGGCGCGCGCCCGCTGGCTGCGAAGAGGACTTGACCATGGCTGCTTCCGAAATGCCCACGCGCGCGCCCTTGCGTCCGGTGCGCGAAACGCAACCGTGGAAAGCGGACAGTTGGCAGGCGCTTCCCGCGGCGCAGATGCCGCATTACGAGGATCCCGCCGAACTGCGTTCGGCACTGGATCAACTCGAACGCCTGCCGCCGCTGGTCACGTCGTGGGAAGTGCTGGCGCTCAAGGAGCAACTCGCGGATGCCCAGCAGGGCAAGCGCTTCCTGCTGCAGGGCGGTGATTGCGCGGAGACGTTCGCGGATTGCAACAACGAAGTGATCGCCAATCGCCTCAAGGTGCTGTTGCAGATGAGCCTGGTACTGGTGCACGGGCTCAGGAAACCGGTGTTGCGCGTGGGCCGTTTCGCCGGCCAGTACGCCAAGCCGCGTTCGGCCGACACCGAGACGATCGACGGCGTGACGCTGCCGGTGTATCGCGGCGACCTGGTCAACGGCCCCGAGTTCACGCCCGAGGCGCGCCGCCCGGACCCCAAACGGATGCTGGAAGGCCATGCGCGTTCGGGCATGACCATGAACTTCGTGCGTGCACTGATCGACGGCGGTTTCGCCGACCTGCACCACCCGGAATACTGGAACCTTGCGTGGGTGGAGCGTTCGCCGCTCGCCGCCGAATACCGGCACATGGTCGACGGCATCTCCGGCGCGATGCACTTCATGGAGACCCTGGCCGGACCGATCGCGAGTTTCCAGCGCGCGGATTTCTACACCTCGCACGAAGCCTTGCTGTTGCCCTACGAACAGGCCGTGACGCGGCAGGTGCCGCGCCAGTGGGGCTGGTTCGACCTGTCCACCCATTTCCCGTGGATCGGCATGCGCACCGCGGCGCTGGACGGCGCGCACGTCGAGTTCTGTCGCGGCATCCGCAATCCGATCGCCGTCAAGGTCAGCCCGTCCATGCACGCCGACCAGTTGCAACGGTTGATCGACATCCTCAATCCCGACGACGAACCCGGACGGCTCACGCTGATCCACCGGATGGGTGCGGGCGGCATCGCCCAGCACCTGCCGCGCCTGATCGAGGCGGTGAAGGCGACCGGCCGGCGCGTGCTGTGGGTGTGCGATCCGATGCACGGCAACACCGAGAAGCTCGGCAACGGCGTCAAGACGCGACGCTTCGCCAACATCCGCAGCGAACTGGAACAGGCCTTCGACATCCATGCTGCGGCGGGCTCGAGGCTGGGCGGCGTGCACCTCGAACTCACGGGCGAGGACGTCACCGAGTGCATGGGTGGCGCGCGCAATTTGTCCGAAGCCGATCTCGGGCGCGCGTACAAGTCCACCGTCGATCCGCGCCTGAACTACGAACAGTCGCTGGAACTGGCGATGCTGATCGTGCGGAAATCAGGAGCCCAGGCGTTGTAGGAGCCTGCGTGCAGGCGACCCGCCGTCTACGGTCGCGACCACGGTCGCGACCACGGTCGCTCCTACAACCGCTGAACCGCTTCCGCCAATGCGCGCCACGGTTCGACGTTCCAGAACCCGCGCGCCTGGCCGGATGGCGAGGGCAGCACGAACACGCGGCTGTGCGCGATGCGCAGCGATTGTTCGCCGTAATCGAGATCGCGTGACGTGGCATCCAACCCTGCACGCGCGGCATTCTTGCTGGTGAACGCGAGGATGCGCGGACGGTAGCGCGCGAGTTTGCGCTGCAGCGCCCCGGCATCGAACGCGTCGCGCGGCAGTTCCGCATCCGAGCCGAAGTGGTGCTTGGCGACGTCGGTCAAGCCGATTCCGAAGTCCAGTACCTGCCGGAATTCAGGCGGAGCCAGCGGCCGCGGCGTCAGCCCGGTTTCGAACAGCGTGCGCCAGAAGTAATTGCCGGGGTGCGCGTAATAGGCGCCGTCGCGCGCGGAACGCGTGCCCGGCGCGGTGCCGCAGAACACCACGCGCAGATCCGGGGCCAGGACATCGGGCAGGATCGGGCGCGGAGGTTTCGGCATGCGCTGATTCTGGCAGGGTTGCCGGCAGGCATGACCGTTCACCCTTGTTGCACTCCACCGGCGGGAGTATGTTCTGGCGGCTCGTTCCACAGGATTGCCGTGATGCCGAACCGCCGACGCTTGCTGGTGCTGGTCGCTTTCCTGATCGCTTCGGCGCCGGCCGCATTCGCCGGGACGCCTTCGCCGTTCGCCGGCGATCTGCATTGGCGTCTCCTGGGTCCGTTCCGCGGCGGCTGGTCCACGATGGCCGCAGGCGTTCCGGATCAGCCGAACGTGTTCTATTTCGTCGGTGCCGGCAGCGGAGTGTGGAAGACCGACAACGCCGGTCGCACCTGGACGTCGCTGGGCGATCGCCTTGGCGCTTCGGCGATGGGCGCGATCGCGATCGCGCCGTCGGATCCGGACGTGATCTACCTCGGCAGCGGACAGGTGGCCGCGCGCTGGGACATCCAGTCCGGCAATGGCGTGTACAGGAGCACCGATGGCGGCAGGACCTGGCAGCACGAGGGTCTCGCCGATACCAAATACATCGGCCGCATCCTGGTCGATCCGAAGGATCCGGACACCGTGCTGGTCGGTGCGCTGGGGCATTACTTCGGTCCCAACCACGAACGCGGCGTGTTCCGCTCGACCGACGGCGGAAGGGCCTGGAAGCAGACGCTCTATATCAACGACGACACCGGCGTGGTCGATCTGGTGCGCGATCCGTCGCATCCGGATGTGATCTACGCCGCGGCGTGGCAGGTGCGCAATTATCCGTGGCTGTCCTACTTCAAACCCAACAACGGTCCCGGCAGCGGGATCTACAAGTCCGTCGACGACGGCAAGACCTGGAAACGCCTCGGGGGCAAGGGCTGGCCGCAAGGCGACCTCAGCCGGATCGGACTCGCGGTCGCGGGCAACGGCCGCGTGTACGCGGTGGTCGATGCATCCGCGGCCAGCGGCAACATCGCGCACGCCGCGTCGAAGGACGAGGGTGGCCTGTACGTTTCCGACGATGGCGGCGCGACCTGGACGCGCGCGAGCGGCGAGAGCTGGCTGGAAAACGATTACTTCGGCCGCATCACCGTCGATCCGCGCAATCCCGATATCGTCTATGCGTCGGGGCAATCGATCCGCAAATCCACGGACGGCGGCAAGACCTGGCACATCTTCAAGGGTGCGCCGGGCGGCGACGACTACCACTTCGTCTGGATCAATCCGCTGCATCCCGATCACATGATCGCGGCGGTCGACCAGGGCACCACGGTGACGGTGGATGGCGGCAGGACGTGGTCGAGCTGGTACAACCAGCCGACCGCGCAGGTGTATCACCTCGCGGCCGACGACCAGTTCCCGTACTGGGTGTATTCGGGCCAGCAGGATTCGGGCACGATCGGCATCGCCAGCCGCAGCGACTACGGCGCCATCACGTATCGCGACTGGCATCCCGTGGGCGGCGACGAACGCGATTACGACGTGCCCGATCCCAACGATCCGATGATCGTGTACGGCACGGGCCTCGGTGGACGCATCAGCCGCTTCGACACGCGCACCGGCCAGGTCGCCAACGTGTCGCCGTGGCCGATCATGTCCTATGGCGCGCGCCCCGACACCGCGAAATACCGTTACACTTGGATCACGCCGCTCGTGGCCGTGAAGGACAAGAGCGGCGGCACCGAGTTGCTGTTCGGCGCGCAGGTGCTGTTCCGCTCGCTCGATCGCGGCGAACACTGGACTGTCATCAGCCCCGACCTCACCGGCCAGCAGGCGGGCGCCAAGGGCTGCACGAAGAACGTCGCGGTCGCCGATGCCCGCGCCTGCGGCTACGGCGTGATCTATTCGATCGCGGTCGCACCGGGCCATCCCGACGAAATCTGGACCGGCAGCGATTCGGGGATGATCCATTACACCCGCGACGGCGGCGCGCACTGGAACGATGTGACGCCGCGCGGCATCCCGACCATGACCAAGATCTCGTCGCTGGACGTGTCGGCGCTCGATCCGTGCTCGGTGTACGCCGCTGCCGACAATCATCGCCGGGACGACTTCGCACCGCACGCGTGGCGCACCCGCGATTGCGGCAAGACGTGGACGGAAATCGACAACGGCCTGCCGCACGATCACTACGTCAGCGTGGTGCGCGCCGATCCGGTGCGCAAGGGTTTGTTGTATGCCGGCACCGATGCAGGCGTGTACGTGTCGTTCGACGACGGCGATCGCTGGCAGCCGCTGCAGTTGAACCTGCCGACCGCATGGGTGCGCGATCTCCTGGTGCACGGCAACGACCTGATCGCCGCGACCCAGGGCCGCGCGATCTGGGTGCTGGACGATCTTTCGCCGCTGCGGCAGTGGAGTCCAGCGGTGACCCAGGCCGCGGTGTACCTGTTCAAACCGGCGGACGCGGTGCGCGTGCATCCCGACAACAACAAGGACACGCCCTTGCCGCCCGGCACGCCCGAGGGTGAAAATCCGCCTGCGGGGGCGATCATCGATTACGCGCTGGGACCGGATACGCAAGGGCCGGTGAGCATCGACATCCTCGATGCGGACGGCAAACGGATCCGGCACTACTCCAGTGACCAGCAGCATCCATCGCTGCACGCGGATCGCTATTTCACCCAGGAATGGTGGATCGCCCCGCCGGTGAACCCGCCGGCCACGCCGGGGCTGCACCGTTTCGTGTGGGATCTGCATGATACGCGGCCCCATTCGCCCAGCTACAGCTATTCGATCGCGGCGGTGTTCGGCAAGGACACGCCGATCTTGCCGGAAGGCCCGTTCGTGTTGCCGGGCACCTACACCGTGGTGCTGAAGGCCGGCGGGAAGACCTTGCGCCAACCGCTCATCGTGACGATGGATCCGCGCGTGCACACCAGCATGGCCGATCTGCAAGCGGCATGGGCGTTTTCACGGCAAGTCGATGCGTCGCTGGGTGAAGCCGCGGTCGGCGCCGCGCAGCAGCAGGCCGTTGCGGAGCAACTCGGCAAGCTCGAAGCGAAGCTCGCGAAGGATTCCGCGCATGCCGCGCTGCTCGCCGACGTGCGCGCGGTGCAGGCGAAGCTGCGTTTGCCGGAGGATGCCAAGCTCGATGAGGTTGCCGATTTCAACGCGATCGGTGGCATCCTGGCCGGCGTCGAGTCGGACATGGAATCGGCCGATGTCGCGCCCAACCAGGGCCAGCGCGAGGTGCTCGCCAACGCCGACGAGCGATTGCGGCGCGCGCAGGCCGAGTGGGAATCGTTGCAGAAAAACGAACTGGCCAGGCTCGATGCCGGACTGAAAACGGCCGGCTTGCCGGCGGTCGTGGTGCCGGCCCCGGGTGAACTGGCGATGCCGGCGTCGGCGGGCGGCGGTTCCGATCTACCGTGACGCGCGGCAGATGACGCCGGGCGATGGCCGTGCCACCATCGCGGTTTGGTTTTGCGAGGCAGGTGTGCATGGAATCCACGGGCGCCGAAAATCCGCAAGCGTTGCCGGCCCGCCGAGTCGCGCCGGGTCTGTACGCCGGATTCTGGCGGCGCGCCGCCGCGTGGCTGATCGATGCGCTGATCGTCGCCGCGCTCGATGTCGTTTTCACCCTGACCTTCGCGCTCTGGCTGCTGGTGCCGTGGGCCATGCTGGGCGGCGCCCACGATCCCGTGCTGACGCGGCTGGTCGACATTGGTCTGCAGCCATCCGCCATCGTGCTGGCGTGGCTTTACTTCGCGGTCTGCGAAACCTCGCGCTGGCAGGCGACCCCCGGAAAGCTCGCGCTGGGTCTGCGGGTCGTCGACGAACGCGGACGGCGCATCGACTTCGCCCGCGCCAGTGGCCGTTGCTTCGGGAAGGTTCTGTCCATGCTGCTGCTTGGCGTCGGTTTCCTGCTGGCCGGCTGGACCGTGCGCAAGCAGGCGCTGCACGATCTGGTGGCGGGTTGCTGCGTGGTCCGCAAAAAAGGATTGATGGCGTGGCAAAGCGAACATGCTGCGCACGCTGAAGTGGCCCTTGCGCAAGCGCCCGCGCCCGCGCGTGTCGGGATGCCGGGCTGGGCGGTCGCGCTGGTCGTGATCGCCGGCTGCTTCGTGGTGGTTCCTGTGCTGGCGATCCTCGCCGTGGTCGTGGTGCCGGTCTATCAGGGCCATGCGGTGCGCGAGGAAATCGCGCAGGGCGTGGTGCTGACCGAACGCCCGCGTGCGTTGATCGCCGAATACATCGGTGAACGCGGCGTCCTGCCCGGCAGCAACGCCGACCTCGGGTTGCCGCGGCCGGACGCCATCCAGGCCCGCTACGTCACCAGCGTGCGTGTCGTCGAAGGCAAGGTGGTGGTGACCTACGGCAACGAGGCCGCCCCGGTGATCCGCGGCGGCCACGTCGTGATTTCGCCCGTGGGCAACACCGCGATGTTGCGTTGGCTGTGCAGCAGTCCGGACATCCGCGACGGGTACTTGCCGGAGAGTTGCCGCAACTGACTTCAGTATTCGACGTGCGCGCGGATGCCGATGAAGCGCGCCGGTCCGCGGTCGCGGTTGTAGCCGGGGTCGCGGATGAACTGGAAATCCGGGCTCAGCGTGAAGTGCGGGAACGGCTGGAACGCGTAATAGGCTTCGGCGATTTCTTCGTGCCCGTAGTTCAACCGTCCGTCGCACAGCAGGAATCCGCAGCCGCCTGCGGCAAGATAGTCGCGATGGTCGCGTGACAACGCGTCCATCGCGACGGCGATGCCCAGCCGATCCTGCGCGCGATGCCAGTGCACGCCCGAAACCTGCGCGCCGACGCTGGCGTCGCGATCCACCTCGGTGAACACGAACGATTCGGTGTGGCCGTCGTTCCAGCCGTAACGCGCGAACAGTCCGGTGTCGCCGCCGTCGGCCAGCGGCAGTTCGGCGTTGAGCGCGTAACCGTATTTGTGCCGGCCGTCGCGGTCGTCGGTGACAATGTCGGGCTTGCTGCCGGTCGCTGCGGCGATGGCCAGCGCGTCGCGATACACGCCCATCCGCGCGATGTTGCGATAGACCAGCAGCCGCAGCACCCCGCTGTCCGGCGACTCGCGCAAGCTGAGCTGCAATTGTTCGCCGCGCGCGCGCTGCAGCGGCCATTCCAGGGTCTGGCCGTTCGCGTGCGTGGGCATCTGGTACGCGCCGTAGCGCAAGGTCCAGTGCGGCGACACGTACGCCAGCATCAGGCCGTTGGTGTAGCCGCGCGTGTCAGCGGCGTAGTCCCAAGCCAGCGTGTTGAAGAAGGCGCCGTCCATGAATTGCGTGCGCGCGCCGTTGGCGTAACGATTCCTGTCGAAGTCGTCGGCGGGCGTCATGCGGCCGAGCTTGGCTTCAATGTGGCGATCGGCCTCGCTGCCGGGCAACTGGTCCTGGCCGCGCTCAACGGCATGTGTCGCGCTGCCCAGCGGCAAGGTCCAGCGCAGGTAACGCCGCGCGACGTAGGCGCGCTTGCCGAGTCCCGCGTTGCCGGAATGCACCACGTCGCCGTTGACGATTGCGCCGACGCCGGTGGCGCCGCTGACCCCTTCGCCCTTGAACATTTCGATGTCGAAATAGAATTGCAAATGTGCGGGCAACGGCACGCCGAAATACGCGCCGAAGGTGTGCGACTGCTCGGTGTCGCCGTCGGATTTCAGGCTGAGCGGGCCGGAATAGGGCGAGCGCAGCGCGTCCTGGTGCTGGTCAATGAAGGTGTATTGCGCAGACAGCAGTTGCGGCACGAACGGACGCGGCGCGGCGTCGTCGGCGCGAACGGCGCCCGACACGAAGGCGGTGCAGGTTGTCGCGATGATCAGCCAGAGAAAACGCATTGCTCATCTCCGGTCCCACAGGCGAAGGCGAGCAGGTCGGCTGCGCCCGCCCGCCCAACAGCGCTTTACGCCGCCTGCCGCGACGCGCGCTTGCGGTCGTTCTCGGTGAGGTGTTTCTTGCGCAGGCGGATTTGCCTGGGCGTCACTTCGACCAGTTCGTCGTCGTCGATGAACTCCAGCGCCTGTTCCAGCGACAGCTTCACCGGCGGGGTCAGGGTCAGCGCGTCGTCCTTGCCCGCGGCGCGGATGTTGGTGAGCTGCTTCGCGCGCAATGCGTTGACCGTGAGGTCGTTGTCCTTGGCGTGGATGCCGACGAGTTGTCCCTCGTAAATCTGCACGCCGGCGTCGATCAGCATGCGGCCGCGGTCCTGCAAGCCGTACAACGCGTAGGCCGGCGCGGGGCCGGTGCCGTTGGAAATCATCACGCCGTTGGCGCGCTTGCCGATGATGCCTTCGGACTTCGGGCCGTAGTGGTCGAACACATGGAACATCAGGCCAGTGCCGGCGGTGAGGGTGCGGAACTCGGTCTGGAAACCGATCAGCCCGCGCGCCGGAATCATGTATTCGAGGCGCACGCGGCCCTTGCCATCGGGCTCCATGTTCTTGAGCTGCGCGCGGCGCGTGCCGAGCTTTTCCATCACGCCGCCCTGGTAGGGCTCTTCCAGGTCGACGACCAGTTGTTCGTACGGTTCCTGCAGCACGCCGTCGATTTCGCGCACGATCACTTCCGGGCGCGACACCGCGAGTTCGTAGCCTTCGCGGCGCATGGTTTCGATCAGGATCGAAAGATGCAGTTCGCCGCGTCCCGATACCTTGAACTTGTCGGGATCGGCCGTGTCCTCTACCTTGAGCGCGACGTTGTGCAGCGTCTCGCGCGTCAGGCGTTCGCGGATCTGGCGCGAAGTGAGGAACTTGCCGCCCGACAGATCCTTGTTGCCGGCGAACGGCGAGTTGTTGACCTGGAAGGTCATGCTGATGGTCGGCTCGTCCACGGTCAGCGCGGGCAGCGCTTCCACGGCCGACGGATCGCAGATGGTGTCGGAGATGCTCAAGTCTTCGATGCCGGACAGCGCGATGATGTCGCCGGCCTGCGCTTCGGCAACTTCGCGGCGTTCCAGGCCCATGAAGCCCAGCACCTGCAAGACCTTGCCGTTGCGGCGCTTGCCGTCGCGGTCGATGATCGCGACCGGCATGTTGCTGCGCACGCTGCCGCGCTGGATGCGGCCGACGCCGATCACGCCGACGTAGCTGGAGTAATCGAGCGACGAGACGCGCATCTGGAACGGGCCGTCGAGATCGACCTGCGGCGGTTGTACGTGCCTGGTGATCGCCTCGAACAGCGGCGTCATGTCGCCTGAACGCACGTCGGGTTCCAGCCCCGCGTAACCGTGCAGCGCCGAGGCATACACGATCGGGAAATCGAGCTGTTCCTCGCTGGCGCCGAGGCGGTCGAACAGGTCGAAGGTCTGGTTGACCACCCAGTCCGGCCGCGCGCCGGGGCGATCGACCTTGTTGACCACCACGATCGGCTTGAAGCCCATCTGGAAGGCTTTCTGGGTCACGAAGCGCGTCTGCGGCATCGGGCCGTCCATCGCATCGACCAGGATCAGCACCGAATCGACCATCGACAGCACGCGCTCGACTTCGCCGCCGAAGTCAGCGTGTCCGGGCGTGTCCACGATGTTGATGCGCCATTGTTCGCCGCGCGGATCGGTCCAGCGGATCGCGGTGTTCTTGGACAGGATCGTTATGCCGCGCTCGCGTTCCAGGTCGTTGCTGTCCATCACGCGGTCGGGCACCGCCGCGCGCTCCGACAGGGTGCCGGATTGCTTCAGCAGCTGATCGACGAGCGTGGTCTTGCCGTGATCGACATGGGCGACGATCGCGATGTTGCGGAGGTTCTGGACGGACATGGGGCACACGATAACCGCCACGGTCGGGCGACCATGACGGCAGGGTCATCGAAGGAAACGCCTATTGTAGCCGAACCCTTCCCGAAAAACTGAACCGGAGCCGTGCCGGATGGTGGCGCGGCTCCGTCCGGTCAGCTAGAAGAAGTTGTAGCGCGCGGTCACGTAGTAGTTCCGCGGCCAGCCGAAATACGCGGTCTGGATGTTGGCGACGCTGGAGAACTCCTGCGCGTCGGTCTTGTAGGTCTTGTCGGTGAGGTTGCGCACGCCCGCGCGGACCTGCCAGTGGCCATCGGCCGAATCGAACACGCCGAACAATCCCGCCAGCGTGTAGCTTGGTTGCATCAGGCCGGGGCGGTTGTCCACGCTCAGCCACATCGTGCTGCGATACGAGAGATCGCCGCCCACGGTGATGGCCGCGCCATCGTGCAGGTAGAAGGTGTGGGTGGCCGCCACGCGCGCGGTCCACTTGGGCGAGAACGCGACGTGCGCGTGCAGGCCCGCCAGCGACGGATCGAGCTCGACGCGCGGATCGATGAACTTGTCGTACGTGGCGTTGAGATAGCCGATCTGGGCCTGCAGCGCGCTGCTCGCACCGACCAGCATCGAGCCGGAGAACTCGGCGCCGTACATCGTCAGCTTGGCCGCATTGAGCACCGGGAAGCCGAAGTTGGGGATCGGACTGCCGGGGTTGGTGATGTCCGACACGCGTGCCTGGAAATCCTTGTAGTCGCTGTAGAACACGTCGCCGTTGGCTTGCACGCGCCCGTCGGCGCTGCGGAATTTCAGGCCCGACTCGTACGTCCACACGAATTCCGGATTGAAGGTGCTGACGTCGGACGGAGCGTTGGCGCGGCCGTTGAAGCCGCCGGACTTGAAGCCGCGGTTGGCGGATGCGTACCACATCAGTTGCGGATTGATCTGTTTCTGCAGCGAGAGCGACGGCGTGACCGCCGACCACGACTTCGAATCGGTGAAGGCAAAGGTGCTGTCGAACGCCGTGAGCGGCGGCCCGAAGAAGGCGGTGGTGGTGCGGAAGTAATCCTTCTTCTCGTCGGTGTAGCGCACGCCGGCTGAGAGGCTCCAGCCGTCGCCGAAGCTCCAGGTGGCGTTGCCGAAGCCGGCGTAGCTCTTGTTGGCGAGGTTGTCGTCGACGGTGCGCAGGAAGTTGACGGGAAAGCCGAGGAAGGTCAGGAAGTCGTTGGCGTAGGCTTCCTGGTGCGAGGGCAGGTGTTCATCGAGGTAGTACAGGCCGAACACCGCGTGCAGGTTGTCGTGGTTGCTGTACTGAAGCTGGAACTCCTGGCTGAACTGGTGTTGCCGGACGGCCACGAACACGTCGCCGAGTTGCAACGGCGTGGCATCGATGTCGATGTAGGTGGAGGGAGCGAGCTTGCGGTACGCGGTGATGCTCTTGAAATCCCAGTTGTCGTTGAGGCGCCAGTCCATGTTCCACGCGACGCCCTTCTGGATCAGCTTCTGGCCTTTGTCGGGCCCGAGCCCGGTCTGCGCGTGGAAATCCCACGGGGTGGGCATATACAGCACCTTGGGCTTGCCCGTGGCGAGGTCCACGCTCACCAGCGGCGCGGTGGCCTGGCCCATCGTGAGGTCGGTGTTCTGGTGGCTGTAATCCACTTCCAGGATGCCGTGGAAGTTGTCGGACGGATGGAAGTCCAGCTTGCCGCGGAGCGCCTAGTGTCGTCGTTGTTGAAGTGGCGCCCGGTCACCGGGTCGGTGACATAGCCGTCGTTCTTGAAAGTGCCGACGGCGATCGATCCGGACAGCACCTTGTTCAACGGCCCGCTCAAATACGCCTGGGTGTCGACGCGCCCGTAGTCGCCCACGGTCACGGCCACCGAACCTTCCGGCGTATCGGTCGGGTTCTTGGTGACGACCTTGACTGCGCCGCCGGTGGAGTTCATGCCGTACAGCGTGCCCTGCGGCCCGCGCAACACCTCGACGTGGTCGATGTCGAACAGATCCATCAGCGCACCGTTGATGCGCGAGTAGTACACGTCATCCACGTAGAAGCCGACGCCGGGATCGAAGGTCTGCAAGGCGTCGGGCTGGCCGATGCCGCGGATGAAGATGTTGACGGTGTTGGACTGCCCGCGGCCCTGGACGATGTTCATGTTGGGCACCGAACCCTGCAGGCCCGTGATGTCCACGGCCTGCATGTCCTTCAAGTCTTCGGAGCTGAAAGCGCTGATCGCGATCGGCACCTTTTCCAGGTTCTCGCTGCGGCGGCGGGCGGTGACGACGATCGTTTCGAGTTCCTTGGTTTTTTCGGCTGGCTTCTGCCGCGTCGTCTGGCTGGCCTGGCCCGATTGCGGGTTGCCGTTTTCCTGCGGTGCTGCCTGGACGTTGCCCGCGAGGCCGAGTGCGATGGCTGCCGACAGCAGGCCGAGCGCGAAGGAAGTGTGCTGGTGGCGCATGGAATTCCCCTCTGGATGCAGCGGTCGTGGTGGTCGCCCTGCGGCCGTGCGACCAGTTGGAGGCTGGTCTCCGGAACCGCATTGCTGAAAAGACTTGCCTAACTAACGTTCGTTAGGTTAGCTTTGTAGCGCCTCTCGGATAGACTGTCAATGACCTCGCCCAACCGGCCGTTCGTTCATGAGCCCCAACCGCCGACTTGCCGCCACCACCGCCCACCTGTTGCCGGGGCTGAAGCAGTCGGAAGCGTCCGGGCGGGTGCTGGAAGCGGCGTTGAAGCTGTTTGCCGAGCGCGGCTATGCGGGGACGTCGGTGCGCGACGTGGCCGCCGCGGCGGGCGTCAAGGCCGCCACGATCTACGCGCATTACCCGTCCAAGGAACACATCCTGGCCGAGTTGTGCCGGGTCGGACACGAGGAGCAATACCGCGCGGTGCGCACGGCGGTGCTTGCGAGCGGCGGCGATCCGCGCGACCAGATCGTCGCCTACGTGCGCGCGCACGTGGGGTTCCACACCAGCTATCCGATGCTGGCCGTGGTCGCCAATTCCGAACTGCATGTGCTGGGCGAGGAACTCGGCGCGGTGACCTTCACCTTGCGTCGTCAATCGGTGGAACTGCTGGAGGACATCGCCAAACGCGGGATCGACAGCGGCATCTTCCATGTGTCATCCCTGTGGTTGGCGATCGCCGCGATCGGCGGCATGGGCATGCGCGTCGCCTACTGGTTTTCGCCGGAATACAACCTCAGCGCCAGGGAGGTGGCCGACGGTTACGCCGAGTTCGCGCTGCGCTTGCTGGCGGCGGAAGAGCGGAAGTCATGACGGCGTCGGCGGAGCGTGGCCAACATTGCGTACCAAGGACGCGGAGGGTGGCATGACCAATACGTATGCGGATGTCTTTTTCCCCAGCGCGGACGGACGCCTGCAGCTTTACGCCCGCGATTACGCCGGCGCCGGGCCGTGTCTGTTGATGCTGCACGGCCTCACCCGCAACAGCGCCGATTTCGCGGAACTCGCGGAACATTTCGCCGGCCGCTATCGCGTGGTCGTTCCCGACCAACGCGGACGTGGCCGTTCGCAATACGACCCCGATCCGGCCAAGTACACGCCTGCCACTTATTGCGGCGACATGCTGGGACTGATCGCTCGCCTGAAATTGGAGCGGCCGGTGCTGCTCGGCACCTCGATGGGCGGCCTGATGGCGATGATCATGGGCGCGATGGCGCCGGCGGCGTATCGCGGCATCGTGCTCAACGATGTCGGGCCGGTGGTCGATGCCGCCGGCATCGCGCGCATTTCGGGTTACGTCGGCAACACGGCCGAGGTCACGGATTGGGCGGGTGCGGCGGCGTATTCCAAGGCGACCAACGGGTCGGCATTTCCGCATTACAGCGACGCGGACTGGGACAAATTCGCGCACCGGCTGTTTCGCGAAGATGCGAACGGCGTGCCGCGCCTTGCCTACGATCCCGCCATCGCGGCGGGGCTTGCGGGGGCAGATCCCAGCGCGGTGCCGCCTGACCTCTGGCCGATGTGGGGCGCACTGGCGACGGTGCCGATCCTGGCCATCCGCGGCGAGTGTTCCGACATCCTCAACGCTGCAACGCTGGCAGAAATGGGCAAGCGCCATCCGGGGATGAAAACTGCCGTCGTCGCCGGCGTGGGCCACGCACCCATGCTCGATGAGCCGGAAGCCGTCGAGGCGATCGAGCGCTTCGTCGGCGAGGTCTGCGGCGGGGCCTGATCGTGAACATCGCGCTCTGGCTCGATCGTGCGGCGCGGCTGTGGCCCGAGCGGCCGGCCCTGCTGCTGGGCGAAGAAGTCGTCGCCGACTACGCCGGCTTCGCCGACCGCGTGGCGCGGCTGGCGCAGCGGCTGCAGTCCGAACACGGTTTTGCGCCGGGCGATCGCGCGGCGTTGTTCCTCAAGAACAGTCCCGATTACCTCACGATCCTCTACGCGGTCTGGTACGCCGGCGGCGTGGTCGTCCCGATCAATGCCAAGCTCCATGGCCGCGAGGCGGCGTGGATCGTGGCGAACGCGGAAGCGAAGCTGCTGTTCGCCGAACCCGATGCTGCGGACGAATTGGCGGGCTACTGCCGCGACGAGGGCCGTGTCCCCGCGCAGATCGGTCCCGAACCCGGTGACTGTGCACCGCTGCCCGTGCCGGTCGAGCGCACCGACAACGACCTCGCGTGGCTGTTCTACACCTCGGGCACCACCGGCCGGCCCAAGGGCGTGATGTTGAGCCACGCCAATCTGCAGGCGATGGCGCTGGCGTACTTCGCCGATGTCGATGCGGTGCAATCCGCCGATGCGGCGCTCTACGCCGCGCCGCTGTCGCACGGCGCCGGGATGTACAACTTCATGCACGTGCTGCGCGGCGCGCGTCACGTCATCCCGAAATCGCATGGATTCGACGCCGCCGAAATCATCGGTCTCGCGCCCATACTCGGCTCGGTGCATCTGTGGGCGGCCCCGACCATGGTGGTGCGGCTGCTGGCCGCGGCGAAGGCTTGCGGATGGCACGGCGACGGCTTGCGCACCGTGGTCTATGGCGGCGGACCGATGTACCTCGCCGACATCGAGGCCGCGCTCGACTGGTTCGGCAATCGCTTCGTGCAGATCTACGGCCAGGGCGAATGCCCGATGGCGATCACCGCGTTGTCGCGCGAACGGCTCGCCGAGCGCGCGCATCCGCGCTGGGCCGCGCGCGCCGCATCGGTGGGCGTGGCGCAATCGTGCGTCGAGGTCGCGGTGGTCGATTCCGACGGCCATGCGTTGCCGGCCGGGACCACGGGTGAAATCGTGGTGCGCGGAGCGCCCGTGATGCAGGGCTATTGGCGCAACGATGCGGCCACCGCGGCGGCGATTCGCGATGGCTGGCTGTGGACCGGCGACATGGGTGCGTTCGATGCCGACGGTTTCCTCACACTCAAGGACCGCTCGAAGGACGTGATCATTTCGGGCGGCACCAACATCTACCCGCGCGAGGTGGAAGAAGCGCTGCTGACGCATCCGGCGCTGGCCGAAGTCGCGGTGGTCGGCACGCCCGATGCCGAATGGGGCGAGAAGGTCGTGGCCTTCGCCGTGCTGCGGCCCGGAAGCGTCGTGACGATCGAGGCGCTTGACGCGCACTGTTGCGAGCGCATCGCCCGTTTCAAGCGGCCCAAGCTTTACCGTTTCGTGCCCGAGCTGCGGAAGAACGCCTACGGCAAGGTGCTCAAGACCGCGCTGCGCGAAATGCTCACGCAGATTGACGAGGAGGACAAGACATGAACGCCACCACTGATGCCACCAACAAGCTCGCCGGCAAGACCGCCCTGGTCACCGGCTCGACGCAGGGCATTGGCCTTGCCATCGCCCGCAGCCTCGCGAGTGCGAACATGCGCATCGCGGTGCATGGCCTGGCAACCCGCGAAGCCGGCGACGCCGTCGCCGCAGGCCTGAAGCGCGACGGCGCCGCAGATGCGCGTTTCTTCGAGGCCGATCTGCTCGACCCGGACCAGATCGCCGCGATGATGCGCGCGGTCGATGCATGGGGGCCGCTCGACGTGCTTGTGAACAATGCGGGCATCCAGAAGACGGCGTCGCTGAGCGAACTCGATCGCACGACCTGGGACAGGATCATCGGCGTCAATCTCAGCGCCGCCTTCCATACCATGCGCCTCGCCCTGCCCGGAATGGCCGAGCGCGGCTATGGCCGCGTGATCAACACTGCCTCGGTGCACGGGCTCGTCTCCTCGGTACGCAAGGCGCCGTACTGCGCCGCCAAGCACGGACTGGTCGGGCTGTCGAAGGTTGCCGCGCTCGAATATGCGAAGGCGGGCAACCGGGCGAGCGGCGGCGTCACGGTCAACTGCATCTGCCCCGGCTGGACCGAAACCGAACTGATCCTCCCGCAGATTGCCGAACGTGCCACGGCGCTGGGCGTCGATCGCGATGCCGCCATCGCCAGCCTGCTTTCGGAAAAGCAACCCAGCCAACGCTTGTCGGATCCCGGCGAGATCGGCAACCTCGCGCTGTGGCTGTGCAGCCCCCTGGCCCACAACGTCACCGGCGCCGCGATTCCGATCGACGGCGGATGGACTGCGCAGTAGCCGTTGGGGTGCCTCTGGTTTAGCTCGTCATTCCGGAGCGGGCCGCAGGCCCGAATCCGACTGCGTTGGGGGGATTGCCAACGCGAACACCGCAGGCGGCCCGGAGGGCGAGCGCCATGGATGGCGCGAGTCAATCGGTTTGGAAGGTTGACGCGCGTAGTGACACCGATTCCGGGTTCCGCCGCAACAGGCTGCGGCGGCCCCGGAATGACGAGGACATCCATTGGCCAGAGTCTTCCCAACGGCCGCGCTGGCCGGACACGCTATGCTTGGCGTTTGCCATCGATGCGCGTGCATCCGGAGACCACATGAGCCTCACCGCAACCTTCCAGACTTCCAAGGGCCGGATCCGCGTGCGCCTGTTCGACGACAAGGCGCCGGTGACCGTCGCCAACTTCGTGAACCTCGCGCAGCGCGGCTATTACGACGGCCTGAACTTCCACCGCGTGATCGCGGATTTCATGATCCAGGGCGGCTGCCCGCACGGCACCGGCACCGGCGGTCCGGGTTACAAGTTCGAGGACGAGTGCCGCGCCGACGTGAAGCACGACGCGCCCGGCAAGCTGTCGATGGCCAACGCCGGCCCCGGCACCAACGGCAGCCAGTTCTTCATCACCCACGTGCCGACGCCGTGGCTGGACGGCAAGCACACGGTGTTCGGTGAAGTCGTCGCTGCGGATGACCAGAAGGTCGTGAACGCGATCAAACAGGGCGACACGATCGAGAAAATCACGATCGAAGGTGATGCCGCGCCGTTGCTGGCCGCACAGGCCGATCGTGTCAAGCAATGGAATGCAGCACTCGACGCGCGCTGAACCACATGTTCCAAAAAACGGGCGGCTTGAGGCCGCCCGTTTTCGTTTCGAAACGCGCTTTGATCAGGCAGCCGCTGCGCCGCCTCCACCCTTGCGTTTCACGGCGGTGTAGATCGCCAGCAGGATGATCGCGCCGACCACCGATGCGATGAAATGCACGACGCCGGTCGCACCCCACCAGCCGAGTTGCTCGCCCACCCAGGTAGCGATGACCGAACCCACGATGCCGATGATGATGGTGAGGATCCAGCCTGCCGGGGCGTGATCGCGGTCGAAGAACTTCGCGATGACGCCGATGATGAAGCCGATGATGATCATCCAAAGCCAGTGCATGCCACACCTCCGTTTGAATGGGATACGTCGGACTGATTGCGCGGCTTGCCGTCTGGCAGGCCGCCGGCAAGCCTAGCAGCGCCAGCGCGGAGTGGCGCAAGCGGTGGATATGCCGCCGGAGGCGGATACTGCGGCGTGTTAGAATTGCAGGCTGCATTTGCAGAGACCGTCGAGGATTCCCCCATGCCCAAGCTCGCCGCCCGCACCGGCCGCGCCAAGCCCAGCGCGATCATGGTCATCGCCGACAAGGCGAAGCAACTCAAGGCTGAAGGCAAGGACGTCGTCAATTTCTCGATCGGTGTGCCGAACTTCCTGCCGGGCGCCCACGTGTATCAGGCGGTACGCGACTGGATGTCGCACGACAGCGGCGGCTACGGCAGCAACCGCGGCGCACCCGAGCTGCTCGACGCCATCGTGGCGCATTACAAGCAGAGCGGGCTGGACGGCTACACGCGCAACAACATCACCGTCGGGATCGGCGCCAAGCAGGTGCTGTACAACCTGTGCGAGGCGCTGCTCGACGAAGGCGACGAGATCGTGTTTGCGGCGCCGTACTGGACCAGTTACGTCGATATCGCCGAAATCCTCGGCGCGAAGGCGACGATCCTCGCGTGTCCGCCGGAACAGCACTACAAGCTGACGCCGGCGCAGCTCGACAAGGCGCTGGCCTCGAACCCCAAGGTGTTCCTGTTCAACAATCCGTCCAATCCGACGGGGATGGTTTACACGAAGGACGAGATCGCCGCGCTGGCCGAGGTGCTGGTGAAGCACCCCAACACCTGGATCATCGCCGACGACATCTACAACCGCCTGGTGTTCGATGGCATCGGCTACCACAACTTCGTGCAGTTCAAGCCGGGATTGCGCGAGCGCACCTTCATCATGGATTCGCTCTCGAAGACCTACGGCATGCCGGGCTGGCGCGTCGGGTTCGTGGCCGGCCCCGAGGCCGCCGTGAAGGCGCTGGTGACGCTGAACTCCAACCACATCACTTGCCTGCCGGAAATCGTGACCGCCGCAGCGATCGCGGCGTTGAACGGCCCGCAGGATGTACCGACCGCCAAGCGCGAAGATTTTTCCAGGCGCCGCGACGAAGTCGTGCGCGCGCTTGAATCAATCCCCGGCGTGAAGTGTCCGCGTCCGCAAGGCGCGTTCTATGCGTTCCCCGACATTTCGGTCGCGTTCGGCAAGTCGCACAACGGCAAGCCGATCGACAACGACATCGATTTCTGCAAGGCGCTGCTGGAAGAAAAATTCGTCGCGACGGTGCCGGGCTCGGCATTCGGCGAGCCACGCAGCTTGCGCATTTCCTATACCTGCGCGCCGGAGCAACTGCAGAAGGGCCTCGCGCGCATCCAGTCGTTCTTCGCCGAGTTGGGCGATGCACGCGCGGAGCGCGCCCGCGCGGTTGGAGCTTAGCGGAGCGCTGGTATTGCTCGTCATCCCGGAATCGCGCAGCGATATCCGGGATCCAGCATCTTTGCGTTACAACAAAGACACTGGATTACGCGCGGCTCCTGCCGCGCGCCTTTCAGGCCAACGGCTTTGCCGTTGTTCGTTTCGGCATCCTGCCTTTGCAGTCCTGCTTTCGCGGGAATGACGAAAGCGTGGATTGGTCAGTTTTTCCTTGGTCACGTGATCCTTTCTTGTTGATGGAGTCGTATTCATGAAAGCACCCGTTCGCGTTGCAGTCACCGGCGCCGCCGGCCAGATCGGCTACGCACTGTTGTTCCGCATCGCCGCCGGCGACATGCTGGGCCCCGATCAGCCGGTGATCCTGCACCTGCTGGAAATCACGCCCGCGCTGCCGGCGCTGCATGGCGTGGTGATGGAACTCGATGACTGCGCGTTCCCGCTGTTGGCCGGCGTGGTCGCGACCGACGACGCCAACGTCGCGTTCAAGGACGTCGATTACGCGCTGCTGGTCGGCGCGCGTCCGCGCGGCCCCGGCATGGAGCGCAAGGATCTGCTGTCCGCGAACGGCGCGATCTTCGGCCCGCAGGGCAAGGCGCTGAACGCGCACGCCAAGCGCGACGTCAAGGTTCTCGTCGTCGGCAATCCGGCCAACACCAACGCGCTGATCGCGCAGGCCAACGCGCCCGACCTCGACCCGAAGTGCTTCACCGCGATGGTGCGGCTCGACCACAACCGTTCAAAGGCACAACTCGCGGCCAAGGTCGGCGCGCACAACAGCGACGTCAGGAAGGTCATCATCTGGGGCAACCATTCCTCGACGCAGTATCCCGACATCCATCACGCGACGATCAAGGGCAAGCCCGCGCTGTCGCTGGTCGATCAGGCGTGGTACGAGAAGGAATTCATCCCGACCGTGCAGCAGCGCGGCGCCGCGGTCATCAAGGCGCGCGGTTCGTCGTCGGCGGCCTCGGCCGCGAATGCCGCGATCGACCACATGCGTTCGTGGGCGCTCGGCACCGCCGAGGGCGACTGGGTGTCGATGGGCATTCCGTCCGACGGTTCCTACGGCATCAAGCCGGGCGTGATCTACGGTTATCCCGTCACCTGCAAGGACGGCAAGTACGCAATCGTGCAGGGCCTCGAGATCAACGCCTTCTCGCGCGCGCGCATGGACGCCACCGCGAAGGAATTGCACGAGGAGCGCGACAGCGTGCAGCAGCTGCTCGGCTGAGCCTGGCGCCAATGCGTTGCGGCGAAGGGCGGCCCATGGCCGCCCTTCGCGTTCAAGCGCCTGCATCACCGGCCGTTGCGTTCCGGTCCGTGCCAGAATGCCGCCGCGGAACGGGCAGGAACGACGCGCTTCCGCTTCCGGGTGCACGAGCATGGCCCAATGGGGACTCTGGCGTGAGTTGAAACGGCGCAACGTGCTCCGTGCGGGCGTGCTGTACGTCGGTGCGGTGTGGGCGCTGGCGCAGGGCATCTCGCAACTGACACCGGCGATCGGATTGCCGGATGTCGCGACGCGCTGGTTCCTGATCGGGGCGATCATCGGCTTTCCGTTCTGGATCGCGTTCGCGTGGTTCTACGAATTCACGCCCGAAGGATTCAAGCACGACACCGGCGTGGCGGCGGACGCTCCCGTCCGCCATTCCAATGCGCGCAAGCTGGATTTCGCGATCATCGGCGTGCTGATCGTCGCGGTGGCGTTGCTGGGCTCAGGTTATTTCATCCGGCGCAACGCACCCGCCACGGTGCCGGCGGTCCCCGCCAAATCCATCGCGGTGCTGCCGTTCGAGAATCTTTCCGCCGACAGGAACAATGAATACTTCGTGGCCGGGATGCAGGATCTGATCCTGACGAAGCTGGCGGATGTAGGCGGTCTCAAGGTCGTCGCGCGCACTTCGACCGCGAAATACGCCAGCCACCCCGATGATCTGAAAACGATCGGCCAGCAACTCGGCGTGGCGACGATCCTCGAAGGCAGCGTGCAGAAGCAGGGCAATCAGGTGCTGATCAACGTGCAGTTGATCGACACCCGCACCGACAGCCACATCTGGGCGCAGAGCTACCAGCGCACGCTGGACAACGTGTTCGGTGTCGAGGGCGACGTGGCGGAAAAGATCGCCGGGGCATTGAAAACCCGGCTGTCGCCCGCCGAGACCGCGCGCCTGGCCACCAGCCTGAGCCAGGACAACACCGCCAACGACCTGTTCCTGCAGGCGGAATTCCAGACCAACCAGGGCCTCGTCAATTACGACACCGCCAGCTGGAAGACCGCGATCCCGCTGTACCGGCAGGCCATCGCGCGGGATCCCGGGTTCGCGCTGGCGTATGCGCGGCTGTCCTACGCGGAAAGCGGACTGGCCTGGTTCGGCGGCGGCGGCATGGACGTCCGGCAACTGGTCGACGACGCGCGCAGCGACGCCGAACGGGCCGTGAAACTTGCGCCCGGGCTGCCCGCCGCGCACCTGGCGCAGGGCTTCAGTGCCTACTGGAGCGGCGATTACGCCACCGCGCTGGACGCCTTCGCGGCGGCGCTGGCGCTGCGCCCCAACGATGCCGGGGCGCTGACGGGGCGGGGCTACGTACTTCGGCGGCAGGGCCGTTTCGACGCGGCGATCGCTTCCCTGCAACAGGCCATCGTGCTCGACCCGCGCAATTCCTCGCTGGCCTTCGATCTGGGCGACACCTACATGGTCGCCAGCCGCTACCCCGACGCCGAGCGCTGGCTGCGCCGTGCGCTGGCGCTGGACCCGCACAATCTCAACGCGAGGACCTTCCTTGCCCGAACCATCGTGCTCGACAGCGGCGACGTTTCGCGCGCGCTGGCCGTGGATGCTGGCGACGACGCTGCCCTGAAACTCCAGCGCGTGACGCTGCTGGTGTACCAGCGCAAGTATCGGGAGGCGCTCGCGCTGCTGGACACGGTGCCCGACACGCCCGACAACTTCAACATCAACGTGATCCCCAAGACGCTGCAGCAAGCCGAACTGTACCGGCTGATGGGCGACATGGACCGCGCGCGGCCGCTGTACGCGCAGGCGTTGCCGAAAATCCACGAGCGCATTGCGCGGCAGCAAGGCATCAACCAGGGGGCGGAGTGGGTCAACCTCGCGACCGCCGAAGCAGGTCTCGGACATGTCGCGCAGGCGCAGGCCGCGGCCGCCGAGGCGCAGGCCATCATCGCCCGCCATCACGACCACATCATCGGCGCAGCCTTCGTGGAATTCAGCGCATGGCTGTATGCGCAAACCGGTCGTCCCGACCTTGCGGTGCCGCGGCTGGCCGAGGCGCTTGCCACGCCCGGCATCGGTTTCACTTACTCGCCCGTGTTGCTGTGGCTGGATCCGGCGTGGGACCAGATCCGCGGTGACGCGGGCTTTCAGGCGCTGCTCAGGCAGTACGCGAAATACGAGCCTCCTGTGATCCCATCCCCCGCGCCCGGCACGGGCAAGGCAGGCGCGCATGGATGAGTTCTTCGCCCGCCTGAAGCAGCGCAAACTGGTGCGGTTCCAGAAACTGGCGAAGCTTTGCACCACAACGCCGGAGTGGGGCGGAAACCGTGTGCGCATTCGCATCCCGTCACGCGGCAAGCGGATCGAGCACCGTCAGGAGGGGAAAGCGATGAAAATCGGCGTCCCGTGTCCAGATGCGGCTGATGCCGTGCTCACGCATCAATACCGCGGTGTGGGCGTCGTGAATGATGTTGCCGCGCAGGTGCGGCAGCTCGCGCAAGGTTTCCCGCAATACGCTGGCGTGGCGCTCGGTCGGCAGCAGCATCGACGCCGCCGGACTGTCGATGAGGGCGTTCACGAAATCCATGCCCTGGGTTGCCGTCAATGGATGCGGAAAGACCCTGGGATGGGTGACGACGCGCAGGAATTCATAAACGATCCCCCACGTCAGATACCAGGGCAACGCCTGAGTCCGCAATTTTTCCAACAGCATTGCGCACGCGGCGTGATGCTCGCTGCGCCTGTCGGCGGCGTAGATCAGCACATTGGTGTCGACCACGAACACTCAACGTTCTTCCATCACCCGGTAGAGTGCGTCGCGATCGGCCACATCGACCTTGGCAGGGCCGAGATTGAACTTCGGCAGCGGAGGCAGTTTTGCCGGTTGTTTGATGGAGGAGCTTTGCAGCACCAGCCGCAAGCCCGCCTCCACCAGTTCGGACATGGTGCGTCCGCTGCGGGTTGCCTCGCGGCGCAGTTTGGCCATCACGCTGTCGTCGATGTTCAGGGTTGTCTTCATATGGAAAACCATATCATGAATATGGGCATATGTCATCATGGCTGAATTCCTCGCCCGCCTGAAGCAGCGCAAGCTGGTGCAGTGGGCGCTGGCCTACATCGCCGCGGCGTTCGCGCTGATCCAGGTGCTCGATGTTGTTGCATCGAAGTTCGATTGGCCGACGCAACTTGAACGTTCGATCATCCTTGCGCTGGCAGTCGGCTTCGTTATCGTGTTGGTGATCGCCTGGTATCACGGCGAGAAGGGCAGGCAGCGGGTTAGCGGCGCGGAATTGCTGCTGCTCGCGCTGGTACTGGCGATCGGCGGCGGGGTGGTGTGGTATTTCGGTCGCAGCGCCGGGCGGCCGGTGGCCGGACAGGCGCCGGCGGCTGGCGCCGCAACAGCGCCGGGCGCATCGGGCATCGCATCCATCGCGAATATGCCGGCAGGGTTGCCGGTGCCGGCGCAAGCCATTCCCGCCCAATCCGTCGCCGTGCTGCCGTTCCAGAACCTGAGCGGCGATGAGAAGGAAACGTACTTCAGCGAAGGCGTCACCGAGGAAATCCTGAATGCGCTGGCGCAGATTCCGGACCTGAAAGTGGCGGGACGCACCTCGGCATTCCAGTTCGCCGGCAAGGACGAGGATGTGCGCAAGGTCGGTGCGATCCTCGGCGTTGCGACCGTACTGGAAGGCAGCGTGCAGAAGGCCGGCGACGAGGTGCGCATCACCGCGCAGTTGATCGACGCGCGCAGCGGCTATCAACTGTGGTCGGAACAGTACGACCGCAAGCTGACCAGCATCTTCGCGGTCGAGGACGACATCTCGAACGCCATTGCCGGCAAGCTGCGCGTGCAATGGAACAGCGCGCAGCCGCTGGTGGCGCAGAAGGCGATCGATCCCCGTGCGCACGACTTCTATCTGCGCGGCTTGGGCCTGCTGGCCGCGCGCGGGCCCGGGCTGCGGGACGCGGTGTCCGAATTCCGGAACGCGGTCGGGATCGCGCCGGATTACGCCGAAGCCTGGGGCGCCATGGCGGAAGCCGAGGCCTTGTATCCGGATTACCGGCTGGACGCGCCGCAGCAGGCGTACCCGCGCGCGCTTGCGGCCGCGCAACGGGCCCTCGCGCTCGATCCGGATACCGCCTCGGCTTATGTCGCGCAGGGCATGATCTACAAGCGCCAGTCGAAGTGGCCGGATGCCGACGCGGCGTTCCGCCGTGCGCTGGCACTGGCGCCCGGCGATGTGGAAACGATCTACCAATACGCCGAGTTCCTGCTCGTCGTCGGCCAGGCCGAGCGGGCCCTTGCGGAAACCGGGCGGGTCCAACGGCTCGATCCGTTGGAAGTCGCCAACGGGTTCACCCGCGCTTCGACGCTGTACGTATTGCATCGCCATGAAGCGGCCTGGGAGCAGATCCAGCGCACCGTGGCGGCGCTTCCGGAATTGCCGGTTGCCCGTGAAGACGCGATTTTCATCACGCTCACGCTGCATCGCTATTCCGAAGCGGAGAACCAGGCGCGCCTGCTCGCCCCGTTGTTCGGCCCCGATCCGGATGCGGCCACGCAACTGGCCGGCGTGGTCCAGGCGGTCGCCGATCCAGCATTGCGTGCCCGTGCGCTTCGGACCCTGGACACCGCGCCAGTCTGGGTTCGAGTCCGCGACGACAATCCGATGGTCTATGCAGCGTGGCTGATGCTGCTCGGCGATCGCGATCGCAGCCTGGCCATGCTCGACCGCATTGCCGACCAGGGCGGCGGGGAAACCAGCGTGGAAGACCTGTGGTTTCCCGTGTTCGATCCGCTGCGCGACGATCCGCGCTTCAAGGCGGTGCTGAAGAAAATGGGTTTGCCGTACACACCAGCTAGCATCTCCAACCATGAATGAACTCATCGCCCGCATGAAACAACGCAAGCTGGTGCAATGGGCGCTGGCCTACCTCGCGGCGGGTTGGGCGGCGCTGCAGGCGCTCGGTCTTGCGGCGGACAGCTACGACTGGCCGCACCGGGTGATGCAGGTTGCGTTCGCGGCCATCGCGCTGGGCTTCGTGATCGCTCTGGTATTGGCCTGGTATCACGGCGAGCAGGGAAAGCAGCGGGTATCGGGTGCGGAACTGCTGCTGATCGCGCTGGTGCTGGCGATTGGCGGCGGGCTGTTGTGGCGATACGAACATGCGTCGCTGCCTGCGACCAACGTGGATGCGGCGCGGCGTAACCCCGCCAGGCCCACTGCCAACGCGGCGGCTCCTCAGGCGGGAGCAGCCATTCCCATCCCCACCAAATCCGTCGCGGTGCTGCCGTTCGTCAACATGAGCGGCGATCCGAAGAACGATTACTTCAGCGACGGCATCACCGAGGAAATTCTGGATGCGCTCGCCCAGATTACGAACCTGAAAGTGGCCGCGCGCACGTCGGCATTCGCGTTCAAGGGCAAGGCCGAGGATTTGCGCAAGGTCGGCGAGGCGCTGGATGTCGCGACGGTGCTGGAAGGCAGTGTGCAGAAGGCCGGTGACGAGGTGCGCATCACCGCGCAGTTGATCGACACCCGCAGTGGTTATCACCTGTGGTCGGAGAAGTACGATCGCAAGCTCACCAGTGTCTTCGCGGTCGAGGATGAAATCTCGAAGGCGATCGCGGACAAGCTGCAAGTGCAGTTGGCGGGCGGAAGCGCATCGACGCTGGTGGCGCAAAAGACGATCGATCCGCGCGCGCACGATTTCTACTTGCGCGGCTTGACCCTGTTGGCAGCGCGTTCGGTGGGCGAAGCGGTAGGCGCGCTCCGGCAGGCCGTGGCGATCGATCCGGGTTATGCGCAAGCGTGGGCCACGCTGGCCGAGGCGCAGGCACTGCTTCCGGACTACACCTCCACCGCGCCGCTCATCGCCTACGCCGATTCGCTTAAATCGTCGCAGCGTGCGCTGATACTGCAGCCGGATACCTCGCTTGCCTACGTCGCGCAGGGCATGGTTTACAGCAGCCAGATGCGCTGGGCTGATGCGGATCGCGCATTGCGGCACGCGCTGGTGTTGGCGCCCGGGGACGCGGAAGCGTTGAACCAGTACGCCCAGTTCCTGGATGCCGTCGGACAACTCCAGCCCGCATTGAACGTGCTTGACCGCGCGTTGCAGCGCGATCCGCTGTCCGGAACAAGCGCCGTGATCCGTGTGCAGTTGCGGATGATCCTGCACCTGGACGACCCCGCCACGGCTGCCGCGCAGATCGGGGATATCGTGGCTGCGCATCCCGAGAGCGTGTTCGTGCGTCGCACCGCCACGTTGATCTATCTGAACCTGCATCGCTACCCGGAAGCGGAAATGCAGGCGCGCGCGGCGGCCACGCTCACCGGCACGGATCCCGAGTCCAAGGCGCTGCTGATACGGGGGATGGCCGATCCGTCACTGCGGGAGCGCGCGGTGCAGGCGCTGGAGACTTCCCCGGCCCACAGCGATCTGCGGCGCGAGCCCATCGTGTGCGCGCTGTTCCTGATGCACTTGAACGCGCCCGATCGCGCCTTGGCGGTGCTCGAAGCGGGTGCGACCCAGGGCACCAGCACCATTCCGCAATTGCTGTGGCACCCGGATTTCGACCCCGTGCGCAATGACCCGCGCTTCAAGGCGGTGTTGAAGAAGATGGGGCTGCCGTACGTGCCCGAGCCGCCGGCGTCATCGTAGAGGGACGCGCGGGTTGACCTGCGCCAGCCTGCACTTGTACGGCATGCTGCGGACGGGTAGGTTGTCCGGGCTTCGGGGAGAGCAGCCGGCTGGCTGCTGCACGGCATCACGATGGCGCACGACGCGCGCGTTCGATCGGGCAGGGACATTCCTTTTCCGCGGTGGGGTGTGTCATGTGTGGCTCCTTGAAAGTCATGGCGGCGGCCTGTGCGGCAGCGTGCGTCTTCGCGTGGGTTGCGGCGGCGATCGCCGCCGCGGCCACCGATGATCCCGAGATCCGCGCGGCGGAAGCGTGGGCGTTTCCGGTGCCCAACACACCGGACCCGAGCGCGCCGGAGCTTGCGCACGCGCCCAAACCGGATGCGCACGAGGCCTTGCACGTGGCGGGCAGCCAGCGCACCTACACGCGCGCGCAGATCGACGTGTTCAATCCACCGGACTGGTTTCCGCAGGATCACCCGCCCATGCCGCAGGTGGTCGGGCATGGCCGCAAGCCGGCCTTCGCGTGCGCCTATTGCCACATGCCGGACGGTGAGCCCGAGCCCGCAGGCGCGGCCATTGCCGGATTGCCCGAAGCCTACATCCTCGAACAGGTTGCGGCGTTTCGCAGCGGCGAACGCGGCACGAGCCAACTGCCGAGCATACGCGCGATGGCCGCGGAGGCGCATTGGGTCACCGATGCCGATCTGCAGCAGGCTGCGGCGTATTTCTCGAAGCTCCGGTTTGTACCCAGGACCCGCGTGGTCGAAACCGAAACCGTGCCGCGTACGCACTGGCAGGACTATGTACTCATGCCGGACAAACACACCGCACGCGAACCACTCGGCGAGCGGATCATCGAGGTGCCGGTGAACGTGCGGGATTACATGAACCGTGATCACCGCGACGGTTTCATCGCGTACGTGCCGCCCGGCAGCATCGCGCGCGGCGCCGGGATCGCAAGCAAGGGCAACGGCGCGGCGCAGGCGTGCGAATCCTGCCACGGCGCGGACCTTCAGGGTGCCGGCATGTACCCGCCGCTCGCGGGCCGCTCGCCGACTTACATCGTGCGCCAACTGATCCTGTTCAGCACCGGTCAGCGCAACAATGCCGAAGCGGTGCCGATGAAGCTGGAGGTGTCGCAGTTGAGCGTGGGCGACATGATCGACGTCGCGGCCTATGCTGCGTCGCGCAAACCCTGAACGGCACGACGGGAGGCAACATGACGCGGAACCTGCTTGGGGCGATGGCGATCGCCTTGATGGCGAGTGGTCCGGCCATGGCTGGCAGCCAGGCGCTGTCCCCGGAATTGCAGAAGCTGGATGTTTCGGTCGGCCGCTGGCAATTCCATGGCCAAACCGTGAATCCGCCGTCCGGCAAGAATGGCCACTGGACATGGAACGAGGATTGCCGCTGGTCGGCGAACCGGACCTTCATGCTCTGCAGCTTCAACAACGACTGGGCAGGCACGATCGTCAACTCGGTCGTGGTGGATACCTACAACCGCAAGGACAAGAGCTATTGGCACTACGAAATCTTCGATGGTGGCGATTCGGGTGCGCGACCGTTCATTTCGAGAATGACGATCGACGGCAACACGCGCATCGAATATGCCGAGAGCGTGGATCACGGCAGGAAGAACAGAACACGGGTCATCTACGTGTTCGACTCGCCCAGGCACGTCAGCGTGAAAATAGAAACCTCGCACGATGGCGCCAAGTGGGTCACGGTCGAGGAAGGGGTCGGCGTCAAACAGCCGTGAGTCCGCTCCGGAACGGCCGGGCCGATGCCTTGTCGCCAAGGCATCGGCCCAACTGCACCATCGAGCAGGATTCAGCGATCCGATCCATCAGCGCCCGCGTACCGGCGTCGCGCGGAACCCGTGCACCTGTCCGGACTGCGTGTCGAAGGCGAGCCCCACGATTTCGCCGGCGTCGTTGATGCTGAAGGCGAACAGCATGTACAGCGGGGTGGGGTTGGCGACGAGCTGGTTCAGGTCGGCGGGCGCGCCACCGTTGCGCCAGATCACCGCGGCGGCGTTCCCTGCCATCACCGCATCCCACAGCATGCCATCGAAGGACACGCCCACCACGTCGCCCAGGTTGTTGATGCCCACCGCGCCGCTTTGGGGCTGCCCGGGGAGCGGGTCCAGCGATTTCATCTTGCCGGCGCGGGTCCACAGGAAACCGTGGGTGGCCGTGTTGCCCGCGAGTGCGGACACGCCGACGACCTGGCCCCAGTCGTTGATCGCGTGCGCGACGTTGCCGACGCCCGGCTGCGCGGGATCGCCGATGCCGCCGAGGTTGCCGAGGTCCACCGGCGTGCCGTCGCGTTCCCACAGCACGGCGTGACGGCCGACGGAGAGGGGCGGCAGCGTGGTGTTGGCGCAGGTGCCCGTGACGCCCACCGCCTGGCCGAGGTCGTTGACCCAGAACGCCATGCCGACGTCGTCGCCGGGCAGCGTGCGCAATTCACGCACGTTGCCCGACAGCGCGCTCCAGATCACCGGCTTGAAGGAAAGGCGCTGTGGTCCGGTGCCCATGGCCGATACGGCGTCAGGGCAGTTCGGATCGGCCTGGCTGGTTTCCGCCATGCCGGGAATCTGCCCGAACAGGTTCACGTTGTCGCCGACCGTGCCGTTGTTGCCGCCCAGCACGGGCAGCAGCTTGCGCTGTCCGCCCTGCCAGACGAACGGCCGGCATTGCAGGCCGGTGAAGTAACCGCAGAAGTTCTCGGCCAAGGGGTCTTCGGCCGCGATCTCGGTTTGGCCGGAGACCTGGCCGAACAGGTTCACGCCGAAGGCATCGCTGTTGAAACCTTGCGGCCCGATATCGACAGGACGGCCGCGCAACCAGAGGACCGCGTGCTCCAGGCCGTCCGCGCCGTTGGAGCCGCCAACGACCACGCCGGGCAAGGCGGTTGCGGCGGCCTGGCTGAAGGAACCGCCGGGGAGCGTGCCCAAGTCGGTGATGGTGTAGCGAACCGCACTGGCGGGTGCAGCCTGCGCGGACATCTGCGCTGGCGATGGATTCGACGCAGCGAATGACGGACCGGCGACTCCGGCACATGCGCCGGCCAGCACTGCCACCGTGGTCGCGAACAATTTCCGGTACTTCAGCATGGGACACCTCCGGGTTGGGAGACTTGCCGCTCATGGTTCGAGTGATCGTTCACCGAAGCTGCATGGGCATGTCGGCGGTGACGGCAGCGTCGCCAGGAGGCGTCGCCCGCATCGCCGGGCTTTCCGGCCGGATTGCTCCGGCCTTGCTGATAGAGGCGCAAAAGTCCCGCGAATCCGGACACGCAGGCCCTGCGGGCGCCATCGTGCAGCACGACAACGGGCGGCCATGGGCCGCCCGTTGTCGTTCGAACGCATCGTTGTTCGCGCGGCGTCGCAAGCCGCCGATCAGTGTCCACGCACCGGCGTGGCCCGGAACGCGTGCACTGTGCCCGTCCCGGTATCGACGCCGAAGCCCACGATCTCGCCGGCATCGTCGATGTTCATGGCGGTCAGCAGGTACAGCGACGTTGATCCCGCGACCAGCTCGTTGAGGTCTTGCGCAGTTCCGCCGCCCCGCCAGATCGCCGCGTGCGCATCCTCGAACGGCAGCGTGCCGGACGCGCCCACCACGTCGCCCCAATCGTTGATCGCGAGCGCCGCGCTGTGCGGGTGGCCCGCGACGGGTGCGAGCTCGCGCATCTTTCCGGCGCGCGTCCAGATGAAGGCGCGGCTCGTCGTGTTGTCCTTGAGCACCGAGACGCCGACCACCTGTCCGCGGTTGTTGATCGAAGTGGCGTGGGTGCCGGCGCCGGTCGCGAAGTCGCCGGCGCCGCCGAGGTTGCCGATGACCACCGGCGTGCCGTCGCGTTCCCACAGCACGGCGTGCGGCGCGGCGACGAACGGAGGCGGGATGAAGTTGGCGCAGGTGCCCGAGGCGCCCACCGCCTGGCCGAGATCGTTGACCCAGTGCGCCAGGCCGACCGTGTCGCCGGCGGGCAGGCGCAGCTCGCGCACGCTGCCGGTATTGGCATTCCAGAGCACGGGCTTGTAGCTGAGCACCTGTGGGCCGGTGCCATTGGGAGCCGGCACCTTGGGACAGGTGGGATCGGCCTGACCGGTTTCCGCCGCGCCGGGAATCTGCCCGAACAGGTTCACGTTGTCGCCGACCGTGGCGTTGTTTCCGCCCAGCAGCGGCAGCAGCTTCATCCGGCCGGCCTGCCACACGAACGGGCGGCATTGCCGGTCCGTGCCGTAGGCGCAAAAGTTCTCGTTGAAAGGATCCTTGGCTCCGATCTCGGTCAATCCCGAGACCTGGCCGAAAACGTTGACGCCATAGGCGTCGCTGTTGACGCCGTCCGCTCCGATGTTGGTGGCGCGGCCGCGCGACCAGACGACGGCGTGCTCCAGGCCATCGGCGGCATCGGAGCCTCCGACCACCCATCCCGTCATGCCGATGGCCGCGCCCGTGCTGAAGGAACCGCCGGGCAGGGCGCCGAGGTCGGTGATGACGTAGCTGACCTTGCCGGCTGCGGCGGACGCCGGCGATGGGGCCTTGCCGACAGGGGCGGCCAAGGCGGTGCCGACGGAACCGGCGCAGGCACTGGCCAGCACAGCCGCGATGATCACGAACAGGTTTCTTTGCAGTTTCATGGGGCACCTTCAAGTTGGGATGGGTAAGGACGGCGATTCGCCGCCCCCGATGAAGGCGCAAAAACCTGCTGAATCCGGCCATGCGTAGCGACGTCGCTTCAAATGTCGTCATTCCCGCGTAGGCGGGAATCCAGTGCCTTTGCCGTGTCCCGCTGAAAGTCGCTGGGTCCCCGCCTTGGCGGAGACGACGAGCTGTTCGTTATCTATCGCCATGGAACTGAAACAAGGGGACGGTCGACAGAGCATGCGCCGTGCTGCCGCGAGCGCGAACACGGATGGCCGCGGGTGGGTGATCAGTTCAAGCGGGAGGATTCAGCCTTGGCTTGCTTCAGCACGGGCAGGCCCGTGTCGGCATCCTTCCAGACGTCGAGCAATTCCCGGTAGGCCGCGAGCGACTCGGCGCGGGCGCCGGCGCCGGACAATGCCCTGGCCAGTTGCAGCCGCGCCATCGGTCCGATCGGATAGTTCAGTGCGATGCCCGGATGATCCAGTATCTTCCGGAATTCGGCCGCGGCCTCGGGGTTCTCGTGCAGCGCGAGATACGCTTCGCCGCGCACGTAGATGGGGTACATCGAAGTCCAGCCGGGGGTGCTGGATCGCGTCATGCCGAATTCGTAAGGCGTGGCGGTTTTCAGCATCGCCAGGGCTTCGGCGGGGTGTCCTTTCGCGATCGCGAGCTTCGCGCGCAGCGCCGGCAGGTAATTGAACTGCGCAAGCGTATCTTCCGGAAATTCGCCCGCCAGGTTGTCCGCGAGCGCTTCGGCCTGCGCGACATTGCCCGCGAACGCGAAAGCCAGCGCGGCGCCGAACCGCACGTCCCGGCTGGGTGAGCGATGCACCGCCGCAGCGGCGCGTTGCTCCGCTTCATCGGCATTGCCGAACAGCGCCTCACGCAGCGCGGACATCGCGAGATAATTCGCCGTGGGTTCCTTTCTCCCCGCGCGTTGCGCCGAACCCATGGCCCGATCCGTGATGTCCCGGGCTTTTTCCAGATGCCCGTAGTACGCAGCAGTTTCGGCTTCGCAGGCGAGCATCTGGTCTTCGAGGCCGGGCTGCCCTCTGGACGCCGCGGCCTGCCGCGCCATCTCCGCCGGATCGTGCTGCAGGAATGCGAGCTGGTAAAGATCGAGGGCAAAGAGGCCCGAATGCAGCTTCAGCTTGCGGGCTTGTTCGTACGCAGCCTTCGCCTCGCCCAAACGGTCCAGCGCGATGTAGTCATCCATCAGGAACGCGTACGTGACGGGCATCGTGGGCATCAGGCGGATCGATTCGATGGCCTGCGCCGCGGATTTTTCGAACTCGCCGATCACCGGATAGATCGACCCTGCCAGCATCGTGCGCGGCAGCGGCGAGCGCGGGTACGCCTGAATCCACGCGAGGGTGGCCTGGACGGCCATGTCGATGTTGCCGGTGGCCGATCTGCCGTAACGCGCAATGAGGAAGTATTTCTCCGGTTCGCTGACCTTGTCCCGCAATGCGTAGGCTTGCCTGGCAGCGTCGGCAGCGAGACGCGACTCGTCGACGGTGGTGTACGCGATCGTGAGCGCGCCGTAAGCCAGCGCGAATTGCGGATCGAGCTCGGTGGCGTGTTTGAAGTGCAGGATCGCCGCGGGAATCTCGCTGCCACTGTCCAATATCCGCATCCCCTCGCTGTAGGCCTTCAGCGCTTCCAATGACGAGGTGGTCGCCTGCTCCAACGGCGTGTCGAATTTCCTGATCGTACGCAGCGACTCGCCCAACTTTGCGCGAAGGGATGACGAACTTTTTCCAAGAGCCTCCAGCACGTGACTCTTGTCCGCAGCCTCGGCTTCCGTGCTTGCAAGTGTCTTGCCGTTCGCGCAGTCCAGCGCGCGAAGCGTGAGTTGATACGGCGCCCCTACTTGCGCGATGGAGCCTTCGATCACCGCGGCACTGCCGACCCGCTGGCAGAGGTCCAGCGCGACCTCCGGGGTGAGCGCGGCGTCGGCTTTCCGGTCCATCAACGCCAAGGTCTGGTGCACCAGCCCTTCCGGAACAATGCTGAGGAACGGCGACTGTTCGAGCTGCACCGAAAGTCCCTGCCGCAGCGTGCCGTCGAACACCGGATCGCCGGTGTGGTTGGCGAAATCCGCCAGCACGATGGTGTCCTTGTCGGTCAGCGGGTGTGCCGGATGCGCGAACCGGAACCATCCGGCCGCGCCGATGGCGGCGAGGACAAATATCGCGGCGATCACCTGCGCTCGACGGGTTTTCAAGACGGGCGGAATCGCGGCGTCCATGGCACTTCGCCATCCGTGGCCGGTCGTCACCGTCGCCAGCGCCTGCTGCAATTCGGTGACGGTCTGCCAGCGGACTGAAGGATCGTCCTCCAGGCAGCGATCGACGATGTCTTCAAGCTTGCGCGGCATGATGCGCTGGCGCCGCGCACCCACGCGCGCTCCGGTCAGCATTTCGTACAGCACGCAGCCGAACGACCAGATGTCCGAGCGGGGATCGGCGGGCCGGCCTTGCCGTTGTTCCGGAGACACGTACGCAGGCGTCCCCATGGCGTTGCCGGTTGCGGTGACGGTTTCGTCCGCGACGAATTTCGCCAGCCCGAAATCCAGGACCTTGATTCCGGATTTCGCGAGCATGATGTTGCCGGGCTTGAGATCCCGGTGGACGATGCCCTTGGCGTGCGCTTCCGCGAGTGCGGCCAGGATCTGCGAGGCGTATGCGAGCGCCGTCCCGATCGGCAGCGCGCCACGCTTGAGCCGTGCCGCGAGCGTTTCGCCCTCTACCAACTCCATCACCATGTAATCCGGGCCGATGTCGTGGAGCGCGCAGATGTTGGGGTGATTGAGCGCAGCAATCGCGCGCGCCTCGCGCCGGAAGGCCGCGTTGAACCGCTTGCGCACGAGCTTGATCGCGACCGCGCGGCCCAGCCGCGTATCGATCGCCCGATACACCTCGCCCATGCCGCCTTCACCCAGCTTGCACTCGATGCGGTAGGGCCCGAGCTGCGTACCTTCAATCAGTGCCGGATTTGCGCCATCCCCCAGCAACGAGATCGCGTCCTCCGCGAGCGGCCGTTCCAGGAATCCGCCTTCGGTGTCCTGCGCGAGCAGCGATTCCACTTCGCGGCGCAACTCGGGATCGGCGCGATCCAGCAGCGCGGCGCGATCCTCGGCGGTGCTTTCGCGGGCCGTGTGGTACAGCTCGGCAATCTGCTGGAAACGTTCGGGGAACATGCGCTGGGAAATCCGTGTCAGTGGCTCAGCTCCCGCAACAGCCACGCCTTCGCGATATCCCAGTCGCGCCTGACGGTGCGCGCGGAGACGTCCAGCGTCGCCGCGATCTCGTCCTCGGTCAGTCCGCCGAAATGACGTAGCTCGACCACTCTTGCCTGCCGCGGCGCAACTTGCGAAAACGCGGTCAGTGCGTCGTCCAACGCGAGCAGGTCCTGGTCCGGCTGGTCCGACACCAGCGCCGTTTCGTCCAGTTCCACGTGCAGCGCGCCGCCGCCACGCTTGCCGGCGCCACGCGCCCGCGCGGCATCGACCAGGATGCGCCGCATCATCTGCGCGGCAAGGGCAAAGAACTGTGCGCGATCGCGCCATTCGACCGTCGTCGCGTCGGTGAGGCGCAGGTAGGCCTCGTTGACCAGCGCCGTCGTCTGCAAGGTGTCCGCCTTGCGTTCATTGCGCATGTAGCGGTGCGCGATGCGGTGCAGTTCGGCATATACCTGCTCCGTCAGCTGCGCCAGCGCCGCCTCGTCGCCTTCATTCCAGGCCTTCAAGAGTCTGGTGACTTCTGCAGACGTTGTGCCCACGGTCCACCCCCGTTTCCCGCGCGCAGCCAGTTTACTGCTGGCGTGGTCGCCTGGGCCTTTCGTGTTCGCTCCTGCCCGATGGGAGGTAGCCACGTTTGCAACACGCGTACCGGAGACCACAGGCCGGCAGTCGATCGGCCTGAAACCCGGCGCGCCGCGTGCCAGAATGGCGTCTGGATGCGCCGGGGACGGGCGTTCCGCAACGGGGCCGACCATGAGCCGCAGTTTCTGGCAGGAACTGAAGCGCCGTCACGTGTACCGCGTCGCCGCGGCCTACGCGGCCGTCGGCTGGCTGCTGATCCAGGTCGCGACGCAAGTCTTCCCCGTATTCCATCTGCCGGACTGGATCGAGCAGGCGGTGGTGCTGGTGATCCTGGCCGGTTCGACGACAATCGGGCCGCACGATGTCCGTGAGCCGCTGCGCCGTCTCGCGCAGGAGCGGCCGTGAACCTGTTCGCCGAACTCAAGCGCCGCAACGTGCTGCGCGCGGCGGTGCTGTATGCCGGCGCGGTGTGGCTGCTGGCGCAGGTGATCACGCAGCTCGGCCCGGTGTTCCACGCGCCGGAATGGATCGCGCGCTGGTTCCTGATCGCGGCGGCGATCGGTTTTCCGTTCTGGGTCGCGTTCGCGTGGTTCTACGAATTCACGCCGACGGGCTTGAAGCGCGAAAGCGAAATCGCGCCGGACGATTCCATCGCGCATTCGACCGGCCGCAAGCTGGACAAATGGATCATCGCGGTGCTGGCGATTGCGGTGGTGCTGCTGCTGGCGAATATGTTCATCGGGCGCAAGGGCGCCGGATTGCAGCTGCGGGACAGCAGTACGCTCGCGGGGATTCCCGCCAAGTCCGTCGCGGTGCTGCCGTTCGTGAACATGAGCGGCGATCCGAAGGAGGAGTATTTCAGCGACGGTATCACCGAGGAAATCCTCAACGCGCTGGCGCAGGTGCCGAACCTGAAAGTCGCCGCGCGCACTTCGGCGTTCGCGTTCAAGGGCAAAGAAGAAGACCTGCGCAAGGTCGGCAGTGCGCTCGGAGTGGCGACGGTGCTGGAAGGCAGCGTGCAGCGGGCCGGCGACGAGGTGCGCATCACCGCGCAGTTGATCGATACCCGCAGCGGCTATCAATTGTGGTCGGAGAAATACGACCGCCAGTTGACCAGCATCTTCGCGGTCGAGGATGAAATCTCGAAGGCCATTGCGGACAAGTTGCGCGTGCAACTGGTCGGCGGCGGCGGACAGCCGCTGATCCGCAGCGCCAGCGTGGACCCGCAGGCGCACGCGTTGTACCTGCAGGGCATCGCCGCAATCGCCAAACGCGGCGCCGCACTCAGGGATGCCGCGGCGTTGCTGCAACAGGCGACCGCACGCGATCCCGGCTACGCCGATGCCTGGGCCGGGCTGTCCCAGGCGCAGGAGTTGCTGCCGTGGTACCAGTTGGCGGACTGGACAGACTCGCTGGCTGCGGCGGAGCGGTCGGCCAGGCGCGCGCTCGAACTCGATCCGCAGTCGGGCGAAGCGCACGCCGCGCTCGCCAACGTGCTGCGCGACCGGCTGGACTACGCGGGTGCCGACCACGAATACCGCAAGGCGCTGGCGCTGAGCCCCGGCTCGTCGGAAATCCGCAACCAGTACGCGCAACTGCTGAATGCCGTCGGCGCTTCCGACGCGATGCTGCAACAGGAGCACATCGCGATCTCGCTGGATCCGCTGGCGCCGAATCCACGCTACATGCTGGGTTTCGAGCTGGTCATCCAGCACCGCTATCCGGAAGCCACGGCCGAGTTCGAGAAGGTGCTGCAGCACACGCCGGACTATGGCTACGCCCGCTTCCACCTCGCCCTGACCCATCTGTACGAAGGCCACTACGAGGAGGCCGAGAAGATCGCCCGCACCGCGGCGCTGCAGGCCGGGCTGGATCCGGCCACGATCGAGGCGCTGCTGCACGCCTGCGCCGATCCGGCGCTGCGGCCCGCGGCACTGCAGCGTGTCGCCGATATCGACCGCATCGAAATCGCCAAGCTGGACGACCTGGCCAAGGCGTTCTGGTACAGCCAACTGGGCGCGCACGAGCAGGCGCTCGCCAGCCTGCAACGCTGGGTCGCGAACGCGCCCATCGGCCAGCGCTTCAATGGCGTGCGCTGGTTGCGCCTGCCCACGTTCGATCCGATCCGCGGCGATCCGCGCTTCAAGGCGGCCCTGGCGAAACTGGGCTTGCCGTACCGGCCCGAAGCGGCGACGTCCGCTGCCTCCGCGACGACGGGGCCTGCGCCGTGAGCGGCAAGCCGTCCTTCTTCGCCGAACTGAAGCGCCGCAACGTGCTGCGCGCGGCGGTGCTGCTGGCGACAGCGGCCTGTTACGCAGCCGCGCTCGCGCAGACAGCGCCGCTGGCGCCAGACGCGGAAATCCGCGCGGCGATGGCCTGGGCGTTCCCGTTGAATCCGCCGCCGGATCCGCACGTGCCGAAGCCGGACATGCACAAGCCGCTGCACGTGCCGGGCAGCGCGCGAACCTACACGCTCGCCGACTACGACGGCATGTTCAACGCGCCGGACTGGTTTCCGCAGGATCATCCAGCGATGCCGCGCATCGTCGCGCGCGGGCGCAAGCCGGCGTGGGCATGCGCGTACTGCCATCTGCCGACCGGGCAGGGACGACCCGAGAACGCGCCGCTGGCCGGACTGCCGGCCGCGTACATCATCGAGCAGGTGCGCGCATTCCGCAGCGGCGAGCGCGTGACGGGGCGCCCGGAGACGGCGAAGTGGATGCCGGCGGAAGCGCGCAACGTGACGGATGCCGACCTGAAACTGGCCGCCGACTACTTCTCGAAGTTGACGTTCAAGCCCTGGACGCGCGTGATCGAAACCGCCACGGTGCCGAAGACGCACGTCGCGCACTGGATGCTGGTGCCGGATGCGGATGGCGCGCGCGAACCGATCGGCGAGCGCATCATCGAGACCTCCACCGACATCGCGCGCACCGAGCTGCGCGACACCCGCTTCGGTTTCGTCGCGTATGTGCCGCCCGGCAGCATCGCGCGCGGCGCCGGGATCGCAAGCAAGGGCAACGGCGCGGCGCAGGCGTGCGAATCCTGCCACGGCGCGAACCTTCAGGGTGCCGGCATGTACCCGCCGCTCGCGGGCCGCTCGCCGACGTACATCGTGCGCCAACTGATCCTGTTCAGCACCGGCCAGCGCAACAATGCCGAAGCCGTGCCGATGAAGCTGGAGGCGTCGCAATTGAGCGTGGGCGACATGATCGACGTCGCGGCCTATGCTGCGTCACGCAAACCCTGAGACCCGGAATCGAGGAGAAGCCCCATGAGCAAGTTGGTTGCGGTTGCAGCGCTGATTGGCGTTGGCCTGTTTGCCGGAGGCGCCTGCGCGAAATCCGCCGCGTCGTCGCCGGAACAGGCGATCCGCCCGCTGATGGCGAAGATGTTCGAAGCGGCCAACGCACACGACACCGACGCGTTCATGGCGCCGATGGTGCGTGATTCGAGCCTGGTGTTCACGATGAACGCCGAAGTGATCCACGGCTGGGACGCGCTGCACGCGCAGCAACTGAAGTGGTGGCACAACGGCAAGAGCGACGCGCGCTACACGCAGGACGGGTCGCCCGAATTCATGGCGCTGTGCCCGGACGTCGAGGTCGTGACATGGCCGCTCGCCGCCCACCGCACGTTGCCCGACGGCAAGGTCGCCGATTACACCTTCGTCGTCAGCTACGTGTGGCGGAAACTGCCGCAGGGCTGGCGGATCGTGTATGGCCACGAGTCGTGGTCGAAGCCGCCGGGCAGTTGATGCATCGCCGCGCCGCACGGCGCGGGCCCGGACTGCGCGGATGGGCTAAAATGGCGGCTTTGCCGGAGGCCGCATGAGCGAATCTTCTTCCGCGGGCGCCCGCTTCCGCGCCGCGCTCGCCGCCGAATCGCCGTTGCAGGTGGTCGGCGCGATCACGGCCTACGCAGGCTTGATGGCCAGGCGCGTCGGCTACCGTGCGCTGTATCTCTCCGGCGGCGGCGTCGCCGCGAATTCGCTCGGCATGCCCGACCTCGGCATCTCGACGATGGAGGACGTGCTGACGGATGCGCGCCGCATCGTCGAGGCCACGCAGTTGCCGCTTCTCGTCGATATCGATACCGGCTGGGGCGGCGCCTTCAACATCGCGCGGACGATCCGTTCCTTCGAGCGCATCGGCGTCGCCGCGGTGCACATGGAAGACCAGGTCGGCCAGAAGCGCTGCGGCCATCGTCCGGGCAAGGAAGTGGTGCCGGTGGGCGAAATGGTCGATCGCGTGAAGGCTGCGGTCGATGCCAAGACCGATCGCGACTTCGTGCTGATGGCGCGCACCGACGCCGCGGCGGTGGAGGGCATCGACAGCGCGATCGAGCGCGCGGTGGCCTACGTCGAAGCCGGCGCCGACATGATCTTTCCCGAGGCGATGAAGACGCTGGACGATTACCGCAAGTTCAAGGCGGCGGTGAAGGTGCCGATCCTGGCCAACCTCACCGAGTTCGGCACGACGCCGTTCTTCACGACCAGCGAACTGAAATCCGCGAATGTCGATATCGCGCTGTATTGCTGCGGCGCGTATCGCGCGATGAACAAGGCCGCGCTGAATTTCTACGAAGTCACGCGGCGCGACGGTACGCAGAAAGCCGCGGTGCCGACGATGCAGACGCGCGAGGAGTTGTACGACTTCCTCGACTACCACGCGTACGAAGACAAGCTGGACGAGTTGTTCGCGGGCAAGAGCCCGAAGTGACCCAAGGAGTACACGATGAGCGACGACGCACAAGTTCTTCCCAAGGCCAAGAAATCCGTGGCGCTGTCCGGCGTCGCCGCCGGCAATACCGCGCTCTGCTCGGTCGGCCGCAGCGGCAACGACCTGCACTACCGCGGCTACGACATCAAGGATCTGGCGACCAAGGCCACGTTCGAGGAAATCGCGTACCTGCTGGTGCACGAACACCTGCCGACGTGGGCGGAGTTGAACGCGTACCGCGCCAAGCTGAGGCGCCTGCGCGGCCTGCCGCAGCCGGTCAAGGCCTCACTGGAATTGCTGCCGGCCGCCACGCATCCGATGGACGTGATGCGCACCGGTTGTTCGGTACTCGGCACCGTGCTGCCGGAAGCGCACGACCACAACGCCAGCGGCGCGCGCGACATCGCCGATCGCCTGATGGCGAGCTTCGGTTCGATGCTGCTGTACTGGTACCACTATTCGCACAACGGCCGCTGCATTGACGTCGAAACCGATGACGCGACGATCGCTGCGCACTTCCTGCACCTGCTGCACGGCAAGGCGCCGAGCGAGCTGCACGCGAACGCGCTGGACAAGTCGCTGATCCTGTACGCCGAGCACGAGTTCAATGCCTCGACGTTCGCCGCGCGCGTGATCGCCGGCACGGGTTCGGACATGTATTCGTCGATCACCGGCGCAATCGGCGCGCTGCGCGGCCCCAAGCACGGCGGCGCCAACGAAGTGGCGATGGAAATCATCTCGCGTTACCGCAGCGCTGATGAAGCCGAAGCTGACATCCGGAGCCGCGTCGCCAACAAGGAAATCGTGATCGGCTTCGGCCATCCGGTCTACACCATCGGCGATCCGCGCAATCCGATCATCAAGGAAATCTCGCGCAAGCTGTGCACCGACGGCGGCAACCCGCGCCTGTTCGAAGTGTCCGAGCGGATCGAGAACGTGATGATGGAACTCAAGAAGATGTTCCCGAACCTCGACTGGTACTCGGCCAGCACCTACCACATGCTGGGCGTGCCGACCGCGATGTTCACGCCGCTGTTCGTGATTTCGCGCACCAGCGGCTGGAGCGCACACGTGATCGAGCAGCGTCGGGACGGCAAGATCATCCGGCCGAGCGCGAATTACACCGGGCCGGAAGACCGGTCCTACGTGCCGATCGAGAAACGGTGAGGGGTGGAACCGGAACGCACGACAACTTCTTGTCGTCATTCCGGGGCAGCCCGAAGGGCTGAACCCGACTGCGGAAGCAGAGCCTGTCCCGGACTTGATCCAGGAATGCCGGAGCGAACATCGGTGAGGCCGATGGCCACGGAGCTCCTGGCGATGGATGGCAGCTCTTGAGAGCGAGCCGCGGGATGCGGCGAATTTATCCAGCGAGATGTCCCAAGAGCAGATTCCGGATCGCTGCTGCGCAGCGTCCGGAATGACGGCAGAAGCAAAAAGGCCGCGCAATGCGCGGCCTTTTCGTTCGTGCGGCAAGCCCGAATTCAGGCGGCGTGGGCCTGGTCGAGTCCCTGTTGCCTGAGCGCCTTCTGCACGCCGGCGTCGGCGCGCATGCGCTGCTCGTACTTCTTCAGGTGGTCGAGACCCGTGAGATCGACCTTCACCGAGGGCGCCCACAGCAGGGTGACGAACAGGTAGGCGTCCGCGATCGACTTGCGGTCGCCGGCGATCCAGGGATGTTTCGCGAGCTGCGCGTTGCAGCGCTCGTACATCCTGCGCAACTGCTTGCGCGCTTCCTCGTGGGACTTTGCGATCATCGCCTTGTCCACGAGGTACGCCGTGGCGCCGAACAGCGGCTTGTACGCGGGATGGATTTCGGAATTGATCAGGCCCAGCCAGCGATTGACCTCGGCGCGCGCGAGCGGCGTGCCGTCGCCTTCGAGTTTCGCTTCGGGCGCAAGGTCGGAAATGTAGGCGAGGATCGCGGCGTTCTGGTCCAGCACCCAGCCATCGCCTTCGAGGATCGGCACGTGGTGGCTCGGATTGAGGTGCTTCAACTTCGGCTGGTCGAGGTCTTCCTTCTTGATCATTTCGAGTGTGTAGGGCTTGCCTGACCACTCCAGCGCGATCTGGCTGGAGAGGGCACAGGAACCGGGAAAACTGTAGAGCTTCATGGATGTCTCCTTGGAAGATGGGCGTCGCGCTGCGCGCGGCAAGACGGTGCGCGATGCGCGCACAGGCATACATGAATGGGGACGTGGCGGACGCGCTTCAAGCCGCTACAGGCGCGCGGCGAGTTCCGTGCCTTGCCGGATTGCGCGCTTCGCATCGAGTTCGGCGGCGACGTCGGCGCCGCCGATCACGTGCACGGGGACGCCGAGCGCGAGCAATTCGTCGGCCAGCGCGCGGTTCGGTTCCTGTCCGGCGCAGATGATCACGTTGTCGACGGCAAGGGTCTGTGGCTTGCCGTCGATGCTGATGTGCAGGCCGGCGTCGTCGATCTTCTCGTAGCTGACGCCGCCCAGCATTTTCACGCCCTTGGCTTTCAATGCCGCGCGGTGCACCCAGCCGGTGGTCTTGTTGAGGCGCTTGCCGGGTTTGCCGGGCGTGCGCTGCAACAGCCAGACTTCACGGGGTGAAGGTTCGACTTCGGGCTTGTCGAGTCCGCCGCGATGGGCGAGCGTGGTATCGACGCCCCATTCGCGCGTCCAGCGTGCGATGTCGGTGGTGGGCGAAGGCGCGTCCTGGGTCAGCAATTCGGCGACATCGAAGCCGATGCCGCCGGCGCCGATGATCGCGACGCGCTGGCCGATCCCGCGACGGCCCGCGACCGCGTCTTGGTAGCCCAGCACCATCGGATGATCCTGTCCGGGAATCTTCGGATCGCGCGGCGTGACGCCGGTCGCAACGATCACGGCGTCGAAGTTTCGCGCTTGCAGCGCTGCTGCATTGGCGCGCATCTCTAGGTGGACTTCGACGTTCAACTCCGTGAGCAGGTTGCCCCAATAACGCATCGGTTCGGCAAACTCTTCCTTGCCCGGAATGCGTTGGGCGAGGTTGAATTGGCCGCCGATTTTGTTCGACTGTTCGAACAGCGCGACCGCGTGGCCGCGCTGCGCCAGCGTGGTCGCGCAGGCGAGTCCTGCGGGACCGGCGCCGACTACGGCGAAATGCTTTTTCTGCACAACCTGCGCATCGACGAGTTCAGTCTCGAAGCACGCGCGCGGATTCATCAGGCACGACGCGCGCTTGTTCTCGAACACGTGGTCGAGGCAGGCCTGGTTGCAGGCGATGCACGGATTGATCAAAGACGTGCGTCCGCTGCGCGCCTTCGCCACCCACTCGGGGTCGGCGAGGAACGGGCGCGCCATCGACACCATGTCGGCGTCGCTGCGCGCCAGCACCTGTTCGGCGACCTCGGGCATGTTGATGCGGTTGGTGGTGATCAGCGGGATGCGCAGGTTCTCTTTCATGCGCCGCGTCACCCAGGTGAACGCCGCGCGCGGCACGCTGGTGACGATGGTCGGCACGCGCGCCTCGTGCCAGCCGATGCCGGTGTTGATCAGCGTCGCGCCCGCGGCTTCGACCTGTTGCGCGAGCGCGACGATTTCGTCCCACGCCTGCGCGCGATCGACCAGGTCCAGCATCGAAAGGCGATAGATGATGATGAAGTTGCGGCCCACGGCTTCGCGCGTGCGGCGCACGATCTCGACGGGAAAGCGCATCCGGTTTTCCGCGGAGCCGCCCCAGCGGTCGTTGCGCTGGTTGCTGCGCTCGGCCAGGAACTCGTTGATCAGATAGCCTTCCGAGCCCATGATCTCGACGCCGTCGTAGCCGGCGTCTTGCGCCAACGTCGCGCAGCGCGCGAAGGCCCGGATCGTGCGCTCGATGCCGCGCCCGCTCAACGCGCGTGGGGTGAATGGCGTGATCGGCGACTTGATCGCCGACGGCGCGACCGAGAGCGGGTGGTAGCCGTAGCGCCCCGCGTGCAGGATCTGCAGGCAGATGCGTCCGCCCGCCGCATGCACGGCTTGGGTGATGCGCCGGTGCGGGCCGACCTGGAAGCGTGAGGACAGCCGGCTGGAAAAGGGTTTCAACCAGCCGGCGATGTTGGGCGAGAAGCCGCCCGTCACCATCAACCCGACGCCGCCGCGCGCGCGCGCCGCGAAGTATTCCGCGAGCTTGCCGAAATCGCGCGCGTGGTCTTCGAGACCCGTGTGCATCGAGCCCATCAACACGCGGTTGGGCAACGTGCAGAAACCGAGATCGAGGGGCGCGAACAGGCGCGGATAGGTGGCGTGGCTTGTTTCGCGGGGCGAGGTCATTGCAGCGAGCATGCCGTCGCGGCCGTGTGCCGGCAAGTGCACGGCACGGTATGCTGCATGGATCGCGTCCGGCGTGACGCAGGGGTCGAGCGGGGCAGCATCATGAATCGTATGCGTGCGTGGTGGGTCGTTGCGCTGACAGCATTGTTCGCAGGCTTGCCGTTGGCATCGGTGGCGGCCACGCCTTTCCAGTTGGACGACTTGCAAAAGCTGGTGAAGCTTTCCGATCCGCAGTGGTCGCCCGACGGCAAATCCGTCGCGATCGTCGCGAGTGCGCCGGTGTGGAAAACCGACAAGCACGCCACCGAAATCGACGTGGTGGACGCGGCGAGCGGCGCGAAACGCGCGCTGACCCGTGACCGCGAGGACGTGTCTTCGCCGCGCTGGTCGCCGGACGGCACGCGGTTGGCGTTCCTCGCGAAGGACGACAAGACCAAACAGCCGCAGATTTACGTGATGCCGCTCGCGGGTGGCGATGCGCAGCGCATCACCGAGACGAAAGAGGGCGTCGTCGAATTCACCTGGAGTCCCGATTCCGCGCGCATCGCCTACATCACCCAGGACCCACCCATCAACGAGAAGGCGATCAAGGAACACGACAAGGTGTTTCAGGTCACCGACGGCAACTTCCTGCTGCGCAAGGCGTTGGCGCCCTGGCATCTGTGGGTGGTGCCGGCAGCCGGCGGCATGCCCACGCGGCTGACCGAAGGCGATTTCTCGCTGCAGACCGATCAGGAAGGCGCGACGCCGCTGGTGTGGACGCAGGACGGGAAGTCCATCGTGTTCACGAAATTCCCGAGCCCGTACTGGGGGCCGTCGTTCCGTTCGGTGATCGCCGAGGTCGCGGCCGACGGCAAGGGCAAGCCGGTGACGCTGGTGAACGATCAAGGCGCCAACGACTTCGCCTATGCATCCGATGGCAAGACGTTCGCGTTCCTGCGCGCGCGCAACGGCGACCAGAACAACGGCAACGCGGTGTATGTCGGCGGCGCTGGCGCGACGCACGACGCCACCACCGCGCTCGCCCGCAACTTCAATGCGTACGCGTGGCTGCCGCACGGCCATGCGTTGCTGCTGCAGGGCGAACTCGGCACGCGCTCGGTGTTGTGGGAACAGCCGCTGTCGGGCGCGGCACGCGTGCTCGATCTCGGCGATGTCGAGGCCGGCAACGAATTGAGTGTCGCGAAGAATGGCGCAATCGCCTTCATCGGCGGCACCGCGGCCAGTCCCGGCGAGTTGTACGTGATGGCTGCGGCGAATGCGAAGCCGCGGCGGCTCACCGACGTCAACGCATTCGTGGAAAAGCTCGATCTGGGCAAGACCGTTGCCGTCGAATGGAAAACCGACGACGGCATGGATGCGGATGGCGTGCTGACGTATCCCGTCGATGACCGCAAGGGCAAGGCGTATCCGCTGGTGCTGGTGATCCACGGCGGTCCGGAAGCCGCGTCCACCGTGCGTTTCTCGCCGTTGCCGCAGTTGCTGGCCGCGCAGGGCTTCCTGGTGTTCCAGCCCAACTATCGCGGCAGCACGAATCTCGGCGATGCGTACCAGCACGCGATCTACCGCGACACCGGCGAAGGCCCCGGCAAGGACGTGATGGCGGGCCTGGCGGCGGTCGAGAAACTTGCGAGCGTGGATACCCAACGCATCGGCGTATCGGGCTGGTCGTACGGCGGCTACATGACCACGTGGTTGACCGGCCACTACGACATGTGGAAGGCGGCGGTCTCGGGCGCGGCGCTGACGGATTGGGTGATGGACTACACCATCGCGTACTACCAGATGGGCGATACGTATTTCTTCGGCAGCACGCCGTGGACCAATGCGGGCTGGGATATCTGGCGACAACAGTCGCCGATCACGTATGCACGCAACGTCAAGGCGCCGACCTTGATCATGGGTGACGTCGGCGATCCCAACGTGCCGTTGGTCAACAGCTACGAGTGGTATCACGCGTTGCGCGACAACGGCGTGCCGGTGGAATTCTGGGCGTACCCGGCGGATACGCATTTCCCCGGCGACATCGTGCAGCAGACCGATGTGTACCGGCGCTGGGTGGACTGGATGACCAGGCACCTGCGATAGCCTGGATTGCGCCGCGATGTCGGCAGGGAGTGGCCTGGAGTGAATGCGCGAGACATCCTGCATTTCTGGTTCGAGGAAGCCACGCCTGCGCAGCATTTTCGCAAGGATACCGTGTTCGACGCCGTGATCCGCGCGCGCTTTGCCGAGATCCATCGGGCTGCATCGCAAGGTGAACTCTCCGCATGGCGCGACACGCCGGACGGCAGGCTGGCGGAGATCATCGTGCTGGACCAGTTTTCGCGGAACCTGTTCCGCGACGATGCGCGCGCGTTCGCGGCGGACGGCATGGCGCTGGTGCTGGCGCAGGAGGCGATCCGCGCGGGCGCGGATCGTGAACTGCCACCGGCGCGGTGCGCATTCCTGTACATGCCGTTCATGCATTCGGAATCGCGCGCGATCCACGTGGATGCCGAGCGGCTGTTTCGCCAGCCCGGGTTGGAAGACAATTACAAATTCGAGCTGGGGCACAAGGCGATCATCGACCGCTTCGGCCGCTATCCGCACCGTAACAAGGTGCTCGGGCGTACATCGACACCCGAGGAACTGGCGTTTCTGGAACGGTCGGACTCGTCGTTCTGATGTCGTGAGTGCGCGGAATCAATCCGGCGCCGCCGGTTTCCGGTGCCGCAGCCACCAGCCGGCGCCCACCACGCCGATCACCAACACCGCGTCCACCGCATAGCGTAGCGAATCGTGCGCGTCGAACCACCCTTCGACCAGGTCGTCGCGGGTGATCATGCGCGCGGCGGTCCAGGCGATCGCCGCGGCGCCGATGTAGATGATCACGGGATAACGCTCGATCAGTTTCAGCAGCAGGGTGGAGCCCCACACCACCAGCGGCACGCTGACCAGCAGGCCCAGCACGACGAGGCCCAGGTGCCCGCCGGACGCGCCCGCGATCGCGAGCACGTTGTCGAGCCCCATCAAGGCGTCGGCGATCACGATCGTGCCCATCGCGCTCCAGAAACCCGTCACCTTGCGGCGCAGGTGCGGGTCGTCATTTTCATTCTGCTTGAGCAGCCGCCACGCGATCGGGATCAGCACGAGGCCGCCGACCAGCATCAGGCCGGGGATCTTCAGCAGCCAGATGACGCCCGCGGTCATCGCCACGCGCACCGCGATGGCGCCGACCGTGCCCCAGAAGATCGCGCGGAACTGATGGAGCTTGGGCAGGCTGCGCGCCGCGAGTGCGATCACGATCGCGTTGTCGCCGGCGAGCACCAGGTCGATCAGGATGATCGAACCGAGACCGCTCCAGAAGGCCGGATCGAGGGGGCGGTGGAGCAGCTCGTTGATCACGTACATGCGGTTCTCCGGTGCGAGGGACGATCGAACCTCCCGCGACCGCGGATGCGGCACGGGGTGTCGAAAGTCTCGCGCGCGGTGATGAACCGCCGTGACAACCGGAACCCTTCGGGTTCGTGCTGACGATTGCCACGCGGGTTGGGTCCAGCCCTCACCCGGTACTACTCCCCTTCGTGGCGAGGATTGTCGGCGCGCAGCGGGATGGCCGTCAAGGAGCGCCGCCGTCTGGCAAAATGACGGGCTGTCCTCGCAACCGGGAACCGCCGTGAGCCACGCCGACATCCGTTCCGCCACCCGTCCCGCTCCCGACCAGCCGCTGGTCGACGTGGCCGATTACGTGCTTGACTACAAGATCACTTCGCAGGAAGCCTGGGATACCGCGCGCTACATGCTGATGGACGCGCTGGGCTGCGCGATGCTGGCGATGAAGTTTCCGCAATGCGTGAAGCACCTCGCGCCGATCGTGCCGGGTGCGACGCTGGCGGGCGGTGCGCGAGTACCGGGAACGGCGCTGGAACTCGATCCCGCGCAGGCCGCGTTCTGCATCGGCACGCAGATCCGCTGGCTGGACTTCAACGACACCTGGCTGGCGGCCGAGTGGGGCCATCCGTCCGACAACCTCGGCACGGTGCTGGCCGTCGCGGACTGGCTATCGCGCAGCAACCTGCGCAACGGCGGCCAGCCGTTGACGATGCGTGATGTGCTGCATTGGGCGATCAAGGCGCACGAAATCCAGGGTTGCTACGCGCTGAAGAACTCTTTCAACCGCGCCGGCATGGACCACGTGATCCTGGTGCGCCTGGCCTCGACCGCCGTTGCCACCGCCATGTTGGGCGGCAACCGCGAACAGGTGATCACCGCGGTGTCGAACAGCTGGATCGACAACGGTTCGCTGCGCACCTACCGCCATGCGCCCAACACCGGGCCGCGCAAGAGCTGGGCGGCAGGTGATGCCTGCCGGCGCGCGGTGATCCACGCGTTGAATGCACTCGACACCGATGAACCCAGCTATCCGTCGGCGCTCAGCGCGAAGACCTGGGGCTTCTACGACGTGGCCTTCGGCGGCAACACCTTCGAGTTCGAGCGCCCATTCGGCTCGTACGTGATGGAGAACGTGCTGTTCAAGATCAGCTTCCCCGCCGAGTTCCACGCGCAGACGGCGGTCGAGTGTGCGATGCAGTTGCACCCGCAGGTCAAGGACCGGATCGCGGACATCGACCGCGTCGAGATCGAAACGCAGGAAGCCGGCGACCGCATCATCAACAAGACCGGCCCGCTGGCCAACTACGCCGACCGCGACCACTGCATCCAGTACATGGTGGCGGTGCCGCTGATCTTCGGACGCCTGGTGGCCGACGATTACGGCGACGCGGTCGCTGCCGATCTGCGCATCGACGTGCTGCGCGCGAAGATGACGGTCAAGGAGAACCCGCGGTTCACGCAAGACTATTTCGATCCGGACAAGCGCTACATCGGGAACTCGGTACAAGTGTTTTTCAAGGATGGCTCGACGACCAGCAAGGTTTCCGTCGATTACCCCATCGGCCACCGCAAGCGCCGGGCCGAAGGCATTCCCGTTCTGCTGGAGAAGTTCCGCAAGGCCTTGGCGGGCCACCTTCCGCAGGAGCAGGCGCATCAGATTGTCAAGATTTGTGAACAAGGGGAGGCCATGCAGGCCATGACCGTCCCGGAATTCATGGACTTGTTCGCGTTGAAGGGGGCGTCCTGAGTTCTCGATGAACGGGCCGGCGGGAGAGGAGCGAAATTGTTTGTTTTTTGCTAAACTGGCGCAGCGGTAGCGGAATGGCCCGCGCTGATCGGGCTGCAATCCGCACAGTGGTCTTGCAGTGATGGAAAAGAACGACACCGTGCCGGAGTGGCCGGAGTCGAAGAATCAACAACGAGGAGACTCTCCGATGAAACGTAACGGCTTGTTCGCGGTCATCGCGCTGGCCTTGGGCACTGTCGGCGTGATGTCAGTCGCGCACGCACAGGACACGAGCCCCGCGGCAGAAACGACGGGTAGCTTCACCAACCCCAATTACAGCAACTGGTACATCGTGCCGCGTATCGGCGTGGTGGTCGGCGACAGCAGCCGCCAAGTGCAGGCGACTCCCTTGGGCGGCCTCGGCGTGGGTTTCTGGGTGAACCCGCATTTCACTCTGGACGTTGAAGCCACCGGCGACAACGCGGATTACAAGGATTCCTCGATCCGTGCCGGCAAGCAGTGGGAGACCCTCGGGGTCGACGTTGCGGGCCGCTACTACTTCATGGATCCGGCCTCGCAGTGGCGCCCGTACCTGATGGGTGGCGTGGGCATGTGGCGTCACGCCGCGGTGTCCAATCAGCTCGCCCAGGCAGGTGGTGAGTTCGGGACGATGCCGCCTTCCAACGGCTCCGGCTGGGGTCCGGGTGCGACCGTCGGCGTCGGCGTGCTCTACAACGTGAATGATCGTGTGGCCGTGCGTGGCGAGATCGCGGCGCGTTACTACCGTGACACGACGTCCGCGCGCCTTGCCGGCCTCGCGGGTCCGGGCTTGCCGCACACCTACGGTCCGAAGCAGTGGCTGGATTCGATGGCTACCATCGGTCTGGTGTTCAACATGGGCCACCCGGCGCCGCCTCCGCCGCCGGCTGCTCCGCCGCCGCCGCCGCCGGCCGCTCCGCCGCCGCCGCCACCGCAGAACGTGGTCATCGACCTGCGTGGCGTGAACTTCAAGTTCGACCGTCCCAAGAAGGGTGAACACAACATCGGCCCGACGCTGAAGCCGCCGGCATCCGATTCGCTGGCCATCCTGAACCAGGCGGTCGATACCCTGAACCGGTACCCGCAGGTCAAGATCGAGATCGACGGCTACACCGACTCGATCGGCACCGAGCAGTACAACCAGGGCCTGTCCGAGCGTCGCGCGAACATCGTGGCCGACTTCCTGAAGTCGCACGGCATCGACGCGAGCCGCATCACCGACGTCAAGGGCTTCGGCGAAGCGAACCCGATCGACACCAACAAGACCGCGGCTGGCCGTCAGCGCAACCGTCGCGTCGAGTTCAAGGTCGAGCAGCCCCAGAACGGCAGCATGTAACGCCGTTCGCGGAAGAGCCGGCTGAGGACCGCCGGCGATTCCGGTGTGATATGAAAAAGCCCGGCATCAGCCGGGCTTTTTCTTTGTGCGGCGTGCGCAATGAATCGGGAGACGACAGGAGGTGCGATGCATCCAACGCGTGATCGGCGGGCGTCTCGCAATGCGGCGCACGATACCGCGCCGGCGCTGCCGAAGCACGGCCTGGCGCGCGTGCTCTCGCGCATGGGCGTATGTTCGCGCAGCGAAGCGGTGCGGCGCATCGTCGCAGGGCGCGTGCGCCTGAAGGGCGTCGTGGTCCGCGATCCCGAAACGCCAGTCGATCCTTTCACCGATCACGTCGAGGTCGACGGGATTCCCGTGCATGCGGGCGAACGCGTCTGCGTCGCCGTGAACAAGCCGCGTGGATTGCTGGTCACCACCGCCGATGAACGTGGCCGCGACACCATCTATGCCTTGCTTGCGGACGCGGGCCTGCCGTGGCTGGCGCCGGTGGGGCGGCTGGACAAGGCCAGCGAAGGCCTGTTGCTGCTCTGCAACGATCCTGCGTGGGCGGCGCGCATCACCGATCCGGCGACGCACGCGGCGAAGACCTATCGCGTGCAGGTGCGCGGTGTGCCGAACCCGGCAACGCTGCAGCGCTTGCGCGACGGCGTGACCGATCGCGGGGAACGGCTGTCGGCCGAATCGGTACGCGTGATCGGCGGCGGCGAGAAGAACGCCTGGCTGGAAATCGTGCTGCGCGAGGGACGAAACCGGCAGATACGACGCATGCTCGCCGCGTGCGGGCATGAGGTGCTGCGCCTCATGCGGGTGGCGATTGGTGCGCTCGAACTCGGCGACCTGCCCAAGGGGGCGTGGCGCAGGCTGACCGAATCGGAAATCCGTGGTTTCGATGTGAACCGGAACGCGGGTGGCGGCAGTGAACGCAGGGTCAAGCGTCCGACGGCCGGCCGTCGATCCAGGTGTCGGTCACCCGCAAATCCGCGTCGATCACCGTGAAATTGGCACGGTAGCCCGCTTTGATGCGTCCGTGGCTGGCTCCCAACCCCAGGAAATCCGCGGGATAGGTCGATGCCATGCGCGCAGCTTCGTCGAGCGGCAGGCCAAGCATCTCCACGGTGTTGCGTACCGCATCGATCATCCCGAGCGCGGAGCCGGCGAGGGTGCCGTCCGCGGTTTGGCAGATGCCATCGCGCGCGATGATCACCTCGCCGTTCAACGTGTAGGACGGATCCTTCGCGCCGACCGGCGGCATCGCGTCCGTGACCAGGAAAACCTTTCCCCGCGTCTTGGCCTTCAGCGCGACGCGCAGGCTCGTCGGGGCCACATGGTGGCCGTCGACGATCACGCCGCAGCAACTATCGGTATCATCCAGCGCCGCGCCGACCATGCCCGGCGCGCGGCTGGTCAATGGCGACATCGCGTTGTACAGGTGGGTGAAGCCACGCATGCCGGCGTCCAGTGCAGCGCGCACGGTCGCGCAATCGGCGTTGGAGTGTCCCGCGGCGATGATCACGCCGTGCGCGGCGAGTTCGCGGATCGCAGCGGGCGCCACGCACTCCGGCGCCAGCGTCAGCAAGGTGACTCCGCGCGCCAGCGATTCGGCGACGCGCAGTTCGCCGGCGTCGGGGGCGTGCAGGAACTTCGCGGCGTGCACGCCGCGCCGCTCGCGGCTGAGGAACGGTCCTTCGAGATGGATGCCCAGCACGCCGGGCACGCCTTCCGCGATGGCCGCGTCGACCGCCGCGACCGCGGTGCGCATCTTGCCGGGGGTGTCGCTGATCAGGGTAGGCAGGAAACCGGTGGTGCCAAAGCGCCGGTGTGCTGACCCGATCGCGCGGATGCCTTCGGCCGTTGGTTGATCGTTGAACAACACGCCGCCGCCGCCGTTGACCTGGCAATCGATGAAGCCCGGCAGCAACGTGCGTCTGGACAAGTCGTGCGTCTTCGCGCTGGAAGGCACGTCGTCCGGCGACACCAGCGCGCGGATCAGGCCGTCCGCGACCACCACCGCGAGATCGTCGCGCCATCCCTGCGGGGTGAGCACGCGCGCATTGAGCAGTGCCGTTTCCATCACACGGTCTCGGTGACCTTGGCGAGGTGCGGCGGACGATCGGGATCGCGCCCGCGCCGGATCGCCAGCGCGTTGACCGCGCGATAGAAACTCTGGACCGCGAGGATCGGCGCGCACATCGGCTGGCGGGTGGGCACGATCGGCAAGGCGTACCGGCCCGTCGCGCCGGGCGCGGCCACCAGCACGCAGGCGCCGCGCTCGCGGAAATCCGCCGCGGTCTGCAGCATGCCGTCCAGTGCGCCGTCGTCCTGCGCGAACATCAGCACGGGGTGGTTTGGCCCGACCAGTTCCATCGGGCCGTGGCGCACTTCCGCGCCGCTGAACGCTTCGGCGTGCAACGCGCAGGTTTCCTTCAACTTCAGCGCAGCCTCCTGGGCCGCCGCGAGGCCGTAGCCGCGGCCCAGCACGAACAAGTCCTGCCGGTCCGCCAGCGCATCGACCAGCGGCGACCAATCCATCGCGAACGCTTGGTGCAATCGCTCCGGCAAATCGTGCAGGGCTTCGAGCAGGCCCGTGTCCTGCCGCCAGTGCGCGACCAGATGCAGGATCGCGCTCAGCGAGGCGATGTAACTCTTGGTGGCCGCCACGCTGTGTTCCGGGCCTGCGTGCAGCGGGATCACGGTGTCGGCGAGTCCGGCCAGCGGCGAGCCTTCCGCGTTGACCATCGCGACCACCCGCGCGCCGGCATCGCGCGCGCCTTCGGCGCTGCGCAGCAAGTCGGGGCTTGCGCCCGATTGAGAGATCACGAGGTACAGCGCGCCACGCAGGCGCAGCGGCACCGCGTAGATGGATTCGACCGACGGCGATGCCGAAGCGGTCACGCAGCCGGTCTGCGTTTCAATCACATACTTGGCGTAGGTGGCTGCGTGATCGGAGCTGCCGCGCGCGCAGGTGGCGGCGAAGGGAGGCATGTCGTCGCGCAGGGCGCGTGCGAGTGCGCCGACCGTGGCGTCGTTGCGTTCGAGCTGTCGCGCCACGGCGTCGGCCGCGGAGGCGGCTTCCTGGTACAGCAATGTGGATTCGGGTTGGAGGCCGGGATCGGCCACGGGTGTCGTGGACTGTCGTGTCATGGCTGGGGAATCATTCGCGTGGACGCGGCGGCGCGGTCGAGCCGCGCACCACCAGTTCCGGGCTGAAGCCCTCGTTCTTGACGTCGCCGCCGTGGATCTGCGCGATCAGCAGCCGGGTGGCGTGTTCGGCGATCAACTCGGTGCGCTGCCGCGAAGTGGTGAGCGAGGGCCAGGAGTGCCGCGAGAAGGGGCTGTCCTCGAAACCGGCCACGGACAGGTCGTAGGGAACGTGCAAACCGGCGGCGCGCGCAGCCGCCAGCACCCCGGCGGCGATCTCGTCGTTGGAACCGAAGATCGCGGTGGGCGGCGCGGCGAGGCTCAGCAGTTTGCGCGCGCCGCGAAAGCCGTCGTCGAACGAATAGTCGCCTTCGAGGATCAATGCCTCGTCCAGCGGCACGCCGTAATCCTGCAACGCCTTCTCGTAGCCCTTGTAGCGCTCGGGGCTGGAACGGTGCTGCTTGCCGCCCCACAGGAAACCGATCCGCACGTGGCCGAGCTGGATCAGGTAGGCGGTGATCGCATAGGCGGCGTCGCGGTCGTCCACGAACACGCAGGGAAATCCATCGCGCGGATCCTCGGCGGCGGAGATGATGCGCACCAGCGGGATGCCGTAGGCCGTCAGTTCGCGCAGCAAGGCCATGCGTTCGGACATCGGCGGAGCCAGCACCAGTCCGGCGAGGCGCGAGCGGTGCGCAAGGTCGCGCAGTTCTTCGGCCAGCCTGGGGGCGCGCGAATTGCAGGGATGGATCTGCAGGCCGTAGCCCATTTCGCGGCACGCCGCAAGCGCGCCCTGCTGCACGGCGATGATGTAGTACGGATTGGGATTGTCGTACACCAGTCCGATCGCATACGACTTGGCGCTGCGCAGGCTGCGAGCGGACAGGTCCGGCCGGTAGTCGAGTTGCTCGATCGCGCGCAACACGCGCTCGCGCGTCTCCTCGCGCACCGAATCCTCGCGATTGATCACGCGCGACACGGTCTTCAGCGAGACCCGCGCCTGTTTGGCGACGTCCTTGATGGTGGCGGTTCCCAAGCTGCGCTCCTTCTGGGGGTGGTGTGATCAGGATTCCGTGACGGCGGAGCCTGCCGTGCCGGCCTCGCGCGGCTGGCCGACGCGATGGCCGGCCAACCCGTAGAACAGAATGTAGATGTATCCCGGGACCATCACCAGCAGGAACGCCTGTTGCATCGGGATGGCTTTCGCGAGATGCGCGAACAGTTGCGGAATCACCCCGCCGCCCGCGATGCCCATGATCAGCAGCGCCGATCCGAACTCGGTGTGGCTGCCCAGGCCCTTGATGCCCAGCGGGAAGATCGCCGGCCACATCATCGCGTTGGCGAAGCCGAGCGCGGCGACGAAGCCCACCGACGCGTAACCGTGCGTGGCCCAGGCCGCGACGGTCAGCAGCACGCCCAGCACCGCCGAGATCGCGAGGTAGGCCTGCTGCGAAATGAAACGCGGAATCAGCAGGAAGCCGAGCACGTAACCGGCCAGCATCGCCACCATCGTGTAGGCCGTGAAATGCTTCACCGCATCCAGCGGCAGGCCCAGCGCCTGGCCGTAGGGCACGATCGTGTCGCCCGCCATCACTTCCATGCCCACGTAGACGAACAGGCACACCGCGCCCAGCCACAGGTGCGGGAAACTGAAGATGCTGCGTCGCGATGCCTTGCCCGCCACGTCGTGGGCATCGCCCGCCGGCCTGATTTCCGGCAGTGACGAAAACATCACCCATACCGCCAGGATCGCCAGCACCGCCGCCATCACCAGATAGGGCAGGTGGGCGCGGGCCACGAACGCGTGCTGCAACGCCTCCCTCGCCTCGGTCGAAGTGGTGGCCTCGATTCGAGCGGCATACGCGGCGATGCCGCTCAACAACAACGCGCCGATCACGTAGGGCGCCAGCGCGCCGGCTGCCTTGTTGCAGATGCCCATGATCGCGACACGCTTGGCGCCGCTTTCGATGGGGCCGAGGATGCTGACGTAGGGATTCGCGGCCGTCTGCAGGATCGCCAAACCGGCCCCGATCACGAATACGCCCGCGAGCACGCCGCGATAGCTGTACAAGTCCATGCACTGCGCGAAGACCACGGAGCCGATCGCCATCACGAACAACCCCAGGGCCATGCCCTTCTTCATCCCGGTGCGCTTGAGGATCAGCGCCGAGGGCAGCGCCAGCACGAAGTAGGACACGTAGAACGCGAACGGGATGAAGAAGGCGGTGACGTTGTCCAGGTTGAAACCAACCTTGACGAACAAGATCAGCGATCCGTTGAGCCAGGTGACGAACCCGAAAATGGAAAACAGGATGCCGATGATCACCATCGACATCACATAGTGCGATGCGTTCGACTGGCTTGCCGGAGAAGTCATGGGAGATCGCCTGTTGCGCCGACGGATCGGCGGATTATGGATTGGCCAACGTTGTCAGAACCGTGTCTCATGTCGAGTATCGCATGTTCCGGCCGACAAAAAACAGCCACCCAGGACCGATGCCGGCTTGATGCGGCGCAACATCACCACACACGCACAAGACGCGCTCTCGTGCGAAGAACATCGATGGATACGCCGTTGGGTGGCCGTACGCCAAGTGGAAGCTGGTTTGCTGCATTGCGGATTGACAACGTTGTCATCCATGTCCAAACTGCACGCCATCCGAATGCCCCGAGAGCAGGATGAGTGTGCCCGCCAGTCACCTGAGCCAGCATCCCGGCCTGCATGCCCAGCCGTTCCTGGCCGCGGACGTGGGGGGCACCCATGCCCGGGTCGCGCTGTTGCGCGCGCCTGCGGGCGGCCGGCGGGACATCGAAGTGCTGGCGTACCGCAAGTTCGCATGCGCGGATTTTCCAGGTCTGCCGGAACTGCTGGACGCATTTATCCAGGACTATGCTGCCCTGCAGGTTCGCCGCTGCGTGATCGCCTGTGCGGGGCAAGCCGTCGGCGACACCATCATCAACGACAACCTCGCCTGGCGGGTCAACCTCGCGCAACTGCGCGAGGCGTTGGCCTTCGACGATATCGCGTTGCTCAACGATTTCGAAGCGCTCGGCTACGCCCTCGACGATGTCAAGCACACCGACAGCCTGTTGCTGTGCGGTCCCACTACGTACCCCGAGGGTCCGGTGCTGATGGTCGGGCCGGGCACCGGGCTGGGCGCGGCAGTGCGCCTGTCCACGCCGGGCGGCATGCAGGTGCTCGCCTCCGAGGCGGGCCAGATGAGTCTCGCGCCGGGCACGGCGCGCGAACGCGCGGTGCTGGCCCGGTTGGCGCCCGGCGATGCCTACGTGCCGTACGAGCGCATCTTGTCCGGCCCGGGATTGCTGACGCTGTATTCGACCTTGTGCGCATTGCGCGGCGCGTCGCCGCGCTTCGCGACGCCCGAAGCGGTCACGGCCGCGGCCTGCGCCGGCAGCGATGCGGACGCGGTCGAAACGGTCGAGATGTTCTGCGCGGTGCTAGGCGGGTTCGTCGGCGACCTCGCGATGGCCTTCACGGCGAACGGCGGCGTGTACCTCGCAGGAGGCGTGCTGCCGGAAATCCGGCAACTGTTGCAACGCAGTCGTTTCGTGGACCGCTTCCTCGACAAGGGCAGCATGCGGGAATTCCTGCTGCATGTTGCAGAACGCCAGTCAAGTGATCACCGTTTGCCAAAAGAACTGATCAGCAGCGCCAGCGAAGATGATCAACGTCGCCAGGAAGTTGATCACCTCTTTTCGGGCGGTCAGCTCGCAACTTTCAGCTTGCGCAGGGATTCGCCTTTGAGGTTTAGCTTCACGCTGCTGTGAACGAGGCGATCGAGGATCGCGTCGGCCAATGCTGGATCGTTGATGAAGGCGTGCCACTCCTTGACCGGCATCTGGCCTGCGACGATGGTGGAAGCGCCTCCGACTCGGTCATCGAGCAGTTCGAGAAGATCGGATCGGCCGCGTGCTGTGAGAGCAACCAGGCCGAAGTCATCAAGGATCAGGAGGCGCAGCTTGGCCAACTGGGCCCGCAATTTGCTTAGCGAGCCGTCCTGATGCGCGATCTCCATGTTCTCCAACAAGCGTGAGACTCGCCGGTAGCCGACCGGGATGCCCTTCCGTGCAGCCTGCACGGCGAAGCTGCATGCGAGCCAAGTCTTTCCGGTACCCGTCTTGCCAGTCATCAAGATGTTTTGGTTGTGTTCGATCCAGTTGCACGACAGCACGTCGGCCAGCGCGGAACGATCCAGTCCGCGACTCGGGCGGTAGTCGATCGATTCGGGATCTGCATGGACCTTGAGCTTGGCGTTCTTCAACAGGCGCTGAAAGCGTTGTGATTGCCGATGGCTGATCTCGGCGTCCACGAGCTGACCGAGCCGGTCCTCGAACGACAGACCCTGATACGCGGTTTGGCTGAGTTGCTGCTCCAGGCCGCCCAGCATCCCGGACAAGCGCAGCTCACGCAGTTGGTCCATCGTGCATTGCAGGGTCATATCGTTCTCCTCAGGGTTGGTAGTAGGAAGGCCCGCGCACGTTCTCGTGTGCCGGCAGGGGTTCATCGTTGGCGGCGTCGGCGCCGACACTGGCCGCTTCGAGGCCGTGCTGCAGCAGTGACCGCACCGTCTTGATGCTGGTCGCATGCAATTGCAGGGCACGTTTGCAGGCCGCTTCGAGCCGGTCCTCGCCGAACTCGCGGGCAAGCCGTTGCAAGCCGCGGCCGGCTTGCAACGACAGCGCCGGACGGCGGTACTTATCGATGTGCTGAGTCAGGAAGGCGCAGATCGATTCGCCAGCGTGCTGCGCCCACGCGAGGATCGCGGCCGGTTGGTCCTGCGAATACGCCCGATGCGACTTGGGCTGGTGCTCAGGCAGTGTGCCGACGTGCCCGGGCACGTAGGAGCGCACGTGCAACGCGACACGGCGATCCCGATGAAACACCACGACCGCCGTTGCGGTGGCCTTGATGTTGGCCTTGGCGCTGATCAGCGTGTACGGAACTGAGTAATACTCTTCGTCCCAACGTACGTGGTAATCCTGACCGACTCGCACGTCGATCTTCCATTCCGCGAACGTGTAGGGCTCCACCGGCAACGGCCGCAACGCCGGTCGGTCCAGTTCGTCGAACAACTGGTCGCGGCTCTTGTTGCCGCAGGACCGCATGGGCTTGGCGTTCATCCGGTCCAGTAGCTTGCGGATCGCGTCGTTGAGGTCGTGCAGGCTTGTAAAGACCCGATTGCGCAACCGCGCGAGAATCCACCGCTGGGCGATTTTGACGGCGAGCTCCACGTGGGCCTTGTCCTTTGGGCGATGCGGGCGCGCTGGGAGGATCGTGGTGCCGTTGTGCGCTGCGAACTCGGCAAACGTTGGATTCAGCACCACCTCGGCGCGACGCCGGTGTGACGTCACGGCGGACTTCAGGTTGTCTGGAACCAGGAACGTGGGCGCGCCGCCGAAGAACGCCAGCGCCTGCGTGTTAGCTTCGATCCAGTCAGGGAGCTTTTGGCTAGGTACTGCCAATACGAACGTCTTGCGACTAGCTCCGAACGCCGCCACGAACAGCTCGACGGGCGTCTGTTCGCCGGTCGCGGTGTCGGTCAGGTACGGCCGTACTCCGGAGAAGTCGAGGTAAAGACATTCACCAGGGCGATGCACCTGCCGCATCACCAAGCCGCGCGAACGCTGGTAACGGCGATAACGTCGGCGGAACTCGGTGGCCGACATCGCCCCGTTGACGAGCCCTTCGGCATATTCTTCGTGCAGCAGCGTCAGCGTGACGCCGCGGCGCTGCATTTCTGCGTAAACATGCGCCCAGTCCGGTTCGACGAAGGCACGGCGCATTCGGAGCCGACCGTCGTTGATTCGAGATGCAAGAGCCTCCTCATCCAGCGCGACGACGTCCGCCCAAGTCAAGTGCTCATCTCCAAGGCGTCGCCGATAGCGTCGTGCCGTGTTGTAACCAATACCGAGGCGCCGCCCGATCTGCCGGTTCGACAAATTCGTCGTCAGCAGCAGACGGCACACTTCTTTGATCATGATCACGTTCTGTATTCCCGTGCTAGAGCGCGTCATCGCCGATCGCAGCGACAAGCGCACCCTATTGGGCCGCCCGCGTGGAACGGTCCAAGGCTTGACGTATCAGGGAAAGGCAGCAAGAATGCGGTCAAACCAGTGTTCCGCTGCAACCTCAAGCCCCGCGCGTCCTACCGCCGGGGCTTTTGCTTTTCCTGTTCCGGAGTAGCTCGAACAGTGCGAAGTCAGGTCATCGCCGACCTCCTTGAGCGCGGAAGCACCCGTTTTTGCACTGGTGGATACCGGTCAGGCCATAGGCGCTGCGGAGTGGTCTGCAGCTTGGTAGCGATCAATGTCTCGATCCGCCGTGAGCGCCGCAGCCCTTGGCTCACCGACGTGACCGTCGTCGACGTCACTCCAAGCTCGCGCGCTACGTCAGCCAGTGACGTGCCGGCGAGGCGCAGCCGCATTTTGATCCGCTCGTGTTGCTGAAGACCGCGCCGCATGTGGTAGAGTCGCACTACTTAGCCGAGTACGAACTCTAGCATAAATGAGTAGCATCGCGACGACTGATGGGAACAGGGCTATCGGCGTGCGTTTGGCGGCCGTACGCGCGTCCACCGGGCTCAGCCAGAACGCGTTTGCGACAAGCCTTGGTCTTTCGCCACGTGCATTCGCCAATTACGAACGTGGCGAGCGCGAAATGCCGGTTGCGCTGTTTCGCGCGCTGTTCGAGGTGCACGGTATCGACCCTGTCTGGCTGCTATGTGGCCCCGAGTCTGACCCAGTGCGTGCACTCGAACGGCGTATGGATGCAGTACTGCTGGAAGCCGTCGTACGAGTTATCGAAGCTGGACTCCGACGAGCTGGGAAGCGATTGCGGCCAGACAAGAAAGGCCGCCTCATCCGGCTCGCGTACCAGCGGTGCGCGTTGGCGGGGCGAGCCGATGCCCGCGAGTTACGGGACCTACTTTCTCTCGCAGCGTAGGAGCTGCCGCATGCATCACGATGATCGCAAGTCACGCTGGGCCAGCCGTAGTTCATATGTGCTGTCAGCCGCGCAACAGGAAGAAATCGATCGCATTGCGGTCGAGATGCGCGGCTTGTTGGGCGAAGCCGAGGACGAAGGTGCTGACGACAACGCGACCAAGGCGTTGGACCGGGCAGCCATCGACGACGAACGCGTGTTCATCCGGCGTTTCTGGTTCGATTGGCCGCGTCGCGATCGGGTGGCGGTGATCGCACTGAAGCATCAATGCGATCTCACTGACCGCGAAATCCGGTTGTTGAGGTGGACTGGGAACCTCCGGCGGCGGAACGGCGTCGTCACCTTGGCGTCCGCACGGTGGGCCGCAGTCTTCGGCCGCTGCCTTGCGATCTTGATGTTTTTTGAATTTGGCGTGGCCGTGCTGTCACAGATGGCGTCCATTCACCAGCGGCTCTCTCCCGCGCAATTCGGGAAGTTGTACGGAGTTACCGCCTTCGTTCTCGCCATGCTGTGGCTGGTCCATCTCGGCTACATCAAGCCATGGGTCATCGAGCAACGGGTCATGCGGGAGGCGGGCGCAACCGTAGCGTGATTGCCGGCCGCAGAGGTCGCCCCAGAATCGGTTGCTGTGCTGATCGATTTCAGCGCGTGGGAGCAGTCCGCCAACCAAGACGCGCGCACAGCTGCATCTGCCGTGTAGCTTCATCGCGCAGCCAGTCGCGGAACCATGCCAGCGCGGGCTCCTGTGATCGAGTGGGGCGGAATGCCAGATACCAGGATTCGTAGCGTTGCCGGGGGATGCCAAACGGCGCGACCAGTCTTTTGGCGACCAGCGCATCGCTCACGTAATGAATCTGCGCGATCGCTATACCAACGCCATCCAGCGCTGCCTGGACGGCCATCGAGGAACTGCCGAAGGTCACCTCACTTCCGCAACGCGCCGGAGTCTTGTCGCCTGCCGCGCGCGACCACCACACCCACTGCTCGCGCAGGTGGGCGACCACGATCCCGGACACTTTCCGGAGATCCTGCACGCGCCGCAGTTGTTTGGCGACGGTGGGTGTACACACGGCCACGAGCGTTGACGGGAACAGTTCCTCCGCCTCGTAGCCGGGCCAGTTGCCTTCACCCCGCCGGATCGTGCACGTCCAGTCGTCGCGCAGGGGATTCATCAGTCCGCCGGTTGCAATGCGAACTTCGGTATCCGGGTGCAACTGGTTGAAGCCCGGCAGGCGCGGAATCAACCAATGCAGAGCGAGCGCTGGCGCGACACCAACGGTCAACACGGGCCCCGCGCGCATGGCCCGCACCTGATCCGTCAGCCGCGCAATCGCCTCGAACGCGTCATGCAAACCGGGTTGATAGGCCCGGCCCTGCTCGGTCAGTTCAAGGTTGTTCGCGTGCCGGCGGAACAACTTGAACCCGAGTCCTTCCTCCAGCAGTCGCACTTTCTGGCTGATGGCTGCCGGCGTGACGTGCAACTCCGCGGCCGCGGCTGCAAAGCTGCCCAAGCGCGCGGCTGATTCAAACGCGCGCAGGCGATTGAGCGATAGAGAGTGCTGGGCCACGACCGTACCGATAGGTTTACTTATGGCTGGCAACCGGAGATTTCAGTCACGCTGTCTGCGCGAAGGCAGTAGATTACGCCATATCGTGAACACAGGTGGTGTTGGGTTGAATACGGAACGCTATGAGCAACACTATCGCTTAATTGGCGATTCGATCTGCCTGGTCGTTGGCCGATTCGCGGGCCGGCCGTGGTCGGCCTGCGCGGTGATCGCCGCATAACATGAACCTTTCCGCGCCGTTCGTTCGGCGCCCCGTCGCAACCTTGTTGCTGGCGGGCGCGCTCGGATTGCTGGGCCTCATTGCCTACGCACGACTGCCCGTGGCGCCGCTGCCGCAAGTGAACTTCCCGACGATCCAGGTGACGGCGACCTTGCCCGGCGCGAGTGCCACGACGATGGCGGCGTCGGTTGCGACGCCCCTTGAAAGCCAACTCGGGCAGATCGCGGGCGTCACGGACCTGACGTCATTCAGTGCCCAGGGCGCAACGTCGATCACGATCCAGTTCAGCCTCGCGACCGACATCAACGCGGATGCGCAGGCAGTGCAGGAAGCGTTGACCGCGGCAAGCAAGCTGTTGCCCACGACGATGACCACTCCGCCGACGTGGAAGAAGCTCAATCCCGCCGATGCGCCGATTCTGGTCCTCGCCGCGACGTCCGACTCGCTGCCGCTGACGACCGTCGACAACTATGTCCAGAACGTGCTGGCGCGCGACATCGCGCAGGTGAACGGCGTCGCGCAGGTGTCTATCGGCGGCGAACAAAAACCGGCGATCCGCGTGCAGGTCGATCCGGCAAAGCTGGCTGGCATGGGCCTGACGCTTGAGCAGATTCGGCCGGCGCTGGTTGGCGCGACTACCGATGCCGCCAAGGGATCGCTGGATACCCCGGATACTGGATTCACGATCGCGGCGAACGATCAGGTCACGACGGCAGCGGCGTTCGACAACGTGGTGGTCGCGCACCGGAATGGCGCTTCGGTGCGGGTCAGCGACATCGGCCGTGCTGTGACGGCGGCGGCCGACCGGACGGCGGCCGCGTACTACAACGGCAAGCCCGCGATCCTGCTGACGATCTACCGGCAGCCCGGCGCCAACGTCATCGACACGGTACGGCGTATCGAAGCGAAGCTTCCGGAGCTGTCTGCCGACCTGCCGGCCGCGATCAGCCTCGCTACGGTGCTGAACCGTACGACGACGATCCGCGCATCAGTGAATGATGTCGAGTTCACGCTGGCGCTGACGATCGTCCTGGTCGTGCTGATCGTTGGGTTGTTTTTGCAGAACCTACAGGCAACGCTGGTGCCCGGTGGCACCTTGGCATTGGTGGTACTCGGCACGTTCGCGGTGATGGCCGCGCTTGGGTTCAGCCTGGACAACTTGTCGTTGATGGGCCTCACGATCGCGGTCGGTTTCGTCGTGGACGATGCGATCGTGGTGGTCGAGAATGTCTACCGGCACATCGAAGCCGGAGCCTCGCCGATCGATGCGGCCCTTGCAGGTTCGCGCGAGATCGGTTTCACCGTGCTCGCAATGAGCCTCTCGCTGATCGCGGTGTTGCTGCCGATCGGGTTCATGAGCGGGATCGTCGGGCGGCTGTTCCGTGAGCTTGCCTTCACCGTCATTGCCGCGGTGGTGGTCTCGCTGGTGGCGTCGCTCACGTTTGGGCCGATGCTGTGCAGCCTCGTGGCCCGGCAATGCGGGAAGCGGCCGTACCCCGCACCACGCCCCAGCAGGGATTGGTTTGATCCAGTCATCGCGTTCTATGCACGGACGCTGGACGTGACGCTGCGCCACGCGCGCCTCATGCTGCTGGCGCTCGGCGCGACCGTGGCCGTGACGCTGCTGCTGATCGTCGCGATTCCGAAAGGGTTCTTCCCGGTGCAGGACACCGGCCTGATCCAGGCACTGGCCGACGCCTCACAAGGCGTGTCGCCGCGGCGGATGCAGCAGCTCGAACGCCGGATCGACGCGATCGTGCGCAAGGATCCGGCAGTGCAGGGCGTCGCATCGTGGACGGGCAGTACCGGCGGCAACGGCTTCGCACAGACGGCCAATACTGCCCGTTACTTCATCGTCCTGAAGCCCCGCTCCGAACGCAAACTCTCGGCCCAGCAGGTCATCAAGCGGCTGCAAAAACACCTTGACGGGATTTCCGACGCCGTACTGCACATGCACGCGACGCAGGACATCACGGTCGGCGGCCGCAACGCGCGCGGCAATTTCGAATACACGCTACAGGATCCAAATCCGGCGGAGCTGCACACGTGGGCACGCCGCGTGCTCGCCGTCATGCGCAAGCTGCCGCAGATCGAAGGCGTCGCGAGCGACCTGCAAGATGACGCGCCGCAGCTCGGCATCCACATTGACCGCACGAAGGCGGCGACGCTTGGCGTCAGCATCCAGACGATCGACGACACTCTGGACGATGCCTACGGTCAGCGCCAGATCACGCAGTACTTCACGGAGGCTGGCACCTACCCGATCATCCTCGAAATTGCCCCGCACCAGTTGCACCGCCTGGCGTCACTCGGCGACCTGTACGTCACGTCATCGCTCACGAATTCACTCGTGCCGCTCTCTGCAATGGTCAGCGTCGATACCCACAAGGTCGGCCCGCTGTCGGTGACGCACCAGGGACAGTTCCCGGCGGTGACGCTGTCCTTCAACCTGCGGCCGCGGGTGTCGCTGGGCCAAGCGGTGACGGCGATCCACCGCGCGGTGGCCGCAATCCACATGCCGGCGAGCGTTATCGGCAAGTTCCAAGGCAACGCCAGCGCATTCCAGAAATCGCTGCGCAGCATGCCGTGGCTCATCGTGCTTTCGCTGCTTGCGGTGTACGTGATCCTGGGCGTCCTGTATGAAAGCTTCATCGATCCGCTGGTGATCCTGTCTGCACTGCCCGCCGCGGGGCTCGGGGCGTTGCTGGCCCTCTACGCCGCGCGGCTCGATCTTTCGACCATCGGGATCATCGGCATCATCCTGCTGATCGGGATCGTGCAGAAGAACGGCATCATGCTGGTGGACTTCGCGCTCAAGGCCGAGCGCGAAACCGGCGCCAAGACACTGGACGCGATTCGCCAAGCCTGCCTGCTGCGGCTACGGCCGATCCTGATGACGACTGCCGCCGCGACGCTGGCGGGCGTGGCGCTGGCCGCGGCGCACGGCACCGGATCGGCGTTCCAGCGGCCGCTTGGCTTCACCATCGTTGGCGGCCTGCTGCTTAGCCAGTTGCTGACGCTGTACACAACGCCGGTCGTCTACGTTTGCCTGAGCGGGACTCGACGCCGATCCACGAAGTGGAACGCGAAGAACAGCACGCCAGCGATTGAACGCTGACGCGCTGTTCGACACGTCAGCCGGACGGGATCGGCGTCCCACGGAGTGGAGGTCAGGTTTCGACGCCGAAGTAGTCACTCGTTCAGCAAGCTCGACAGACGGCAGAGGGCCGATGGCTGCCCGACGCGGAAGCGTATGGTCGGTAGCGCCGTCCTCAATGCAGCGGCTCGACCGAAAGTGACCTGCCGCCTCGGCAAGATTGATGGCGACGATGCGGGGCGCGGCGTTACAACCTGGCCGGGCGTAGTGATCAGCTTGGCTGGCGAGAGTGATCAGTTTGTACGGCGTCGATGATCATTTTCGCTGGCGCTGCTGATCACTTGAGTGGTTTTTTGCAGCATGTGCCGGTGCGCCTGATCGAACACGGCCGGCACGGGGTGCTGGGCGCGGCGCGCTGGTACATCGACAGGCTGTCGCAAGGCATTGCACACCGTCGCGTTCCGGGCGACGGCACGGCGGCATGAGGCATCCACGGACAACCACCACCGGGTGCCGCGGCACCCGCCACTTCGTGAGCGAGAGAGGGCAAGTCATGAAACTTCGCAAGAGCATGCTTTCGGCGAGCATCGCCACGGCGCTGTTGTTCGCGGCCGCGGCTCAGGCACAGGCGCCGCAGACCACATCCGGCAATCCGCAGCAGACCCAGGCTTCATCGGACCAGAATGCGCAACCGGGAACCAAGGAAACGCCGCAGCAGCTCTCGACCATCCAGGTGGTCGGCGTGCGCGCGGCGCAGGCATTGTCGATCGAAACCAAGAAGGCGGCCAATTCGCAGGTCGAAGTGGTGTCCGCCATCGACATCGGCAAACTGCCGGCCAAGAACGTGGCCGACACCATCGCCCAGTTGCCGGGCGTGAACATCGCCGACGCGGCCGGCGCCGAAGGCGGTTTCGATGAATCCGACCGCGCCAGCATCCGCGGCAGCGCGCCATCGCTGACCCTGACCACGGTCAATGGCCATTCAATCGGTTCGGGCGACTGGTTCGTCCTGGGCGGCGGCGGCACCCGCAGCGTGAGTTACGCCATGCTGCCCTCGGAAATCGTCAACCAGGTCGTGGTGCACATGACGCCCGAGGCGAAGCTGCTGGAAGGCGGCGCGGCCGGCACCATCGACATCATCACCCGCAAGCCGCTGGATTTCAGCAAGCCGTTCTCCGCCGAAGCCAGTGTCGGCGGCGTGTATTCCGACCTGCCAAGCAAGACCGAGCCGCAGTTCAGTGGGTTGGTCAACTGGAAGAACGACGCCAACACGTTCGGCGTGATGGTGCAGGCGTTCTACGAGAAACGCGCGCTGCAGCGCGACGGCCAGGAAATCCTCGGCTATTCGTACATCCCGGCGGGTTCCGCGGCGGCCACCAGTCTCGGCTTGAGTGCCGCGACACCGGGCAGTGCCAGCACCGGCGTGTTCTATCCCAACCTGCCGGGCGCGGCGCTGTTCACCCAGACGCGCAAGCGCAAGGGCGGTTCGATCGACCTGCAGTGGAAAGCCGCCGACAACCTGACCTTCAACCTCGATGCGTTCTACTCGCACCTCGACGCCACCGATTACAACCGCAACTACATGTTGCGCACGCGCGACCAGCTTCCCAAGCAGGCCGTGACCGGCACCATCCAGGGCAACATCCTCACCAGCGCCAGCCTGCCCGGCGATCCCGCGATTTCGCAGGGCATCTACGACATGATTTCGCGCCCCGGCGAGAGCGAATCCAGCCAGTTCGTGACGCTGGACGCCGACTGGCAGGCCACCAACAACCTCGGCTTCAAGTTCCAGCTTGGTACCACGCGGGGCACGGGCAACACGCCGACCCAGGACGTGATGGAAATGGATACGGGCTTCGGTTCGACCGCCAGCTATGCGATGAACGGGCTCGGCACGCCGCTCAACTGGACCATGAGCGGCGACAACACCCGTTTCAATCCCGCGACGATGGGGTTGGACTGGATCTTCGGCGAGCAGGACATCCACGTCATTGACAAGGAACGCTGGTTCCAGGCCGACGGCACGTACGATTTCGACAACGCGGGTGCGTTGTCCTCGCTCGAATTCGGCGTGCGTTACGCCAAGCACGACCACGACAGCCCGACGGACATCGCGCAGGGCCCCAACTGGGCCTCGGCGGTGCAGTTCGGCCAGAACTCCACGATCTATCCGCCGGCCGGCGGCAACTATCCGGGCAGTTTTGCCGGCGACCTCGGCGTCGGCCAGATGCCCGCCAACATCTGGTATTGGACGGCCGCCCAGCTTTCGCAACTGAACGCGTTGTACGCCAACCGCAAGGTGACGAACGACACCGGTTCGCGCTTCTACCCGAACGGCATCTACGCCATGACGGAGAAGAATGGCGCGGCGTACATCCAGGCCAACTTCACCGGCGACCACTGGACCGCGAATGCGGGCCTGCGTTACGTGTCCACCGACGAGAACATCGGCTACACCAGCCCCGGCATCCAGGAAGCCAGCTACGCGCTCGGTTCGCCGCCCTCCGCGTTCTACCCGGCGGGCTGGTACTGGAACTACTACAAGCACAACTACAACAAGGTGCTGCCGAGCTTCAACCTGAAGTTCGACCTGAACTCCGACGGCAGCCTGCTGACGCGGTTCTCCGCGTCGCAGACCCTGACCCGTCAGGACTACACGCAGTTGGCAGGCTTCCTTAACCTCAACGATCCCAAGGTCGCCACCGACCTCGGTGGCGGCAGCGGGTCCAATCCGCGCCTGAAGCCGATCCTCTCGACCAACTTCAGCGCGTCGCTGGAATGGTATTTCGCACCGCGCGGATTGTTGTCGGGCAGCGTGTACGAGATGGACCTCAACAACTACTACGACTATGGAACGGTCACCCGCACCTACCTCAACAACTACCTGACCTACAACAACGGCACGAATCCGTCGCACACGCCGATCTACAGCAACTACCTGGTCAGCATCCCGGTGAACGTCAACGGCACCCTCAAGGGCGTCACGCTGGATTACATCCAGCCGATCGGCGACCACTTCGGCGTGTCGTTCAACTACACCTATGCCACGGGCCATTCGTCCGGCGGTACCTTCATGTACAACGCGGACGGCACGCTGGCCAACAACGTCGCCGCCGGCGACCGCCCGTTGTTCGGCACTTCGAAGAACACCGCCAACGCCTCGGTGTTCTATGAAGACGCGCACTGGAACGCGCGCGTCAATTACACCTACCGTTCCAAGTTCTACGACGGCGTGATGTCGAGTACGGGCCAGATGGCGCTGCTGCCTTACTGGCAGGCCGGCCAGGGTTATCTGTCGTTCTCGGCGGGCTACAAGCTCAACGAGCACCTGAGCTTCACGTTCGATGCGATGAACCTCAACAATCCGAAACTGCGTTACTTCATCAATGGCACGCAGGCGGGTTTGGGCTTCACCACGGCCCCGGAAGCGTTCTACGTGAACGGCCGCCAGTACTACTTCAACGTGAACTGGAAGCTCTGATCCGGGTCGATCGCCAACACGCAGTACAGGAGAGCAGGAGCGTCGAGTCTCCAGCGTTGCGGGCCGGTTGGCATCCCGGCCCGCATTTTTTTGGACGTTCGCGGCGTGGTAGTGCATCACCACGTTGGAGAGCGGCAGCCTGCATAGCGGGTGTTGGGTGCGCGGTGGCGACGTATGCTTGGTGCGAGCAACGGTCGCCCCATGCTGCGTGGTACATGTAGGCAACCAGTCTGCCGCACCACCGGCAGGCTTGCCACGGTGACACAAGGAGAACCGCCATGCGCCCGAGCAGTCTGCTGATTTTCGCTGTGGTCGCATGGAGCTTCGCGGGTGTCGCGGCGGCAGTGCCGCCGGTGCCGGTGTTCCCGTGGTCGGTCATTCCGCAGCCGGCCGAACTGCATCCGGCCGCGCGAGGTGCGGTGAGTGTGGCCAATGGCGATCGCGTGCGGGTCGCAGCGCCCGGCGATACGCAAGCGTCCGCGGTCGCGCAACGCTTCGCCGTCCTCGTCGCCACAACGCGCGGTCTGCATCTGCGCGTGGAAACGCAGGGCGACGAGCAAGCTCCGGCCACGATCGTGTTCCGTCTCGATCCGGATGCGCGCAGTGCGGATGATGCGGGATACCGCATCGTGATCGGCGATGGCCGCATCGAGGTGACGGCGCGCACTCCGCGTGGAGTGTTCTACGGCGGCGTCACGCTGTGGCAGCTGCTGACACCGGATCCTTCCGAAGCCGGAATGTCTGCGTCGGTTGGCGACGGCACGATCGTCGACCATCCGCGCTTCGCGTGGCGCGGCCTGATGCTGGATTCGGCGCGGCACTTCCAGAGCGTGGCCGATATCAAGAAACTGCTCGACTGGATGTCATTGCACAAGTTGAACGTGCTGCATTGGCATCTCAGCGACGACCAGGGCTGGCGTCTCGAGATTCCGAAGTATCCCGAACTCACGAAGATCGGCGCCTGCCGCAAGGCGATCGGTCCCGACGCGGCGTTGACCGGATCACCCGGCAAACCTTATTGCGGCTTTTACACCGATGCCGAGGTCCGTGACATCGTGCATTACGCGGCCGAGCGTTACATCGAGGTCGTGCCCGAGATCGATATGCCGGGCCACATGCAGGCGGCAATTGCTGCGTATCCGTGGCTGGGCGTCAGCGGCAAGCGCCCGCAGGTCTCGACGGATTGGGGCATCAACACCTGGCTGCTGAAACCCGACGCGCTCACGCTGAAATTCGTCGACGACGTGATGGACCACGTGATGGCGCTGTTCCCGTCGAAATACATCCACATCGGCGGTGACGAGGCGGCCAAGGACCAGTGGGAAGCGTCGCCCGAAGTTCGCGCGCACATGAAGCAACTCGGTCTGGCCAACATGGATCAGTTGCAGGGCTGGTTCACCACGCAGGTTGCCAATTATTTGTCGGAACACGGGCGCACTGCAGTAGGTTGGGACGAAATCCTGCACGGCAAGGTGCCGTCGTCCGCGGTGGTGATGTCGTGGCATGAACCGGCCGGCGCCTTGCAGGCGCTGGAGCAAGGCCACGACGTGGTGATGGCTTCGTCGCCCACGCTGTATCTCGATCATTTCCAATCCGATCTGCACGACGAACCACCGGGCCGGCCCGATGTGGAATCGCTGCAGGACGTTTACGACTACAACCCGATCCCGAAAGGCGCGACACCCACGCAGGCGGCCCACGTACTCGGCGTGCAGGCCAACCTGTGGACCGAGTACATGCCGACGTTCGCGCGCGTGCAGCACGCAGTGTTCCCGCGGATCGCAGCATTGTCGGAAGTCGCGTGGTCGCCCGCATCCACGCACGACTGGCAAGACTTCCTCCATCGCATGCCGGCGGAACTTGCGCGTTATCGCGCACTCGGCATTGGGTACGCCGACAGCGCGTTCGCGCCGGCGTTCGCATTCAGCGCGGGCGCGAACGGAACCGTTGATGTCGCTCTGTCCAACCAGTCCGGCTTCGGCACGCTCCGTTACACGACGGATGGCAGCACGCCGACCACGGATTCGACGCGATACCACAAGCCGTTGTCATTCCCGGTAGACAAGGTGGCGACCTTGCGTGCGGCAACCTTCGCCGACGATGGTTTCGAACTGGCCGCGCCACGCATGCAAGTCGTCGACGCGGCTGCACTGCTCACCCGCAACAGCGACCAGCTTGATACGTGCAGCAATCAGCTCGTGCTGCGGCTGGAAGACGATCGTCCGCTCGAAGGGCAGCGTCCGGTCTACAGGATCGACATCGAGAACACTTGCTGGCTGTGGAAGGACGCGCCGCTGGATGGCGTGAAGCGGATCGTGCTGACGATCGGCAACCTGCCGTGGAATTTCCAGTTGTGGACCGACAACGCGAAAGTGGTCACGCGGCCGAAAATCACGCCGGATGGCGAATTCCGGATTCACCTGGATTCCTGCGACGGCCCGCTGCTCGCGACGTTGCCGCTGGCGAAAGCCGCGCAGACGAAACTGCAAACGACATTGACCGCGACCATCCCGCCGACCAGCGGCCATCACACCCTGTGCATCTTCGCGACCGGCGATCCGCGCAACGGACTGTGGGCGATCGGGAAAATCGAACTGCAAAAGACGAGGTAGAGCGTAGGTTGGGCTGAGCATCGCGAAGCCCAACACTGTGTTGGGCTTCCTCCGGAGAAGCCCGGAGTCAGCCCAACCTACTCAAGCTTTCACAGCAGGCCAACCTCGTGACCAACCTTCGTGAACGCCGCGATCGCGCGGTCGAGGTGCTCGCGCGTGTGCGCCGCGCACATCTGGGTGCGGATGCGCGCCTTGCCTTCCGCCACCACGGGATAGAAGAACCCGATCGCGTAGATGCCTTCGTCGAGGAGGCCCGCGGCCATCGCCTGCGCGAGTTTGGCATCGTGGGTCATCACCGGCACGATCGGATGATTGCCGGGCCTGATCTCGAAGCCGGCCTTGGTCATTGCGTCGCGGAAATACTGCGTGTTGGCCGCGAGCTTTTCGCGCAGTTCGCCGGCTTCGTCCAGCATCTTCAGCACTTCGATGGATGCCGCGACCAGTGCGGGTGGCAGCGAGTTCGAAAACAGGTACGGCCGCGAACGCTGGCGCAGCATGTCGATGATCTCCTTGCGCCCGGTGGTGAAGCCGCCGACCGCGCCGCCCAGCGCCTTGCCCAAGGTGCCGGTGAAGATGTCGATCTTTTCCATCACGCCGTTGACTTCGGCCGAACCGCGTCCGGTCTTGCCGAGGAAGCCGGTCGCGTGGCATTCGTCGATGTGCACCAGCGCGTGGTACTTCTTCGCCAGTGCGGTAATCTGGTCCAGCGGCGCGACGACGCCATCCATCGAGAACACGCCGTCGGTCGAAATCAGCTTGGTGCGCGCGCCCGCGGCATCCGCGGCCTGCAACTGCTTCTCAAGGTCGGCCATGTCGCCGTTGGCGTAGCGGAAACGCCTGGCCTTGCACAGGCGCACGCCGTCGATGATCGAGGCGTGGTTCAGCGCATCGGAAATGATCGCGTCGTCCTCGCCCAGCAACGGTTCGAACAGGCCGCCGTTGGCGTCGAAGCAGGCGACGTAAAGAATGGCGTCGTCGGTGCCGAAGAACCTGGCGATGTCGTGTTCGAGCTGCTTGTGCAGGTCCTGCGTGCCGCAGATGAAGCGCACCGACGCCATGCCGAAGCCGTGCGTGTCCAGCGCCTGCTTCGCCGCCTCGATCAGGCGCGGATCATCGGCCAACCCGAGGTAATTGTTCGCGCAGAAGTTCAGCACCTTGCGGCCATCGGCCAGCGTGATCTCGGCCGACTGCGGCGAGGTGATGATGCGCTCGTCCTTGTACAGGCCGCTGTCGCGGATGGCTTGCAGCTCGGAGGCGTAGCGGTCTTGCGCGGGGTAGCTCATGGCGGGTTCCATCGGGTCAAAGGCGCATTTTGATCGCGCGCGGCGGGTCTGTGAAGCGACGCCTGCACCCACATCAATGCTGGGCGATGCCGAACTGCACGCGCGTCGTCGGGCCCTGATCGTCGATGCCATTGGCGTCGAGCTTGGGTGCCACCACGGCGATGCGGCTGCCGGGAAGCTTGCCGTCGGCGATGAGCCACGCGCGCACCGCGTCGGCGCGACGTTCGGCAAGGGCCTGCAGCGCCCTCTGGCCGGTGGGCACGGCGTTCGCCATCAGCTTGCGCATCTCCTCGGGTTTGGGCAGCTTGAGGCCGAGGAAATCGCGCGGCTTGCCCTTGAAGTCGTCGTGCTTGTACGCGCGCTTCAGGTACTTCTCGTATTCGTCCGGCGTGATCTGCACGGCCGCGAGCGCCGCGGGCGACGTGTCGGTGTGTTTGCCCTTGGTGTCCTGCAGCCTCGCGCGGCGGATCGCGTCGTCCACCGTCACCTTGCGCAAGCCAGGCACGTCCTTCGCGGGATCGACGCGGCCGGTGATTTCGAGTTTCAGATCCGGTTTTTTCTGCAGCATCGCCGCGACCAGCTTCAGCCGCCCCTGCGCGTTCGCGTCCAGCACGGCCGAACCCGGCGCGAACGCGATGTAGTCGAGATCCTCATGCTGGCCGCCGCCGAACGCCGCGCCCAGCAGCCGGAACGGTGCCGTGACCGCCTTGGTGATGAGGCCCACGAACGCGCGCCAGACGAGCCCGCCGATGCTGAACTGCGGATTGTCCAGCGAGCCCGAGACCGGCAGGTTGATATCGACGTTGCCCTGCGAATCCTTCAACAGCGCGACCGCCAGTTTCACCGGCAGGTGCCGGATGCCCGGGCTTTCGACGCGGTCGCCGAAGGTGAGCTGGGTGATGAAGAAGTGGTTGTTGGCGGAGAGCTTGCGCTGGTCCAGCGTGTAGTGCACGTCCGCCTTCAGCTTGCCGGCGGTGATCGGATAGCCGGTGTACTGCGTCGCATAGGTGCTCATCTGCGTCAGCTCCACGCCATCGGCCTTGCCGGTGACGTCGAGTTGCGCCTGCGGTTGCAGCGGGTTCATGGTGCCGTCGATCGTGACCGGCGCGTTGTCGTTCAACGCGGCTTCGAGCGTGATCGCTGCGGGCGGCATCCCGGCCTGCGTGCCGAACGCGCCGATCTTGCCGTTCAAGCGGGTCAGGTTGGCGGTGTAGTTGGGCTTGATGAAGTTGTCGGTGAAGTTGAGTTGGCCGTAGGCCAGCGTGATGCCGCCGATGCGGATGTCGGCGGCGGGCGGCGTGCCGGTCGCCGCGGCGGCGGTGGCACCCGTCGTTGCGGGCGTCGCGCCGGTCGTCGCGGCAGGTGCTGCGGTACTGGCGATGGTTGGCGCGGATGTCGCGGACGCACCTGCGTTGGCGCGCGTCACCGAAACCGGCTGTGCCGCGGGATTCGCGATCACGTCCGAGACGTTCAGGCGTCCATTCGCGTTGATGATCATGCGCGCGTAGAACCCCGCGAACGTGAGGTTGCCGATGTCGATGCGCGGCGTGCCCGAACCGTAGGTGGCATCGAGGCGCGTGGCGCGGAGTTCGCGCCAGCGCAGGAAATCATCGCCGGTCAGCTTGTCCTGGATGCTGACGTGGTCGAGCGCGGCGTCGCCGCGGTAGGCGATGCGCGGTACGGCGCCGCGTGCGTCGTAGCGGAGCTTGCCGCGGCTGGTGATCTCGGCTCGCGACAGGGTGACGTTGAGCGGCACGCCGATGTACGGCCCCAGCGCGGCGATCCCGAGCCGACTGGTTTCAACCTGCAGGTCGGCTTCGAGCGGCGACGGCCGCAGCGTGCCGGCAAGCTTGAACGTGCCGCGTCCGATCGCGCCGGACAGTGTCGCCGGAATGGCTGCGTCGAACTTGTCGCTCAGCTTGTCGAGGCTGCCTTGGAGCTTGTCGAGCTTGACCGTGACGGGCTTGGCGCCCGCCGCGTGGTCGGTGAACGCGAGCGCCGACTGCTGGAAGCCGACGTGCGCGACGGACCAGTGCCAAGGTTCCGGTTGAGCCTTGGTCGCGCGGCTGTGCGCCGGTGATGCGAACAACTGGAGCAGGTTGATGCGCTGTGCGGCGTTGCGCACGACATCGAGCTTCAGCCCGTCGGCCGTGACCGCGTCCAGTTGCGCCGTGTGCGTGGCAAGGTCGAAGGCGTCCAGCGTGGCGTCGAGCTTCTGCCAGGCGATGGGCGCGGCGCCAACCTTGCCATGCGGTTGCAGCGCGAAGTCGCTGATGCTCGCGTGCGTTTTGCCGAGCTGCACGTTGAATGGCGTGCCCCAGTCGAGCCGCAACTCGCCCGTGGACGACAGCTTGCCGTCGGCCGTGTGGCCAGCCAGCGGCACCGCGGCGACGCCCTGCAACGGCGCGAGGCCGACCTGTTGCAGCGTCAGCGCGGCGTCGAGCTTCGATTTGGCCAGGTCGAGCGTACCCTTGGCCGCGATCTCGCCGCCGTCGAGTTGCGCCGCAAGATCAAGCCTGGCCGGCAGCGCAGCGAGCAGGCTCAGGCCCGCGATGGTGCCGTGCAGCTTGCCGAGCTCAAGCTGTTGCTTGTCCGCATCCGTGTAATGGAACGTGCTGTCCGCGAGCGCCAGCGATGCGATGCGCAGGTCGGTCGGCGTGCCGGGCTTTGCCCCCTTGGCCGCGGGCGCGGATGGCGCCAGCAGGCTGTCGAAATTGCTGTGTCCCGCACCCGTCTCCGTGTACCAGAGTTGCGCGCCGTCGAGCCGCATCACGCCGAAGGCGTACCGCGACAGCAGCGGTTCGACGTCGGTCAACTGGATGCTGCCCTGTTGCAGGGCGAGGATCGGTTGCCGCTGCGCGCTGTCGAGCGTGAGGCCGTCGAATTGCAGGTTGCCGGACAGCCGCAGTTGCGGCGTCGCGGTGGTCGCGGCGAAGTGCAGCGTGAGGTCGCCGCTCAGGGAACCCTTGGGGATACTGAAGGGCAACGGCGCCGGCATGTAGCCGAGGTAGCGCGGCAGGTCGAGCTGCTGGAAGTGGAATGCGATATCCGATTCGCGGCTGTTGGCAAACGGCTTGGTGCTGCCGGTCACGCGGATGGGACTGCCATCGACCTGCATCGCCAGCAGCGGTTTCACGAAGATGTCGGTGTCGCTCGGCAGGTTGGCAATGAACGGAATGCCAACGTCAATATGGTCGATGCGGCGCGTCGAGTGCGTCACCGCGTCGGCGAAGTCGATGCTGCCATCGCTCACCGTGATGTTGGATACGGCGTAGCGGAACGGCGCGTTCGATTTGGACGGCTGCGCCGCGAGCCGCGCGAGGATGTCGGAGAAGTTGAATTGCCCCGGCGCGCTGCGCGCGATGTGCAGCGCGGGCCGTTGCAGGCTCAGCACGTCCAGCACCGGCGCCAGCCGGAACAGCGACACCCACGACGCGTTGATGACGGCCTGGTCGATCGTGGCCAGCGGCGGCTCGCCCGCGCGGCCGGCGACCTGCACGCGGTCGAGCTGCAGCCGCAGCGTGTACGGGTCGAAGCGCACGTGGCCGACGGTCACCTGGCGGCCGAGCGCCGCGCTCGCCTGTTTCTGGATCTGGCTGCGGATGACCGGCGGCGCCGCGAGGAAACCGAGCAGGCCGAACACGACCAGCACGATCGCGACGATCAGAGCGGCCTTGCGCGCCGTGTGCGAGTGGTAGGTCCGCACGGCCCTGGCGCGTGCCGCCGCGATCCGGGGTGCCGCCCAAGCGTGGAGATCGTGCATGCCCCAAGGTCCTGTACGCGACGAACCGGTGACCGGCTTCGCTGAATCCGTGCAGCGCCCGGACTGCACGAAGTTTACGCAGCGCGCGGCCGGTTGGTAAGACGCGCGCGGGCGGCCATCACGCGCGATTCAGTTCCGTCCTTGGAGCGGCCCGGACGGCGAGCCGTCCGGGCCGTGCAGTGAAACGCGAACAACGGTCGCTGATCGTCAATTCCAGCTGCACACGACCTTGCCGCACTCGCCCGACGCCATCAGGTCGAAGCCCTGCTGGAAGTCGTCGATCGCGAGCTGGTGGGTCAGCACCTTCTGCAGCGGGAAACCGGTCAGCAGCATCTGGGTCATCTTGTACCAGGTCTCGTACATGCGACGGCCGTAGATGCCGTGCAGGGTGAGGCCCTTGAAGATCACCTTGTCCCAGTCGATGCCGGAGCCGTTCGGCAGGATGCCCAGCAGCGCGATCTTGCCGCCGTGATACATGCAGTCGAGCATGTCGTTGAAGGCGTGGATGTTGCCCGACATTTCCAGGCCCACGTCGAAACCTTCCATGTGCAGTTCGCCCAACACCTCGCGCAGCGATTGCTTCGACACGTTGACGACGCGCGTGGCGCCCATGTCGGCCGCCAGCTTCAGGCGGTAGTCGTTGACGTCGGTGACCACCACGTTGCGTGCACCGACATGGCGCGCTATGCCAGTGGCGATGATGCCGATCGGGCCGGCACCGGTGATCAGCACGTCCTCGCCGACCAGGTCGTACTCCAGCGCGCAGTGCGCGGCATTGCCGTAGGGATCGAAGAAGGCGGCGAGCGACGACGGAATCTGGTCCGGCACCGGCCACAGGTTCGATTGCGGCATCGCGATGTATTGCGCGAACGCACCGTTGCGGTTGACGCCGATGCCGACTGTGTTCGGGCACAGGTGCGGCCGCCCGGCGCGGCAGTTGCGGCACATCCCGCAGGTGATGTGGCCTTCGGCCGAGACGCGCTGGCCGACGCGATAGCCGCGCACCTCGCTGCCGACCGCGACGATCTTGCCCACGAACTCGTGGCCGATCACGAGGCCGGGCTTGATCGTGCGTTGCGACCACGCATCCCAGTTGTAGATGTGCAGGTCGGTGCCGCAGATCGCGGTCTTCGCCACCTCGATCAGCACGTCGTTGTGGCCGTATTCCGGCACCGGCACCTCTTCCATCCAGATGCCCTTGGCGGCGTCGCGCTTGACCAGCGCCCTCATCATGTTCGGCATGGCGATTGCCTTTCCGGATTGAAATGCCGGCCATTATAGGCGGGTGCCGCATGGCCGTGCCCTTACAATCCGGCGCATGTCGCCGCATGCCAATGCCATGGACCGCCGCCCGTCCGCAATCTTCCTGATGGGGCCGACGGCCACCGGCAAGACCGCGCTGGCGTGTGCGCTGGCGGAACGCTTCTTTGTGGAATTGATCAGCGTCGATTCGGCGCTGGTGTATCGCGGCCTCGACATCGGCGCGGCCAAGCCCGATGCGGAAACCTTGCGGCGTCATCCGCACGCGCTGATCGACATCCGCGATCCGTCGGAACCGTATTCGGCCGCGCAGTTCCGCGACGACGCGCTGGCCGCGATGCATGCGATCACCGCGCGCGGCAAGGTGCCGCTGCTGGTCGGCGGCACCGGTTTGTATTTCCGCGCGCTGGAACGCGGACTGTCGGCGATGCCTTCGGCGGACCCGGCATTGCGCGAACGCCTGCGCGCAGAGGCCGGGCGTGACGGCTGGCCCGCGTTGCACGCGCGGCTTGCCGCGTGCGATCCCGAAGCCGCGCGTCGCATCCGCCCGAACGACGCGCAACGCATCCAGCGCGCGCTGGAAGCGATCGAATTGTCGGGGCGTCCGCTCAGTGCATTGCACGCGCGGTCCGAAAAACCGGCGCGTGTTCCGTACCGGGTGTTGAAACTCGCGCTGATTCCCGCCGATCGCGAACGGTTGCGCAAGCGCATCGCCGTGCGTTTCGATGCGATGCTGGCCACGGGGTTTCTGGAAGAAGTGAAACGCCTGCGCGCGCGCGGCGATTTGCACGCCGATTTGCCGGCGCTGCGCGCGGTCGGTTATCGGCAGGCCTGGGAATATCTGGATGGGATGTATTCGGCGGACGAATTCCGCCAGCGCGCGATCGACGCCACCCGCCAGCTCGCCAAGCGCCAGACCACCTGGCTGCGCGGCGAACTGGATGCGCGGGTTTTCGATCCAGAGCGCGCCGATTGCGCGAATTCGGCAGCCGCCGCGATTTCGCTGTTTCTGGGCGCAAAACCCGCATGAAACGGCCAAACGAACGCCATTCTGCGCTACCATTTGCCCCCGCGTCGGAGAACCCGCGGGAAGCCCGGATCGGAAGGCCATAACAATGTCGAAAAGCCAATCGCTGCAGGATCCGTTTTTGAATGCCTTGCGCCGTGAGCGCGTGCCGGTCGCGATCTATCTTGTCAACGGCATCAAGCTGCAGGGCGTGATCGAATCGTTCGACCAGTTCGTGGTGCTGCTGCGCAACCAGGTCAGCCAGATGGTGTACAAGCACGCCATCTCGACCGTGGTGCCGAGCCGCGCGGTCAAGGTCGGCGCGGACGACGCCAGGCAGGACGACGCCGAAACGCCGGCGCAGGATTGATCCCCTGTTCGAACGCGAAAAGAAAGGCGAACGCGCGCTGCTGGTGTTGCCCTACACCGGCAACCGCATGCTCGCGCGCCGCGCGCAGGAATTCGCGGAACTCGCCAAATCGGCGGGCGCGGAAATCCTGGGCAGCGTGACGGCGCGCGTGGAGGCGCCAAACCCGAAGTTCTACATCGGCACCGGCAAGGCCGACGAGGTGCAGGCCAGGGTGCGCGAGCTCGGCGCCGACCTGGTGCTGGTCGATCACGCGCTGACGCCGGTGCAGGAACGCAACCTCGAAAAACATTTCTCGGCGCGGGTGATCGACCGCGCCGCGCTGATCCTCGACATCTTCGCGCAGCGCGCGCAGTCGCATGAAGGAAAACTTGAGGTCGAGCTCGCGCAGTTGCAGCACATGGCGACGCGGCTGGTGCGCGGCTGGACCCACCTGGAGCGCCAGCGCGGCGGCTCGATCGGCCTGCGCGGTCCCGGCGAAACCCAGCTCGAAACCGACCGCCGCCTGCTGCAGAAGCGCGTCGAGCAGTTGCAGAAGCGCATCGACAAGGTCGGCGTGCAGCGCGGCCAGCAGCGCCGCGCGCGCCTGCGCAACACCTTGCCGCGCATCGCGCTGGTCGGTTACACCAACGCCGGCAAGTCCACGCTGTTCAACGCGGTCACGCGCGGCGCGGTGTATGCGGCGGACCAGTTGTTCGCGACGCTCGATCCGACGGTGCGGCGGCTGGAAGGGCTTGCCATCGGCCCGGCGGTGCTGGCCGACACCGTCGGCTTCATCCGCGAGTTGCCGCATGATTTGGTGGCCGCGTTCCGCGCGACCCTGTCCGAAGCGCGCGATGCCGACCTGTTGTTGCACATCATCGACGCCGCCGACCCCGAGCGCGACCTGCTGATCGAAGTCGTGAACGGCGTGCTGGACGAAATCGGCGCGGGCGACGTGCCGCAACTCGCGGTGTTCAACAAGATTGATTTGTTGGACACGCCCGCGCGGATCGACCGCGATGCCGATGGCTTGCCGACAGCCGTGTGGCTGTCGGCGGCGACCGGCGCGGGCATTGATTTGCTGCGGCAGGCCATCGGCGAACGCCTCGCCGGCAGCCGCGTGCACGCGGAACTGCGCCTGCCGCCGCGCGCGGGGCGTCTGCGCGCGCGCCTGATCGAACTCGGCGCGGTCAAGTCCGAACGCTACGACGAAGACGGCTGGCGGCTCGACATCGACGCACCGCGCGAACTGTTGTTGCCGCTGGCCGGCGACGTGCGCGGCGACGAAGGCAGGCTCATCCGCGAGTGGCTTGACGTCGCGTAGATCGGTTTGGTTCGGAGCAGCTGTCGTGAAAAGTCAGGACAGGAAGTCCGTTCTGGCGCTGGAAGGCAGCTCTGATTTCCAGGTCACCGCTGTGCCAAGCGATGCAGCGATCAGGGATGATCGCTAGAATATGCCGTTTGCGTCCTCCCGACGCGCCGATCCCCGCCACCCGAGGCCGTCCCGCAATGCCCTGGAAGGAACCCGGCGAAAAACCGCGCGAACCCAGGGGACGTGAACCGTGGGGCCAGGGCGGCCGTGGCAACGGTCCCGACCTCGAAGCGTGGTTCAGGAAAATGCGGCACGGACTCGGCCCGTTCGGGCGCGGTCCGCTGGGCGCGCTCGCGTTGATCGCGGTGCTGGTCGTGCTGTGGTTCCTCGCCAGCGGCTGGACCCTGGTCGGCGCCCAGCAGGCCGGCGCGCTGCTCCGCTTCGGCAAGCTGGAACGCGTGCTGCAGCCCGGCCTGCACCTGCATTTCCCCGCGCCCATCGAGCGCGTGCAGATCGTGGACCTGGGACGCACGCGCACGCTCAGCGACGAGGCGCGGCTGTTGACCGGCGACGGCCAGTTGGCGATGGTCGATTACTTCGTGCAATACAAGGCAGCGGACGCGCGGAAGTTCCTGTTCGCGACGCGCGATCCCGAGGAGTCCGTGCGCAACGCGGCAAGCGTGGCGATGCGCGCGGTGGTCGGCACGCATTCCCTGCATGAACTGATGGAACGCAGCGACGATGCCCTGGACAAGGACGCCCGCGCGCGTCTCGCCAAGGCGCTCGCGAACGCCGACCCCGGCGTCACCATCATTGGCGTCGGCATCCAGAACGTCGGCGTGCCTTCCGAAGTGAAGCCGGCCTTCGACGGCATCGCCAAGGCGCGCGAAGACGCCAAGGCCGCGCAGGCCACCGCACATGCCGATGTGGCGCGCGAGAAAGTGGAAACCGCGGCGCAGGCCGCGGAGATGAAGGCGAGCGCGGACGCTTATCGCGCCAAGGCCGTGGCCGAGGCGCGCGCCGAGGTTGCGCGCTTCGACCAGATCCTCGCGCAATACCAGGCCTCGCCGCAGGTGACGCGGCACCGGTTGTGGCTGGACGCGATGCGCGACGTCCTGAGCAAGAACCGCGTGGTCGTCAACACCGGTTCGGGCAGCGTGATCGTGCAGTTCCCGGCGCGCCATCCGGAAACGTCGTCCGACGGTTCGCCCGCGGCATCAGGGAGCAGCGCGCCCGCTTCGGCGGCCACCGTTCCGGCGCCCGCCGCTTCGACCCCGGTGCCGGTGACTTCGGGGCCGGCGCTGCAGGGAATCGGCGCATGAAGTACGCGATTCCCGTCGTGATCATCCTGCTGGCGCTGCTGGGCGCCAACGGCATCTACGCCGTCGAGCAGGGCCATGCCGCGGTGCTGACGCGGTTCGGGCACGTCGAGGCCACCGACATCGGACCGGGCCTGCACTTCAAGCTGCCCTTCGTGCAGCAGGTGCAGGTATACGACACGCGCACGATCCTGCAGCAATCCGAGCCCGAAGGCTACAAGACCGCCGATGGCGATCCGGTGCGGGTCGGCTACTTCGTGCGCTGGCGGATCGCCGATCCGGACACCTGGTTCGCGGCGACCGCCGGCGACGACATGCAGGTCAGCCAGCAGATGACGCCGCTGATCCGCGACGCCTTGCGCGCGCAGATCGCCAAACACGGACTGGCCGATCTGCTCGGTTCGGACGGCGGCGCGATCGACGAGGGCCTGCGCAACGCGGTGAGCGGCGACGTTCGCCGCAAGCTGGGCGTGGAGGTCCTCGGGATCGGCGTCGAGCGCGTATTGCCGCCCGATGAAACGCTTGCATCCGTGTACAAGCGCATGAGCGCGGAAGCCGCGACGCAGGCCGGCGCCGTGCGCGACGAAGGCGAGGCCGCGGCGGCGGCCATCCGCGCCAAGGGCGACAGCGCCGACGGCGAAGTGCTGGCGGCCGCCGCAAAGCAGGCTGCCGCGGTGCGCGGCGAGGGCGATGCTGAAGCGGCCGGGATTTATGCGACCGCCTCCGCGCAGGACCCGCAGTTCTTCCGCTACTGGAGCAGCCTCGAAACCTGGCGCAAGACCTTCAGCGGCGGCGGCGCGGTGGTGGTGCTCGACAAGGATTCCCCCTTAATGCAGGCGATCGACGAAGGCGCGGCGAATGCCGCGGCGGTCAAGAAGCATTGAACGCGCAGGAGCGCGCGCGGCGGTTCGCGTACGCAAGAAATTCGTGAGTTGACTCTGGTCACCGCCCCACAACAGCATCGAACATCGAAGCGAGAACATCATGGGACAAAGCGTAGTCATCCTTGGCGCTCAATGGGGCGACGAAGGCAAGGGCAAGATCGTCGACCTGCTGACGCAGGACATCGGCGCGGTGGTGCGCTTCCAGGGCGGCCACAACGCCGGCCACACGCTGGTGATCAAGGGCAAGAAAACCGTGCTGCACCTGATCCCGTCGGGCATCCTGCGCGAAGGCGCGCTGTGCCTGATCGGCAACGGTGTGGTGTTGTCGCCCGCCGCGCTGAAACAGGAAATCGCCGAGCTCGAAGCCAGCGGAATCGAAGTGCGTTCGCGCGTGAAGATTTCCCCGGCGACGCCGCTGATCATGCCGTACCACATCGCGCTGGACCAGGCGCGCGAGAAAGCCGCGGGAGCCGGCGCGATCGGCACCACCGGCCGCGGCATCGGTCCTGCATATGAAGACAAGGTCGCGCGCCGCGGCGTGCGCGTCGCTGACTTGAGCTATCCGAAGGAACTCGCGGAGAAACTGCGCGAGGTGATGGACTACCACAACTTCGTGCTGACCAAATACCTCAACGCCGACGCGGTCGATTATCAAAAAACGCTGGACGAAGCGATCGCCTTCGGCGAATACGTCGAGCCTATGAAATCCGACGTCGCCGGCATCCTGCACGACCTGCGCCGCAACGGCGAGCGCGTGCTGTTCGAAGGCGCGCAGGGGGCGCTGCTCGACATCGACCACGGCACCTATCCGTACGTGACTTCGTCGAACACGACGACGGGCGGCGCGCTCGCAGGCGCCGGCGTTGGCGCTGATTACATCGATTACGTGCTCGGTATCGCCAAGGCCTACGCCACGCGTGTCGGCGGCGGGCCGTTCCCGACCGAACTCGACGATCAAATCGGCGAAGGCATCCGCAAGCGCGGCGACGAATTCGGCGCCTCCACCGGCCGCCCGCGCCGCTGCGGCTGGATGGACATCGTCGCGCTGAAGCGCGCGGTGCTGATCAACGGCATCTCGGGCCTTTGCATCACCAAGCTCGACGTGCTCGACGGCATGGAAAAACTCAAGGTGTGCATCGCCTACGAGTACCGCGGCAAGCGCACCGAGTACGCGCCGCTCGACGCCGAAGGCTGGAAGGAATGCACGCCGGTGTACCTGGAATTCCCCGGCTGGCAGGAGTCCACCCACGGCGTCACCGAGTGGGACAAGCTGCCGCCCGCCGCGCGCGCGTACCTGCGCGCACTCGAAGAACTCGCCGGCTGCCCGCTCGCGATCGTCTCCACCGGCCCCGACCGCGACGCCAACATCGTCCTGCGCGATCCGTTTGCCTGATCCTGTGGAAGTAGGGCGGGAGTAGCCGCGCAGCGGCGCATCCCGCCGTATCCAATGCGCGACGCTTCGCGTCATCCCGATCAACAACTGCCGTCCATGGCAAGAGCTCCGTGGCCGGGATCCAGCAGCGAGATGCGCGAAGGCCGAAACCATAGGGCGATCCGTCCTGTCTCTCGTCCGCGGCGCCTGAACGGCTTGGCTTGCGACGAGGCGGATCGAGTGCTATGTTTTACGCACGTAAAACATTTTTACCGAGGTATCGCCATGAGCGCCACCGCGACGCTGCGCCAGTCAGGCGGGTCCATCATCCTTTCGATCCCCAAGGCCATCGCCAAAACCATGGCCGTGGAAGCGGGTTCAGTCGTGGAATTGACGGTGAAGGATCGCAAGCTGTCGGTGACCCCGGCGCGCCGGTCGTTGGCCGATCGTCTCGCGCAAAGCCCAAGGACACCCGCGGCATGGCATCGTGACCATGCGTCGCTTGGCGACCGTCCGGTCGGGCGCGAACTGCTGTGAGTCGCGGCATTCCCGCGCGCGGCGACATCCTCGAGCTCAGCCTCGATCCGACCAAAGGGCACGAAGTCCACGGTACCCGCCCGGTGCTCGTGCTGTCCGCCGATGCCTTCAACCGCGCGTCGGGCCTCCTGCTGGTTGCGCCCATCACGCAGGGTGGAACCATGTCCCGTGAAACCGGTTTCAGCGTCACGCTGATGGGCACAGGCACGAAAACGCAGGGTGTCGTGTTGTGCGATCAGACACGCACCATCGACGCGCGCGCGCGTACCTTCCGCAGGATCGAGAAAGCGCCCGCGCCACTGGTCGAAGAAGCACTGGATGCTGTGCGATCGATTCTGGAATAACCGTCTGTCGGCGCTGGGATATTGCATATACCCACATTGGGTAATAAAATGCCCAGTATGGGTATCAAGGCCAAACGTAAACCATCCAAACAGCACGGTGGTGTTCGCGAGGCGCCGGCGCGCTACGCCACGCACGCCGAAAGCCCGCACAATCTTGCGGATGCGCTGTTCACCACCACCCAGCAGCGCGTGCTGGGTGCGCTGTACGGCCAGCCGCAGCGCAGCTTCACGGTAAGCGAACTCATCGCATCCACCGGCGCCGGCTCCGGTGCCGTGCAGCGCGAGCTGGCCAAGTTGACGGCCAGCGGCTTGTTGACCATGCAGCCGGTCGGAAATCAGAAACGCTACCAGGCGAATCCGGCGGCGCCGATCCACGGCGAATTGGTCGCCATCGTGCAGAAGACCGTGGGATTGGCCGAGCCGTTGCGGGCGGCACTGAAACCGCTGGAAAACAAAATCACCGTAGCGTTCGTGTTCGGGTCCGTGGCCAAGCGCAGCGATACTGCAAGAAGCGACATCGACCTGATGGTCGTGGGCGACGTGACGTTTTCAGAAGTGCTGGAGACCGTCTATCCCTTGCACGCGCGCTTGGGTCGCGAGGTGAACCCCATCGTCATGAAGGCACGCGAATTCCGCGCGCGTGCCAAGGATCCTGGCTTCATCGCCCGCGTACTCAACGGTCCGCGCATCATGCTGTTCGGAGACGTGGATGATGCTTGAGAGCCTGGCGGCATCGGCCGGATTCGGCTGGGTGATCTCGCCAAAAAAGCTCTCACCTGTGTATTGACATTGTCAATACTAACAGGGAGACTAGGCCATGGATCAACACTATCGCATCGGCGGTAGCGATTTCGTATGGGATGCGGGCAAGGCAGCAGCGAATGTGCGCAAGCACGGTATCCGTTTCCAAGACGCGGCGACCGTCTTCATGGACCCATTGTTCGTGCTCACCGATGCATCGCGCAACGACGAAGCGCGCGACGCGGTGATCGGTTTCGATCGACCGGGCCGTTTGCTGTTCGTGGTGCACATTGCGATGGAAGATGACGACTGCATCCGCATCATTTCGGCACGGCTTGCCGAGCCTGCAGAGGAGGCTTTGTATGCTCAATGAGAAACTGAAGCAACGCATGGTGCGCGATCGCCCCGTCACCAGCATCACCCTGCGCATCCCCGTCGATGTGGTGGACAGCCTGAAAGCCATCGCGCCGCACAAAGGCTACGCTGGCTACCAGACCTTGTTGAAGTCCTACATCAGCGAGGGCCTGCGTCGCGACGAAGCGATTTACACCTCCGACGCAGTCGAACGGCTCGCGCGTGCGTTGAAAAAACGTGGCGTCTCCGGCAAGGTGCTGGATGACGCCATGCGCGACGCGGCGGCTTGATGCAACGTCCGCACGCGCAAGGGTGCGCCATGCCGTTGATTCCTCGGTGGGCCGCAGGTTGCGTCGAGTGCATCGTGACCGATCTGGTCGCAGCTTGTGAGACGGTAGCGGTTAAATTTGACGTTCACCAATACCGAGTGCGAACGTAGTGAGTGGATTTCCTCGCCCCAGCCCAAGACCCAACTGCAGATTGTCGAGCGCGTTGCAAAGGGACACGCAGAAATCGGAAAGCTGGAAGCCGGCGCCCAGACTCGCGCCGAGTCGGCCAAAGCTGATGTTGAAGTGATGATCTTGGGGATCAAGCCTGTGCATTGAAGGGGGAGGGCGATGAGCGATATCCAGTTGTTTCGGCTGTCTGGCGGCAACGCGGAGGAGCTTCCGAGCCGCGCGGCAATGGTTGAGAAGTATCTGCAGGGGCTTATCGAATCGCAGATGCAGGCGTTCCTCGGCGTGCGATTCCTCGCCAGCGAGTACGCCACGGGCAAAACACATCGGGGACGCATCGACTCGCTCGGCCTCGACGAAAATGGTTGCCCGGTCATCATCGAGTACAAGCGGCACAGCAACGAAAACGTGATCAACCAGGGTCTGTTCTATCTGGATTGGCTGCTGGATCATCGTGCGGAATTCCAGTTGCTGGTAATGGAGAAGCTCGGAAACGATGTCGCCCATGACATCGATTGGACGGGGACACGGCTGTTGTGCATTGCCGCAGACTTCACCCGTTACGACGAACACGCGGTGCAACAGATTCCGCGCAACGTGGAGTTGATCCGCTACAAGCTGTTCGGCGACGATCTGCTGCTGCTCGACCTCGTGAACGCGGTGAGCGTGAGTGATGTCACGCCCACAAGGAGCGCCACGGACGATGCTGATGTGCCGGCAAAGCAACGGGGGCCTGGCAAGGACAAGACCGTCGAAGAACAGTTGGCGGGAGCGCACCCGGAGATTCGTGAGTTGTACGAGGCCGTCTCCAGCCACCTGCTTGCATTGGGTGACGACGTGCAGGAGAAACGCTTGAAGGTATACGTTGCGTTTCGCCGGCTGAAAAACTTTGCTTGCGTGGTTCCGTATCGTGACAAGCTGCTGATCATGCTGAAGCTCGATCCCGATACGGTTGCGCTGGAATCCGGGTTCAGCCGAAATGTCCGCGACATCGGCAAGTGGGGAATGGGAGACCTCGAACTCACTGTGCGCAACCGCGCCGATCTGGAACGTGCCTTGCCACTGCTGGAGCGTAGCTACAATGAAAACTGATGGTGTAGCTCGCGGATGTACCTGGGACAGAGCCTCACAGCGTCGCGAGTTGTCGCAGGCACAAAGTCGCCGCGCGTAGCGGCTGTAACCCAACTTGAAGGGGAAACGAGCGTCATGTCAGCGTCCGGAATTGGTTCCGATCCCGCCATCGGCGACATCGCTGCGCTCGACGGTGACCTCGACGCGATCGCACGCAGCACTGGCTACGCCGATGGACTGGAATACGCGGGTTTCTGGATTCGGCTTGCTGCGTCGTTGATCGACACGATCCTGCTGATGCTGGTCACGATGCCGCTGTTGATGTGGATTTACGGCTGGAGCTATCTGGCCGATGACCGCTTGATCCATGGCCCCGCCGAGATCTGGATATCGTGGGTCGCGCCCGCGGTTGCGACCGTGCTGTTCTGGCGGCTTTGGCAAGCGACGCCGGGCAAGGCGATGTTGTCGCTGCGCGTGGTCGATGCCGAATCCGGCGAGACGCTGTCGGTCGGGCAGGCCGTGGCGCGTTACCTCTGCTACATCCTTTCCATGCTGCCGTTGTGTCTTGGTTTCATCTGGGTCGCGTTCGATCGCAGAAAACAGGGCTGGCACGACAAGATCGCGCAAACCGTGGTGGTGCGCGCCAGGGATCGCGGGCCGGAGCCTGTGCGCTTCGGCGGTTGACTGGCTGACCGATCGACCTATCCGGAGAGTTGTTGGATCGCCTGTGCCGGCGTAAGCAGGGCGATGCCGCGCAGTGGTGCCAGCACCAGCAAATCGGCGTCGCCGGTAACCAGCGCTTCGGCCTTGGCCGCAAGCGCGAGTTGCAGGAAGGGAAGGTCGTGCGGATCGCGGCATGCGGGCGTTTTCGGCGGCGGGCGGGAGACGCGCACCGCTTCGGTCCACGGCAGATAATCCGCCAGCAGATCGTGTTGCTCGTCGGGCGTCAGCTTGAACTTGGGAAAAGCGAGTACGCGAATCAGTTCCGCGGCCGTGGCGCGGCTGGCCAGAGGCGTGAACAAGCGTGACTGCCAGGCCAGGCGCAAACGTCCGCTGGTGCCGCCCGGCCGGATCAGTGCCGACAGCACGACGTTGGTGTCGAGTACCCAGCGCGGGTTGCCGCCCGCGGATGGCTTCACGGCTTGCGCCGCTTCGCGGGCTTGCGCTTGCGGAGGGCCGCGGCGTATTCCGCTTGCGGGTCTGCAACGTGCATGGTCTTGCGCGCCGTTTCGGTCCGGCGCGCCCATGCGACCGCCGTGGCTAGGTCTTCGTCGCCGAGGTCGAGCTCGGCCAGTTTGGCGCGCACCGCGTCCGCACGTTGCATCCGAACCGGCGTCAGCACGAGCTGGCCGGCACGGGCTTGCACTTCGAAGTATTCGGGGTTGCCCACCGCCTCGACCGCGGCTTTCGGGAGCGTCAACTGGTTCTTGCTGGTGAGCTTGGCGAGCATGAGGGACGTCGGGAGTAAGGTATCCTTACTTTAATGCACGGGGGCGACGGTGCAAACCGTCGGTTGGATGCGCAGGAACGGTGCTTCGATGGTTGACCTTGCGCCGGTTCGCCCCGATCTTCACCGAAGTCTTGGCCCGACGTGAAGGATATGGATACGCAATCGGATTTGCTGGTGATCGGCGGCGGCTCGGCGGGGCTGGCCTGCGCGATCCGCGCGGCGCGGCACGGCGCGAAGGTGACGCTGTTCGAGCCGCACGAACTCGGTGGCACCTGCGTCAATCGCGGCTGCGTGCCGAAGAAGGCGATGTGGCTGGCGGCGGAGCTGGCCGAGGCGCAGCAGATGGCCAGGGCGGTCGGGTTCGACGTGCGGCCCGGCAAGCTGGACTGGACGGCATTCGTCGGGCATCGCGAAGCGTATGTTCAGCGCTCGCGCAATGCCTATGCGGACCGGCTGCGCGAGCTGGGCGTGCGGCATGTCGCGGAGTACGCGCATTTCGTCGACGCGCACACGCTGCGTGCGGGCGATGCCGAATGCCGCGCACCACACATCGTGATCGCGACGGGTTCGCGGCCGCGCGCACTCGGCTTGCCGGGCGCGGAACTGGCGATCGACTCGGACGGTTTCTTCAAGCTGGACGCGCGGCCGCGGCGGGCCGGCATCATCGGGGGCGGTTACATCGGCGTGGAACTGGCGGGCGTGCTGCATGCGCTGGGATCGAGCGTGGAACTGATCACGCGCAGCGGGTTGCTGACGCACTTCGATGCCGACCTCGGTTGCGAGTTGGGCAACCTGATGCAAGCCGAAGGCATCGCGCACCACGAAGGTTGCGCGGTGCGCGGCGTGGTGCGCGATGCGGGCGCGCTGTGGCTGGATTGTGCGGACCACGAGCGGCACGGTCCGTACGACTGCGTGATCAGCGCGATCGGACGGGTGCCGAATGTCGAATCGTTGCGGCTGGATGCCGTGGGCGTGGCGGTGGACGATTCCGGCGAAATCGTCACTGACGCGTTCGAGAACACTTCGGCAGAAGGCGTGTACGCGCTGGGCGACGTGAATGGCAAGGTCGCGCTGACGCCGGTCGCGATCGCGGCCGGGCGTCGGTTGGCGGATCGCCTGTTCGGCGGCAAGCCCGACGCGCGCCTGGACTACGCCAACATCCCGAGCGTGGTGTTCTTGCATCCGCCGGTCGGCAGCGTGGGGTTGTCGGAGGCCGCGGCGCGCGAACGGTTCGGCGATGCAGTGAAGGTGCGCAGGACGCGTTTCACGCCGATGCTGTGGTCGCTGGCCGGGCGCGAGGGCAAGACGTTCATGAAGCTGGTATGCGCGGGCGACGACGAGCGCATCGTCGGCCTGCACGGCATCGGACCGGGCATGGACGAGATGCTGCAGGGCTTCGCGGTGGCGGTGAAGATGGGCGCGCGCTACGCGGATTTCCTCGACACCGTGGCGATCCATCCGACTTCGGCGGAAGAGTTCGTGACGATGGTTTGAGTGGCTTTACCTCTCCCGTCGGGAGAGGGGCAGGGGTGAGGGTAAAAGTACGCGTGTCAATCCTGATTGCTAAGAAGCATTGGACAAGCTGCATACCCTCACCCGCCCCTGCGGGGCACCCTCTCCCGAGGGGAGAGGGATCCTCATGCCGGAGACATGACAGGGAGTTGGCATGACGGTCTTGTCAATCCTGGCGTTTCACCTGGTCGTGATTGCATTCAACGTCGCGGGCTGCGTGCTGGTTCCGATCGGCGCGTGGCGCGGCTGGCGCTGGGTCCGCGAGTTCTGGTTTCGCCTGGCGCATCTGTTCAGCCTCGCGGTCGTCGCGCTGCAGGCGGTGCTCGGACGCGCGTGTTTCCTCACGATGTGGCAGGGTGATGTGGCCGGTGCCTCGCACGTGCAGCCGCTGATCGCGGGCTGGATCGACCGTCTGATCTATTGGCCGCTGCCGCTGTGGGTGTTCGCGGTCGCGTACGTCGTGGTGTTCGCATACATGGTTACGCTGTGGGTGTGGGTGCGGCCGGTTCCACCGAGGTGCGCATTCCGCGCGTGATGGCCGCTAGCCTTTGTCGCGCTAGAGTGTCGGCATGATGGACGCGAAGACAGCGGATCGCGCGGATGATGTTTTCGTCACGGATCTCGAGTCCGCGGGGAACGTCGAACAACTGGCCGCGTGGCTGGCCGCGCGTTCGCGCGTCACGGTGATCACCGGCGCGGGCGTCAGCACGCAATCCGGCATTCCCGATTACCGCGATGGCGATGGCAACTGGAAGCGTTCACCGCCGGTGCAGTACGCCGATTTCGTGCATGGCGCGGCGACGCGCCGGCGCTACTGGGCGCGCAGTTTCACGGGCTGGCCGATGTTCGCGGCGGCCCGGCCGAACGCGGCGCACCGGGCGCTGGCGCAACTGGAAGCTCGGGGCAAGGTGGCGGCGCTGGTGACGCAGAACGTCGATGGCCTGCACCAGCGCGCGGGCAGCCGCAGCGTGATTGACCTGCACGGGCGGCTGGATGTGGTGCGTTGCCTTGATTGCAACCATCGATCCGGCCGCGATGCGTTCCAGCAACGGCTGCGCACCGCGAATCCGGAATGGGCTGCGTCGCCGGCGCGCATCGCACCGGATGGCGATGCCGATGTCGAAGGCCGCGATTTCGCTGCCTTCAACGTGCCGGCCTGCGAAGTGTGCGGCGGCCTGTTGAAACCGGACGTGGTGTTCTACGGCGAATCGGTACCGCGCGCGGTAACGGATTCCGCGTTCGCAGCGGTGGAAGCCGCCGATGGCGTGCTGGTGGTTGGCTCATCCCTGATGGTGTGGTCGAGTTTTCGTTTGATACGCGCGGCAGCGACCCGCGGCGTGCCGGTTGTCGCGGTGAATCGCGGGCGGACGCGCGCCGACGACCTGTTCTCGTTCAAGCTGGACGGCGAGTGCGGCGCGGTGTTGGGCGCCGTGGTCGGCAACGTCTCCACCGTTGGTTGACGTAGGTTGGGCTGAGCCTGCGAAGCCCAACATCTGCAACGTGCCGACATTCGTGGCGGCCGATGTTGGGCTTCCCCCGGATCGAGTCCGGGGGAAGCCCAACCTGCGCGTTGTGTCTACGACGCCGTCGCCGCGTCCTCTTCCTTGAACGCTTCGACCGGCACGCACGCGCAGAACACGTGCTTGTCGCCGTACACGTTGTCCACGCGCGCGACGGGCGGCCAGTATTTCACCTGCTTCAACGAAGCGAGCGGATACGCGGCCAGCTCGCGCGGATAGGCGTGCGTCCATTCGCTGGCCGACACCATGGCCGCGGTGTGCGGCGCGTGCTTCAGCGGGTTGTCCTCGCGGTCGAGACGGCCGTCCTCGATCGCGCGGATTTCCTCGCGGATCTGGATCATCGCGTCGATGAAGCGGTCCAGCTCGTGCAGCGATTCCGATTCGGTCGGCTCGACCATCAGGGTGCCGGCCACGGGGAACGACAGCGTCGGCGCGTGGAAGCCGAAATCGATCAGACGCTTGGCGATGTCCTCGGCGCTGACGCCGCTGGTCTGTTCCAGCGGGCGCACGTCCAGGATGCACTCGTGCGCGACCAGTCCGTTGCGGCCGGTGTACAGGGTGGGGTAGTACTCGGCCAGCCGCTTCGACAGGTAATTGGCATTGAGCAGCGCGGCCTGCGTGGCTTTCAATACACCCTCGCGGCCCATCAGCGTGATGTACATCCACGAGATCGGCAGGATCGACGCGCTGCCGAAGGTGGCGGCGGAAACCATCCCTCCGGAGCGGCTGTTGTGAGAAGTCGCGCCAGGGATGGCCGGCTCTTGTTCGCCGGCATGGAAGCCGGCTGGAAGAAACTTCGCGAGATGCGACTTCACCGCGCACGGCCCGACCCCCGGGCCACCACCGCCGTGCGGGATGCAGAAGGTCTTGTGCAGGTTGAGGTGCGACACGTCCGAGCCCCAGCGGCCAGGACGCGCGACGCCGCACAGCGCATTGAGGTTGGCGCCGTCGGTGTAAACCTGTCCGCCGTGCTGGTGCACGATTTCGCAGATCCTGACGATCTCTTCCTCGAACACGCCGTGCGTCGAGGGATAGGTCAGCATGATCGCGGCGAGGCGCTCGGAATACTGCTCGGCCTTGGCGCGGATGTCGTCGACATCGACGTTGCCGTTGGCATCGCAGCGGGTGACGACCACCGTCATGCCGCACATGTGCGCGGACGCGGGGTTGGTGCCGTGCGCGGATTCCGGAATCAGGCACACGTCGCGTTGCGCCTGGCCGTTCGCGCGGTGGTACGCGCGGATCGCCAGCAGGCCGGTGTATTCGCCCTGCGCGCCGGCGTTCGGCTGCAGGCTGACCGCGTCGTAGCCGGTGATCGCGATCAACTGCGCTTCGAGGCTGTCGATCAATTCGCGGTAGCCGCGCCATTGCTCCGGCGGCGCCAGTGGATGGATGTCGGCGAACTCGGGCCAGGTGATCGGAATCATTTCCGCGGTCGCGTTCAACTTCATGGTGCACGAGCCCAGCGGGATCATGCTGCGGTCGAGCGCGAGATCCTTGTCGGCGAGCTGGCGCAGATACCGCAGCATCTCGTGCTCGCTGCGGTAGCTGTTGAACACCGGGTGCGTGAGGAACGCGGACTTGCGCGCCAGCGCGGCGGGCAGCGCGTCGGGCGTTGCGCGGTCCAGCGCGTCGATGTCGTCGATCCGCGCGCCGAACAGCGCGGCCAGTTGCTGCACGTCTTCGCGCGTGGTGGTTTCGTCCAGGCTGATCGCCAGCGAGGTGGCGTCGATGTGGCGCAGGTTGATGTGGGCCGCGTTCGCCATCGCGTGGATGGTGTGCGCATCGCAGCCGGTGACGTGCAGGGTGTCGAAGAAATCGCCTGCGACCTTGATGCCGGCCTTGCGCAAGCTAGCCGCGAGGATCGCGGCGAGACGATGCGTGCGGCGCGCGATGCGCACCAGTCCGTCGGGGCCGTGATAGACCGCGTACATCGCCGCCATCACCGCCAGCAGCACCTGCGCGGTGCAGATGTTGGACGTCGCCTTCTCGCGGCGGATGTGCTGTTCGCGCGTCTGCAGCGTCAGGCGATACGCCTTGTTGCCCTGCGCGTCGATCGACACGCCGATCAGGCGGCCGGGCATCGAGCGCTTGTACGCATCGCGGCAGGCCATGAACGCGGCGTGCGGGCCGCCGAAGCCGAACGGCACGCCGAAGCGCTGCGAGTTGCCGACCACGATGTCGGCGCCCCATTCGCCGGGCGGTGCAATCAGCGTGAGCGCCAGCAGGTCGGTCGCGACCGCGACCAGCGCGCCCCTGGCGTGCAGTGCCTCGCACAGCGCCTTGTAATCACGAATGGTGCCGAAGGTGTCGGGATATTGCAGCAGCGCGCCGAAGCAATCCGCGTTCGCGGCATTCGCTTCGTCATCGATGTGCAACTCGATGCCCAGCGGCTCGGCACGGGTCTTCAAGACTTCGATCGTCTGCGGATGCACGTGCTTCGACACGAAGAACAGGTTCGACTTCGACTTCGATGAACGCTTCGCCAGCGTCATCGCCTCGGCCGCGGCGGTGGCTTCGTCCAGCAGCGAGGCGTTGGCGATTTCCATGCCGGTCAAGTCCGCGCACATGGTCTGGAAGTTGATCAGCGCTTCCATGCGGCCCTGCGAAATCTCGGCCTGGTACGGCGTGTACGCGGTGTACCACGCGGGGTTTTCGAGGATGTTGCGCAGGATGACCAGCGGCACGTGGGTGCCGTAATAGCCTTGGCCGATGAAGCTCTTGAACACTTCGTTCTTGTCCGCGATCGCGCGGATCTTGGCCAGCGCTTCGGTTTCGGTGATGGCTGGCGGCAGCGCCAGCGGATTCTTCTGGCGGATCGTGGCGGGCACGATCGCGTCGGTCAGGGCATCGAGGGAGTCGTAGCCGATCGTGCGCAGCATGTGCGCGATTTCGGTATCGTCCGGGCCGATGTGGCGGGCGATGAAGGCGTCGTGCTGCTCGAGGTCGTGCAGGGAAGGGGTGTGCTGGGTCATGGCGAGAATCCGGGCGGTGAGGGCAAAGATCGTCGTTGGGGGGCTGAACTTCGGTCGTCATTCCGGGGCTGTCCGCGGCTTCATGCGGACAGAACCCGGAATCCAGCTTTTCGCTTTGGGGAAGCAAGCTGGATTCCGGGTTGCTGCGCCGATGGAACCGGCGCAGCCCCCGGAATGACGAGCTGTGTATTTCTTCGCCCCTCTGTCCTTCTGCCTGAGAGTTTGGAAGCGCCTCGCGCTTCTTGCCCCTTCGGCGCCGGTTCTTCCGATACATCGAAAGCCGGTCTCTCCAGAGTTTTCACCGCGGTGGTATCGGGCCTGAGCGATTACGGGCGTTGCGCCTTCGGCAGCGGCTGGACCGCTTCTTCCACCGTCCAGCGATTATACAGGTGCCCGCGTTGGCGATCGTTTAGGATGGACGGCGTGTGTGGCGGTTCGGGCGCCCGGCCGTCGCCTTGGGCCGTTCGCCCACGACACCACGACGAGGAGGTTGCCATGCCCTGCCTGATGGTTTTGCTCGCGCTATTCATCCCCCGCGTGGTGATCGTGCTGCTGTGGCTGTTCACGCACTGGTTCAGTGGCCTGTTCCACATCGCGCTGTGGCCGGTGCTGGGCTTCATCTTCCTGCCCACCACGCTGCTCTGGTACACCGCGGTCCAGCACTGGTTCCACGGCCAGTGGACGCTGGTCCCTATCATCGGGATCGTGATCGCGTTGCTGATCGACCTGTCGCCCGCGAGCGGGCGTCGGCGCGTGTACGCGCGCTGACCCACGCCCACGACTTCCGGCAGGGGTGCGCTTTTGCCCGTAGGACTAGGATCGGCGGGTTGCGTTCGCGCGTTTTCGGCCGGGAGACAACCATGTCATCGATTCGCGGGATTGCATGCGCGTTGCTGGCGGGTGCGCTGGCAGTTGGCGCAGCACATGCACGGCAGTTGACCGATGCGGATTACGCCCGCGCGGTGAAATTCCTGGCGCAGAACACCGATCCGCTGGTCGATCACGACGTGCAGCGGGTGAAGTGGCTGGACGCCACGCACTTCTGGTATCGCGATCACGACGCAGCAGGCGACCACATCCTCGAAATGGATGCGGCAATCGGCAAGGTGTCGCCAGCGTTCGATCAGGTGAAGCTCGCCGCCGCGCTGGGCAAGGCGCGCGGCAAACCGGTCGATGCGAAGAAGTGGCCGCGGCGTTTCGACTTTCATCCGGTTCCGGGCGGCGATCTGGACGTGCAACTCGGCGACGACTGGTACCGCTGCGACCTGTCCGGCGCCGGCGTGTGCACCGCGCGCGACAAGCTGCTGAAGACCGGCAACGAACCCGGTGCGCTGTCGCCCGACGGCAAGCTGCTCGCGTTCGTGCGCGACTGGAACCTGTGGGTGCGCGATCTCGCGACCGGCAAGGAAACGCAGCTCACCACCGACGGCGTCAAGGATTACGGCTACGCGACCCAGAATGCCGGCTGGATCCACGGCGACGGCGCGATCGTGCGCTGGTCGCCGGATTCCAGGCAGATCGCGACCTATCGGCAGGACCAGCGCGGCGTCGGCGAGATGTATACCGTCGATACGCGCGTCGGACATCCGAAGCTTGACGCATGGAAGTATCCGCTGCCGGGCGATGACAAGGTGTTCATGATCGAACCGGTGGTGGTCGATGTCGCCACGAGAAAAATGGTGCGGTTGCGGATGGCGCCAGAGCAGCGGCTTTCGACGCTGTGCGACCAGCTCACCTGCGACGAAGGCGAGCCGTACACGTGGAGCGACGTGAAGTGGGCGCCTGACGGCAAGTCGCTCGCGCTGGTCGAGACCTCGCGCAACCGTCAGCACGAGACATTCCGCGTCGCCGACGCTGCGACGGGTGCGGTGCGCAGCGCGTTCAAGTTCACCGCCAAGGACTACTACGAAAGCGGCCACGGCCGCGTGAACTGGCAATACCTGCCCGCTACGGATCAGGCGATCTGGCCGTCCGAGCAGAACGACTGGAACAACCTGTACCTCTACGACCTCAAGACCGGCAAGCCGCTGCACGCGATCACCACGGGCGAGGGTAACGTCACCGAGGTGCTGCACCTCGACCGCGCCACGCGCACGCTGTGGTTCGTCGGTGTCGGCCGCACGCCGGGTGTGAATCCGTATTACCGGCAATTCTTCAAGGTGGACATCGACAGCGGCAAGGTGACGTTGCTGACGCCGGAGGACGCCGACCACACCATCACGATGTCGCCGGACGGCAAGACTTTCGTCGATGCGTATTCGACGCCGGACACGCCGCCGGTGACGGTCCTGCGCGACGCGAACGACGGTCACGTCATCGCGACGATCGCGAAGGCCGACATTTCAAGATTGCAGGCCGCCGGCTGGGTGCCGCCGACGCCGATCACGGTGAAGGCGCGCGACGGCAAGACCACGCTGTACGGGATGCTCTTCAAGCCGACGAACTTCGATCCGCACAAAAAATATCCGATCGTCGATTACATCTATCCGGGTCCGCAGACCGGTTCGGTGCGCGGCCGCAGTTTCCTCGGCAGCCGCGGCGACAACCAGGCGCTGGCCGAACTCGGCTTCATCGTGGTCGCGATCGACGGCATGGGCACGCCGTGGCGTTCGACCAGCTTCCATCATTACTGGTACGGCGACATGGGCGACAACACGCTGCCGGACCAGGTGGCCGGCATCAAGGAACTCGCGCAGCATTACCCGTGGATCGACATCGACCGCGTCGGCATCTGGGGCCATTCCGGCGGCGGCAACGCGACCGCGGACGCGATGTTTCGCTATCCGGATTTCTTCAAGGTCGGCTGGGCCGAGAGCGGCAACCACGACAACCGCAACTACGAGAACGACTGGGGCGAGAAGTACCAGGGCCTGCTGGTCACCCGCAAGGACGGCACGACGAATTACGACAACCAGGCCAACCAATTGCTCGCGAAGAACCTGAAAGGCCCCTTGATGCTGGTGCACGGCTCGATCGACGACAACGTGCCGACCGGCGAGACGTACCTCGTGGTCGATGCGCTGATCAAGGCGAACAAGGATTTCGACATGCTTATCCTGCCGAACCAGCACCACGGTTACGGCGATGACACCCCGTACGTGATGCGGCGGCGCTGGGATTACTTCGTGCAATATCTGGCCGGCAACACACCGCCGCGCGAGTTCAAGATTCCGCCGCAGCCGAAGTGAACGGATTGGTTGCCCTCTGTTCGTCATTCCGGGGGCATCCACGGCTTCACCGTGGGTGCAACCCGGAATCCATTCTTGTTGTTCGCGAATAACAGCATGGATTCCGGGTTCCGCCGCGAAGAGCTGCGGCAGCCCCGGAATGACGAACGGGTCGGTTGCGTCTGTCGCGGGCGCCTCGACGCGTCGTCTGTTGGCATTCTTGCAATTCCAGAATGTAACGATATAACATTGCGCGCCTGCCGCCGCCCAACCCCGCGGTTCTCCGGCGGCAGGCGATACCCGACACGTTGGCCGGACCGGCGCTGCGCCGGTCCATGCAGAGAGAGCCGCCCGGATGATCCGTTGCTTGCCGCCGCCTGTTCCATCGCGTGCGTTGCTGGTCGCTTTGACCGCGGCTTCGCTGACGCTGGCGGGCTGCGCGGCCGGACCGGACTTCAAGCTGCCGGCGCCGCCGGCCGTTTCGGGTTACACCGCGCAGCCGTTGACCACAACCGTTGCCACGCCGGATGTCGCGGGCGGAAGCGCGCAGGACTTCGAACAGGGCGCCGACATTCCCGGCGACTGGTGGACGCTGTTCCATTCGCCATCGCTGGACGCACTGATCGCGCAGGCGCTGCAGAACAACCATGATTTGAAGGCCGCGCAGGCCGCTCTGCGTGTGGCGCACGAGGACGTGCTGGCGCAACGCGGATCGTTCTTTCCGAGCGTGTCGGCAAGTTTCGACGCCAGCCGCGAGAAGGCCTCGAACATCCTCGCGCCCGTGCCGAATTTCCCGGAGGTGCCGCAGGAGTTCCTGTACAACCTGTTCACGCCGCAGCTTTCGATTTCCTACGCGCCCGACCTGTTCGGCCTGAACCGGCGCACGCGTGAATCGCTCAAGGCGCAGGAACAGGCCGCACGTTTCCAGATGCTGGCGGCGTGGACCACGCTGACCAGCAATGTGGTGGTCACCGCGGTCGAGGAGGCCGCGCTGCAGGAACAAGTTGATGCCACCCGCAAGTCCATCGACATCGGCAGGCAGAGCCTCGCGATCCTGCAACTCAGGTTCAAGCACGGCGATGCCAGCAAGCTCGACGTCGCCGCGCAGCAATCGCAACTCGCGCAAACCGAGGCGGGCTTGCCCGCATTGGTGAAGCAACTGGCGGCCACGCAGCACGCGCTGGCCGTGCTGGTGGGCGCGTTCCCGTCCGAAGCGCCGGTTGAGTCGTTCACGCTGGCCGATTTGCACCTGCCCGAAACATTGCCCGTCAGCCTGCCCTCGCAACTGGTCGCGCAGCGTCCCGACGTGCGCCAGGCGCGCGCCAACCTGCACGCGGCCAGCGCCGCGGTCGGCATCGCCGCAGCCGAGCGTCTGCCGCAGATCGAACTGACCGCGAACGCCGGCAGCACCGCGCTCGCGATCTCGAAAGTGTTCACGTCCGGCACCGGCTTCTGGGGCATCGCCGCGTCGCTGACCGCGCCGATCTTCCAGGGCGGCCAGTTGCTGCACCAGGAACGCGCCGCCAAGGCCGCGTACGTCGAAGCCGCCGAGCAATACCGCGGCACGGTGCTGACCGCATTCCAGAACGTCGCCGACACGCTGGTCGCGCTGGACCAGGATGCAAGAGGTCTACAGTCCGCCGCGAAAGCGGAACAGGCCGCGAAGACCACGCTGGATCTGTCGCAACTGCAACTCAAGCACGGCTACATCGGCACCTTCGAACTGCTGGCCGCCGAGCAGGCGTACCAGCAGGCGCGGATCGCGCTGGTCGCAGCCGAGGCCAATCGTTTCGCCGACACCGCCGCGCTCTACCAGGCGCTGGGCGGCGGCTGGTGGTACCACCCGGAATTGGGCAAGCAATGAATACGGACAATAAAGCGATATTCGCGACTGAACCCCTCTCCCTCCGGGAGAGGCGGCGCGGAGCGCCGAGCGCGCAGCGCTGGGGTAAGAGTACGAATACGCGGAACATTAGTTGTGGCTCCGAACCCTCACCCGCCCTTCGGGCACCCTCTCCCGGAGGGAGAGGGGAGAGCCGGTTCACGCGTGCAATCGCCGTATTCGCAATCGCCTCCATGGCCGTTGCGGGACTTTCCGGCTGCTCCGGCAAGCCGCCGCAGCAACAACAGTCATCCACCACGCCGAGCAACGTGACGCTGACCAGGGAACAACAGCACAGCATCCATCTTTACACGGTCGAACCGGTGCAGTACCGCACCACGATCACCACCACCGGCGTGGTCGATTTCGACCATAACCGCGCGACCGACATCCTCGCGCCGTTCTCCGGCGCGGTGACGAAGGTGCTGGTGACGCAAGGCCAGCAGGTGAAGAAAGGGCAGGCGCTGGCGACGCTGGATTCTCCCGATTTCGCCAGCGCCACCGGCGCCTACCGCAAGGCGTTGTTGGCTGCGAAAGCCGCCGATGCGGTCGCGGCCAACGACCGCGAGCTGTTCGCGCACCAGGCGATTTCCGAGCGCGAGAACGCGCAGGCGCAGGCCGACGCGGCCAGCGCCGATGCCGATCGCGCCGCGGCGCTGCAAACCCTGGTCGCGCTGCACGTCGATCCGCAGACCATCGCGGACATCCGCTCCGGCAAGCCGGTGGCGAACGGGCAGGGCGTGATCCGGGCGCCGATCGCCGGAACCGTGGTCGCGAAATCGATCGCGCCGGGGCAGACGCTGGCGGCCGGCACCACGCCGTGCTTCACCATCGCCGATACCTCGAAGATGTGGGTGATGGCGCAAGTGTTCGGCGACGATGCCACGCGCGTCCGTGATGGCGATGCGGCGACGGTGATCACCGGCGATGGCGGCAAGCCAGTTGATGGCACGATCACCAACGTCGGCGCGGTGGTCGATCCCGACACGCGTTCGGTGCAGGCGCGCGTCAGCGTGGACAATGCGGACGGCGCGCTCAAGAAGCAGATGTACGTGACCGTGCGCATACGGTCGCACGATGAACACCAGGGCCTGCTGGTACCGGTGTCCGCGGTGCTGCGCGATGACGAGAACCTGCCGTTCGTGTATGTGGTGGATGCGGACGGCAGCTACGCGCGCCGCCCCGTCACGCTCGGCGCGCGCGTGGACGACCGCTACGTGATTCCCGAAGGACTCCACGCCGGCGACAAGGTGGTGGTGGACGGTTCGATCTTCCTGCAGTTCATCCAGTCGCAATGAGCGCGCAACTGCCCCAAGGCGAAGCGTCGCGCAAGGCGTCGCTCATCAACCGCATCGTTGCGTTCGCGCTGGAGCAGCGCCTGCTGGTGGTGCTGCTGTCGCTGGGCATGGCGGCGGCCGGCGTGTGGGCCTGGAAGGTCCTGCCGATGGATGCGTATCCCAACCTGTCGCCGCCGATGGTGGAAATCATCACGCAGTGGCCGGGGCATTCGGCGGAGGAAGTCGAGCAGCAGATCACGGTGCCGGTCGAACTCGGGATGAACGCGATCCCCGGCCTCGTCACCAAGCGCTCGATCTCGTTGTACGGATTGTCGGATGTCACGCTGACCTTCAGCGACGGCACCGATCATTATTTCGCGCGTCAGCGCGTCTATAACCGGCTGCCGCAAATCACGCTGCCGACCGGCGTCGCGCCGTCGATCTCGCCGATGTCGCCGCCGTCGGGGCTGGTGTATCGGTACGTGCTGCAGAGCACCGACCGTTCGCCGATGGAGCTGAAGACGCTGGAAGACTGGGTGATCGCACCGCAGTACCGCTCGGTGCCGGGCGTCGCCGACGATTCCGCGTTCGGCGGCGGCAACATGCAGTACCAGGTGCTGCTGAATCCGGTGAAGATCGCGGCGCTCGGCCTTTCCGTGACGCAGATCGAGGCTTCGCTGGCCGCCAACAATTCCAACGCCGGCGGCGGTTTCTACCAGCAGGGCGGGCAGTTCTTCTACGTGCGCGGCCTCGGCCGCATCAAGACGCCGGAAGACATCGGCAACATCGTGCTGGCCGTGCACGACGGCACGCCGATCCTGGTGAAGGATGTCGCCAAGGTGCAGATCGGCATCGCGCCGCGCCTCGGCGAATTCGGCTACATGAACCAGAACGACGCCGTCGAGGGCGTGATCCTGGCGTTGACCGGCAGCAAGACCGAGGACGTGCTGAAGCGCGTCGAGGCCAAGACCAGGGAACTCAATGAAACGATCCTGCCCAAGGACGTCAAGATCCATCCGTTCTACGACCTCACCACGCTGATCGACCAGACCAAGGGCGTGGTGATGCACAACCTCACGGTCGGCCTGGTGCTGGTGATCGTGGTGCTGATCTTTTTCCTGTACGACGTGCGCGCCGGACTGATCGTTGCGGTGACGGTGCCGCTGGCGCTGCTGTTCGCGTTCCTGTGCCTCGACATAAAAAACGCGTCGGCCAACCTGTTGTCGATCGGCGCGGTGGATTTCGGCATCCTCGTGGATGGCGCGATCTTCATGGTCGAGAACATCTTCCGCGAACTCGCCGCGCGGCGCGGCACCGATTACAGGATCAGGGAAGTGATCCTCACCGCGGCCGCCGAGATCGACCGCCCGCTGGTGTACGCGGTTGCGGTGATCGTCGCCAGCTTCCTGCCGATCTACTTCCTCACCGGGCCGTCCGGCACGCTGTTCAAGCCGATGGCCGACACCATGATCTTTGCGCTGATCGGCTCGCTCGTCGTCACGCTGACGTTGTTGCCGGTGCTGTGCGGCTTGTTCATGAAGAAGGGCGTGCGCGAACGCCGCAACGCGATCTACGAAAAATTCAAGTCGTGGTACGTGCGCTGGCTGGAACGCGCGCAACGCGTGCCGTGGCGGGTCACCGCGGCGTCGGCGGTGCTGCTGGGGCTGGCCGTGCTGATGATGCAGGGCATCGGCGCCGAGTTCATGCCGCAGCTGGACGAAGGTTCGCTGTGGGTGCGCGCGACCATGCCGTACACCATTTCGTTCGACAAGGCTGCCGAGATTTCACCCGAAATCCGCAAGGTGCTGATGTCGTTCCCGGTCGTCACCACCGTGACCAGCGAGCTCGGACGTCCCGACGACGGCACCGATTCCACCGGCTTCTTCAACGACGAGTTCCTCGTCGGGCTGAAGCCGTACTCCGAATGGCACGGCGCGTATCGCGACAAGCAGGCGCTGATCGACGCGATCAACGCCAAGCTGCAGAAATTCCCCGGCATCCAGTTCAACTTCACCCAGCCCGCCGAGGACGCCGTGGACGAAGCCGAGACGGGCCTGAAGAGCTCGCTGGCGGTGAAGCTGTACGGGCCGAGCCTCGCGGTGCTGCAGAAGGAAGGGCAGGCGATCAAGGCGGTGATGGAGAAGGTGCGCGGCATCACCGACATCACGCTGGTGCATGAACTCGGGCAGCCGAACCTCGCGATCGACATCGACCGCGCCAGGATCGCGCGCTACGGATTGAACGTCGATGACATCAACAACCTCATCGACGCCGCGATCGGCGGCGGCGTCGCGACGCAAGTCGTGCAGGGCGACAAGCAGTTCGACCTGGTGGTGCGCCTGCAGCAGCCGTACCGCGACAACCCCGAGGAAATCGGCGACATTCCGGTGGCGACGCCGGGCGGCCAGCAGATTCCGCTGAAGGAACTGGCCAGCATCAAGGTCGAGAACGGCGCGTCCTTCATCTACCGCGAAAACAATTCGCGCTACATCGGGGTGCAGTTCTCGGTGACGGGACGCGACCTCGCCGGCGCGGTGGACGACGCGATCGCACGGGTGGCGCGCGACGTGAAGCTGCCGCAGGGCTACCGGCTGGAGTGGGGCGGCGAGTACAAGGAATACACCGCCTCGCGCGCGCAGATGCGGGTGGTCCTGCCGCTCACCGTCATCGTGATTTTCGGCCTGCTGTTCGTGCTGTACGACAACTTCAAGTTCCCGCTGATCACGGTGGTCGGCGTGCTGCTGTCGGCGCCGTTCGGCGCGGTGTTCGCAATGTGGGTCACCGGAACGCCGTTCTCGGTGTCGTCCGGCATCGGTTTCATCGTGCTGTTCGGCGTGTCGGTGCTGACCGGCGTGGTCTATATCTCCTGCGCGAACGAATTGCGCCTGGGCGGCATGGACATGCTGAAAGCCGCGCACGAAGCCGCGGTGCTGCGCCTGCGTCCGATCCTGATGACCGCGCTGGTGGCGGCGCTGGGTCTGTTGCCCGCCGCACTCGCGCACGGCGTCGGCACCGATTCGCAGCGGCCGTTCGCGCTGGTGATCGTGGCCGGGATGATCTCGCGCCTTGCCATCGGCTTCTTCCTCATGCCGGCGCTGTACAAGCTGGTCGCGCGCGAGGGTGATCGGCTGCAGGTGTAATCAATGCGCCGGTGATGGGTTCAGCATCGCAACCCGTTGGCCGACCCAGCCGAAGCCCGACTTGCGCGCATCGGCCGCGAGCGCGTCGCGCGCGGACTTGATCGCCGCCGCGTCGTTGCCGCGTTCGAGTACTTGCAGCATTGCCAGCCGTGCTTCGAATGCGTAACCGATCCAGTGGCGTTTCCGCGCATCGTCGGCGTATCCGCGCAATGCGGCCAGCGCCTGGTCCGGTTGGCCCAGTTGCGCCTGCAATTCCGCCAGCGCGATGTCCAGGTACAACACTTCCTGATGCGCGGTCACCTGGCTGCGCAGATCGACCGCGTGCTTCAGCGCAGCATCGCGCGCAGTGCTGTCGTTCTGCGCGGCGGCGCACAAGGCCAGCAGCGCACTGGCGGTGGCCTCGCCCGGGGTCTCCTTCGCTGCCGCCCACCCGTCGCGCGATCGCCGCAGCAAATCGCGCGCATCGGCCCAACGCAACCGCCCCATCGCAATCTGGCCCAGCACGAGTTGCGAATTGGCGGCGTTGAATCCGTCCTTCGCCGCGATGGATTCCTGCTCGATGCGGGTGAATGCGGCGGCGGCCTGACCCACTTCGCCGCGATCGAGCGCGATCTGTGCGCATTCGAAATCGGCATCGGGCGAGCTCGACGAAGCGTCCAGCGCAAGTTCCGCCTTCTGCGCCTGGTCGCACGCGTCGAGCGCGGCGTCCAGCTCGCCGCGCACGCGCAGCAGGTCCGCATACGTGGAGAGCGCGAAGACCAGGTGCGAGCGTTCGCCGGATTGCCGATCCAGCTCGATCGCTTCGCGGTACATCGCCGCAACCTCGTCGCCGGCAGATTCATCCGACAGCACGGTCGCAAGTCCCGTCAGGCTCCAGGCCTGGCGCACCTTGTCGTCGGTTTCGCGGCCGATCGCCAGCGCCTGCCGCAACGCGGCTTCGGTGCCGTCTCGGTCGCCCGCATTCCAGAGCATGCGCGACAGATCGTCGTACACCGCGGCTTTGCCGCCCAGGTCGCCCACGCCCTGATAGATCGTCATCGCGCGTTGGTAGTTCTCGCGCGCGTCCGCGATCCAGTTGCGGTCGTACATCAGGTTGCCCAGGTTCTGGTACGCCAGCGCTTCGCCGTGCGGGTTGCCGATGCGGTGAAAATCCACCGCGGCCCGGCGCAGCATCGGCTCGGCCTGCGGGTCCTGGTCCAGCGCGATGCCGAGTTGCAATTCCGCCTGCGCGGCCAGCCCGCTCTCGCCGTGCGCCTGCGCCTGCTGCAAGGCCAGCCGTGCATGCGGAATCAGCCTTGCGCTGTTGCCGCGCGCGGATTCGATTTGCGCCGCGGCGAGTTCGTAGCGCGGATCGCCCTCGGCACCCGGCAACTTGCGTGCCGCGGCGAGCGCCGCGATCGCGTCGTCGTATTGCGCAGCGGCGGTGAGCTGGTCGACAAGCTGCAAGCGGAAGTCCGGATCCTGCGGGCGCAAGGCCACCAATGTCGCCCAGGTCCGAGCGGCCTCGACGTGATTCCCCTGCAAGGTGAACCGCAGCGCCTCGATCTGCAGGCGCTCTTCCGTCGGCAGACCGTCGGCGTTCTGCAACGCCTGTTTCGATGCCGCGATCGCCTTGGCGCGATAACCCAGCGCAGACCAGGCGCGCGCGAGATACAGATACGCCGGTGCGTAACCGGGCGCCTGCGCGATCGCCTGCAACAACTCGTCGCGTGCGCGCGCGGCGTCGTACTGGTCGAGCGCCTGCAACGCGAAACCCAGGTGCCTCGCCACTTCCGCGCTGGCCGGTTGCGCGCTGGCGATCTGCTTCAGGGTCGCGGGATCAGAGCGCTCGCCGAAGCGGCTGCGCAAGTCGCTGCCGACCTGCGCCACCAGATGCGGAATGTCGTTGACCGCCGCTGCGCGCGAAAGCGTGGCAAACAGCGCACCGCTTTGCGCGTCCTGCACGGTGAAATCGACGCGCAGTTGCGGCGCATCGGGATTGCCCGAAACCAGATACGCGCCGCTCAGCACGTAGTGCGCGCCGAGCCGCCGTTGCAGCGCGGCCAGGCTCGCCGGCGCGTAGCCGCCCGCGTCGGGCGCGGGCAGATCGGCGCGCGCCGGCCGCACCAGTTCCTCGGAAACCGCGTGCAGTTTTCCGTTCGCCGCAACTTCCGTCGCCAGCATCTGTTCGAGCGCGGGACCCAGCCATGCGTCTTTCGCATTGCCGGAGAGATTGTTGAAATCCACGATTGCCACCGCGCCGGGATCCGGCACCGCAACTGCCTGTTTGTTCTGATGCGATCCGCGCCACGCGAACCACGCGCCGGCGACAACGACGATCCCCAACATGATCGCGAACGCAATCGGCCAAGCCCGGCGCGTCGAATTCGCAGCGACCGGCGCATCGTGCGAATCAGACGTCGTGAGCGTATGCGTGTCTCTTGATTGCGACTCGATATGTTCCGGCGATGAAGTGGAAATCGGAACAGCAGTCGGGTCCGCAGCGGCCGGCGAGTTCGCATCCTCATTCGCAGCGACACGCTCCACCGGCGCCACGAAGCGATACCCCAGCTTCGGCACGGTTTCGATGTAGCGGCTCTCGTCCTCGCCGTCGCCCAGCGCGCGGCGGATCAGCCAGATGTGCTTGGTGAGGTTGGATTCGTGCACGAAACCGCGCGGCCACAACGCCGCCATCAGTTCGTCCTTGCTGACCACGTGACCGGCGCGCTCGACCAGCAGCACCAGCGTGTCGAACACCTTGGGCGTCAGCGTGACCGACTGACCGTGCACGAGTAACCGGCGCTCGCGGACGTCCAGCTCGCAATCGGCGAAGCGATAGACCGGATTTTCCTGCGCTGACACGGCCTTGGCCCGTGGCAGGAAGGGGGCAGGAATTCTGCCAGAAAAATACCAGCGCGGCGGCAATGACACCGCGTGTCGCACGGCGCAGGTTGGCGCACGGGAAACGAACCGGATCGACCGGCATCGTCCGGGCGATCCGGGTTCATTTCTTCAGGTTTCGTGAAACGGCGAAGGTTCGCCTTGCTGCATCGGTATCCCTTCAATCGGAGTATCTGACCATGAAACGCACAAGTCTCGCGATTTTCACAGCCCTGGTTTGCGCATCCGCGCCGTTCCTCATCGGCCGGGCGTTGGCACAACAGGCGGCTGCATCGTCGCCGTCCGACCAGCTCGATCGTTTCGCCGGCGAGGGCATCTGCACCGGCCGGATCATGGCCATGGGCAAGGATCCAGGCCACGCCACGACCGGCAAATTTCGCAGCGAGAAGGTCCTCGATGGCCACTGGATCGTGATCCATTACGACGAAGACAAGACCGCGGCCAACCCGAAGCCCTTCAGCGTCGTGCAATACATCGGCTACGACAAGGCCAGGAAGCAATTCATCGCGGTGGCCTTCGACAACTCCGGATCCCCTTACGGCACGGGCACGAGCCGAGGCTGGAAGGGCGACACCATCACGTTCGACGAAACGGCCGAGGGCGCCAAGGGTTCGTCCTACCGCGACACCTTCGCCCACGGTGACTCGGGCATGTCGAGCCACACCGGGACGATGCGCGGCAAGAACGGCAAGTGGGTGAAGACCGACGAGGAAACCTGCCGCAAGGCGTGACACGACTGCGCGCCGCAACCGCTGTACCCACCCGTCAACGAGGAGACCATCATGTCCACACGCAAGCGTTTTTCCAAACTGTCCGCCATTCTGGCGATAGCCACTTGCTCGGCATTCGCTGTCATGCCCGCTTCAGCCGCCGATTTTCCGGCAGGCACTTACGCCGCATCCGGAATCACCCTCGCGTTCGACGGCAGCGGACATTTCCGGGTCACCCAGAATGACGCCGTGAAAGTCGAGGGCGACTACACGGTCGATGGAAGCCAATTGCAAGTCACGGACAGGACAGGCCCGTGGGCCTGCACCAAGGCTGCCGAGCAGAAGGGTACGTATCGCTGGAAGTCCGAGGGCAATACGTTGACCTTCAACAAGGTTGCCGATGCCTGCAAGGACCGGGTGGGCAGCTTGACGCTGCATCCATTCCGGAAGCAGGGCTGATGCACGACCTGACGTGATGCGAGCCGGAAGGCGTCGATGACGGGCAGCAACGCGAACATGCATGTGCTTTGTTTGATGGCGGCACTCGCATTGACGCTTGCGCTCTGTGCATGCCAGCGCGCGCACACGATCGCGCCACCGCCGGCGATCGACTGGCGCACCAGCCCGCTGGATCTGAACCTGCGTGGCATGAACGGCAAGAGCTACCGGTTCCGCTGTCCCGCAGGCAAACCGCTGCCGGAATCCGTGACCGGCAGCGGCGTTTACACGGATGCTTCGTCGATCTGCGCCGCCGCCGCGCATGCCGGCGCGATCGACGCGCAACGCGGCGGACTGGTGATGATCCAAATCCTGCCCGGCCAGAGCGACTATCGCGGCAACACGCAGAACTTCATCCGCAGCACCACCTATCCGCGTGCCTGGGGCGGCAGCTTCGCAGTACTGTCGGCCGCGGATTCGAGCGGCGGCAAGAAACCGTGATGCGCTCGGGCGCGGGTCCGGCGTGGCCGTCACTCAAGCTTGCGTGTACCAGCAGAACGTGCGCGGGATGAGCGACCCGGTCTGTGGCGCCCACGTGCAGCGGATGGTGCCTTCGCGGCCGCGCGTCAGGATCATGTTGGCCGATTCCTGCGCGTTGTACAGATCGACCCGCTGTGCGCCGGTCATGGCATCGATGCTGCCGTGGCGTTGCAGCAGCGCGTCCATCGCGGCGATCTCGCGCTCGACCCGCGAGCGCTCCTGCGTCGACAGGAACGCGTACTCGCCGCCAGCGCCCAGGCCCGCACGCACCTGCGCGGCCTGCGCCTGGAAGCTCTGCGGCGTGCTGATGTCGAAGGGCTGGTTGCCGTCGGTCCCGCCTGCCATCGCAGCGCCGGACGCCAGCAACAGACCCGCCAAAACACCCATGGAACGATGCGAACGCATGTTGCACCTTCTGCGTCATGGAGACGCTTCAACCCATGCGCGCAAAAGTCTCCTCGCCGTGGCGTTATCGTGCCGTCAAGGCCGGCGTCGATGGCGGCTTCCAGTGGCATATCGTCTTAAAAAAACGGGCGTCTTTCGACGCCCGTTGGTGTTTCAGGTTGGATGTTCGTCAATTCAGAACCTGTATTCCGCGGTCACGGAATAGAGCTTGGTGTTGATGTCGTACGGTTCCTGTGGCGAAGCGGCGCTACTTGCGCGCCGAATGCTTGCGCGGGCGTCCGCCGAGGCGGCCGTTGGCGCGCGCGCTGCGTGTCTTCGCCGCGGACCGTGCGCTGCCGCCCGCCGCGCCGAGTTGCGCGGCCATCCAGCGCTTGCTGCCGAATGCGCCGGCGAGCAGGCCCGGCACGTAGAGGTCGACGTCGAGCTTGGGCCAGTGCAAGCCGAGCCCGCTTGGCGAGATTTCGATCTTGGCCAGATCGCCCGGCGCGGCATCGGCCAGACCCTCCGCCAGAGCGGGCGGAAACGCCACTTCGACGCCGGTGTTGAGGCTCACCACCACACGCGCGCGGCGGCGGTCGTAGCGCGCGGCGATGGCGTGCCCGTGTTCGCGCAGGGCCTGCGCGCGTTGTCCGGCAAGCTCGTATTCGTGTTCAGTGATGGCCATGGAGTTGGCTCCATTCGTTGCAAAGTTGTGCCAAGGCGTCCGCCAACCGGTCGATGATGCGGCTGACATCCTTGCGCGGGAATCCGTAGTTCTCGCGCAACTCGGGCGGGCCGTCGGGACAGTTCAGGAAGAACACTGCTTCGGCCGCCGGCCGATCACGTGGACGTGCGCCGGGCGGTGGTCGTTGGGGTAGATCACGACGCGCAGACCGCCGAGTCGCAGGATGGTTGGCATGGGTCATCCTAACATAACCCAAGCGGTTGGGATGATGGCAACGCGAACAGTGCTGCGCCTGCATCCAGTGTGCGGGGTGCAGCAGGCATGTGGTTCGGGGTAGCGTTGCACCATTCGCTACAAGCAACAAAAAACCCGCGACGGGCGCGGGTTTCGTTCATATCCAATTGGTGCGGGAGAGGACTCGAACCTCGCTGGCAAGCGGTTGTATACGCGCGATTTTGTTATGTTGGCGCGTCTCTTTACCCGCTCCGTTACCGAGCGTTTCAATTCCGTGCGGCGCTACGCGCGTGCAAGAGCGAGCTGTTGCTTGCGTGCGACCTTTTCGGCGACTTGCGACGCGGTGCGATTCGATGCGGTCGGCTGCACCTGCACGTTGTTGATGATCTGCACGCCAGCGCCAAACTTCCCGCGCGGCGTGATGCTGCCGCCTTGGTTGCCCATCATCAGGTAATCCTTGCCGGCGACTGACAGCAGCTCCGGGCCGTTTTCGTTGACGCGGTACAGGCTGCCGGCCGATACCGGGCCGCCCGATGCCTTGCCGCCGCCGAACGCGCTTGCAAAGCTCGCGAGTACGCCTTCCCAGCCGCCGGCGCCGCTGTTTTGCTTGCCCCATGCGCCGATCGAATCGAATACACGCGCGGCGAGCGCTTGCGCGGCCATGCGACGTAGTGCGTCGGCGAAGTCGCCAAGCATGCCCTTTAGGCCGTGTTTGAACGGGTCGAAAAGAAAGTCCGCGAAGGCGTCTTGCATGTTGCGCGCGGCCTGCTTCGCAAACTCGCTCATTTGGTCCATCTTGTCCTTGACCTGCCCGTTGAGATCGGTCACGGCGCGGGCGGCGATCCGCGAGAATTGCTCCCATGTCACCAGGTGCGCGTTCAGCGCCTTGGTCGCGGTGTCCATCGTCTCGCGGAATTGCAGCTCGGCATCGGTGACGCCCTGAATCTCGGCTTGATGCTGCGCCACGAAGTCAGTGAGCACCTTTTGCGCGTCCGCTTGCGCCTTCAACTTGTCGCGCACGTCAATCAGCGAGCCGGCATATTGCAAGTCCGCATCGCTGGCGCCGCGGGCCGCCAACTGGTAAAGCTCAAACTGCTTTGCCGATAGCGTCAGCTGCAACACTTGATCGCGCAGCGCCTTGGTGAAATCTTCCGGCGTTTTGACCTTGGCCGCGCTGCCATCGTCGCCGGGGTTGAAGTTCAGCGTACGCCGGTTCGTTGCGGTCGTGCTCGGCAGCGCCTTTTTCACGCTTTCGCCGAAGCTCGCGATCTTGCCGGACAGCGTAGACCATTGCTTCGCGGTGTCATCGAAAAAGCTGGAGAAAATCGCCTTCGCGTCGCGCACGTTGCTGGATAGCGTGGCGGTGTCGAACGGTTTGCCGATCGCGCTGGTGTCCTTGCCTTGCAACTGCGCCATCTTGAGCTGCGAAAACTCGTCCGGCGTGTAGATGCGCCCGGATTCCACGATGTTGCCGTTGTTGCGCATGAACGCGCTCGCCGCTGCCATCGTTGCGCCGATCGCACGGCCGGCGGTCACGAATGCGCCGCCCAGGACAAGCGCCGATCGTGCAAGCGTGTTCACGACTTCGGTAAAGCCGGCCACGGTGTCTTTGTCCAGTGACTTCACCAGGCCGCTGGCAAACTCCGTTGCCGATTGCAGGGACGGCAGCAGCGCGATCACGATCCGGTTGCGCAGCCCTTGCAAGGTGTCCGAAAACTCCTTTTGCGCGTTGTCGTAAGCATCAAGCTGCGCCTTGGCATCCACGCCGAACGCCACGCCCAGGTCGCGCATGTGCTGCGCCTGTTCCTGTATCGCTTTGCTGCCTTGGTCCACCAGCGCGTTCAACTGTGTGCCGGATCGGCCAAAGATCGCCATCTCGACCGCGGCTTTGCCTGTGCCGTCGCGGTACTTGGACAGCGCATCCGCGGCTTTGAGGATCAAATCATTGCTGTCTTTGATCGTCTTGGGGTCGATTCCCAGCGCGCGGAACGCTGCGGCTTGCGCGCCCTTGCCGGATTGCGCTTGTGCGAGCGCGCGATCAGCGGCGAGCATGGCCGCCGTGAAGGATTGAACGTCCACGTCCGCGCGCTTCGCGACGGCTGACAGCGCCGTGAATTGCTCGATCGGCATGCCCACCTGTTTCGCGGCGATGCCCAATTGCAGCATGCCGTCAACACTGGTTTTGACGAATTGCTCAATCGCACGCACCGCGAAACCGCTCGCGAGCGCTGCGCCGATGTTTTTCGCGGCATTCTGGAACGATCGCTGCATCGCGCGCGATTGCTGCTCGGCGATGCGCGCGGCGCGGCCTAGATCGCTTTGGAAGTTCGCGATGTTGGCGTCCAGGACAACGGAAAGTTTGCCGAGTGCCATGGGTTACTCCTGTGGACGCTGGAACCGCACGAAGCGGTTCACGCGCTTGGGTGTTTGCGGTGGAACCTTGCTAGCGCAGCTTGGCGGGATGCAAAGATCGTTCGACAGCATCCGAAACTGCGCCAGCGTGGACGCTTGCGGCAGGAAGCCTTCAGCGAAGGCCGCCACCAGCATGCCGTGCACTGCGCACAGCATCGCCAGCGTGGACAGGGATGCGTCAGTCAGTAGTTTGTTGGCGTGCAGGATCGGCGCAAGGCGCCGCCATTCCTTCACGGCGTGAATGTTCGGCAGCCAATCCGGCGGCTCGGGAACGCCCTGCGCCAGTGGTAGCGTGGTGGTGTCGCCGGCATCATCGTCGGCGCGCGTGGTGCCTTGAATCAGGCGCAGATTGCGCGGCTTGCGTGGTCGTGGCATGGCTTGCTGGTCCTGAATTTCTGAATCGACGGTGCAAAAAAAGAGATACCCGGCGCGGTTCGCGTTGCGAAGGCCTTCAACTTTCGCGACCCCCGGGGAGTAGAACCCCGCCAGCCGAAGCCAGCGGGGTCCGGTGCGCGTTTCCATGAGACGGTGCGCTTGCCGTCACGGATCGGGAGCGAGGAAATAACCGCCGTGGCCCGAGTCCATAACCCCACGGCAGTTATTACGCTGCGGCGCGAACGCCTGACACGATGGCGAAGGCCTTCGGGTACTGCACCACGAAGTCGCCGCGGACATGTGCGAGGAACGCCAGCTCGCCGGTCTTTGCGTAGGCCTCACGCAAGACCTGCAAGCTAAGCGCCTCACGCATCACGAACGCGCAGCGGCTGAAGTCGCCGATGTAGATGCGGCTGCAATCGGTGCTCGTGCCCACGGTGTCGGTGATGCCAACCTGCGACGTTTGCAGGAATTGCATCGGCGACACCAGCGACGGCTTGTTCAACGGCTGGCCGAGCGTGTCAGCCAAGCCGCTGAAGTCCACCAGTGTGCGCGGCGCCATGATGGCCGCCGTTGGCAGTGGACCGTTCGCGCCAAGGATGGCTTCGATGCCGGACAAGATGTTGCTGTAGTCCGCGAGCTTGGCGCCGTTCGTGCCGTTCGACACGGCATTGACGCCGGCCGTATTGGCAAGACCCAAGGGTTCCGGCGCGGTGCCGCTGCCCACCAGGCCGACACGATCCAGTTCCAGCGCGAACGCCTGCGCCATCACGTCACGCAAGGCGCGATCCATGTCCGGCGCATCGGCCAGCAGTTCACGCGAAACGCGGATGATGCACGCCAGACTGCGCGGGGTCGCGGTGACGGCGCGGAAGCTCGGCTGCGATTCCGTGATGGTGCCGAGTTCGTTACGCCATGCCGCGGTCGGCAGCGTGTCGATCGCCGCCTGCGTGCTGCTCTTGGCGCCCTGATCCATCGGGATCACTTGCGCGCCGGCCGACAGCAGCGAGGACATCGGCACCATCGCGTTCAAGATTCGCGGCATGACCGTGCTAGGCACGTTGTAGCCGCCGGCGGAGTCCGTACCTTCGGACAAGCTAGCCATGATCGCCGGGTTGTGCGGCTTGAGTCCGGCGGTTGCGCGGAACATGTCGGCCAGGTTCGCGCCCTGCGGCTCATGCTTCTCGGCGGCGCGCTTCGCGTAGTGCGCGGTGATGCGCTGCACGTTGGCAGCGGCCAGCGGCGGAGTGCCTTCCGGCACGGCCGGTGCGCGGCCATCGCCGTACATTTGACGCGCGGCGAGCTGGACGGCGTGCTCGTCGAGACCCTTGCGCAGTGCAGCGACTTCGCTCTGGTGCTTGGCTTTGAAGTCGGCAATGGCGTTGCTCATTTCTTCGAGCAACGGCTTGATTTCGTTTGCGTCGGTTTGTTCGTTCATGGAATTACCTTCTGAATTGGATTGCGCCAAACCTTCGGCGCGCAGCTCCGCGATCATTTCGCGGCGTTGGGATCGGGTGTAACCGGCTCGCGCCATGGCGTGTTCGGCCATCGCGCGCGCCTTCATGTATTCCGGATCGGCATCCTGTTGCATGGATTACCTCAACAGCTTGTTGATGGATGTCCGCAGTTCGGTTCGTGTCTTGCCGGCCGTGCCGTCACGCGCAGTGCGCAACAGCGAGACCAGGCGAATGCGTTCCGATCGGCTTAACCCAACGCATGCGTGTTCCACGCGGCGGGCAATCACTGCACGCTGCTTGCCCTCTGGCGGGCAGCGGAAAAATGCAAACATGGGTTGGCTCCTTGCGGGTTCGTTTTGCTCACCTGGGCAGCGCGTGACATGCCGACACAACGAAGCGCAGCGCACGGCATGCGATCGTTGCGGAACCTGCCGGCAGCGCTGGGCATGCCGGTGGTTCGATGTGCGTTTGTGTTCATGCCGGGCTTACGCGGCCCGGCGCGCGAGGGCTGAAGTCACGGGACGGCGCGCTTCTTTCCTACCTATTACGCCGACAAGGTGCGGTTTCTGGTTCCCGATGCCGTACGCGTGCAGCAACGCAACGCTGGCGCGGTGTAGCCATCGCTGTAGCCGCTCCACGCAGGCATTGACAGCTCGGCAGTAATCCGCCTTTCGGATATGCCGCGCCTTCGCACACTCGCCGAAGGTGCCCACCAGATCAGGCCAAAGCCAGCGCGCCAGCGCATCGCTGGCAATCTCGGGACGTGATCCGCACGCGACCAGGCATCGCAGGATCAGGTCGGCATGGTCCATGCGTTGCAGCGCATACAGTTCCAGCACCGCGGCCGGCAAGGTCGGCAGCCGCGCGAATGCCATTGCCGCCGCGGCGTCCGCACCGCTCTCGACGCTTGGCGTGCACACAAACCGCGCCGACGTTTTCCAGTGCTCAAATTCGCGGACACGATTCGCGCCGCTGCCCGTCAGCGGGTGCGATGCACTCCAGACCAGTGCTTCGTTACGGCCTTTCTCCGGCAACCGCTCCACCCACTTCGGCAGCTTGCGCGGATGAATCGCCCGATGCGCCAGTTCCAGCGTTTCGGTTTCATGCCCGAACGGTAGGCCATCGGCGGCCGCCGGCCGGTTCTCGTCGCCGGCATATCCGCCCAAGCCTTCGCGCACGGGTCGCCATGACTGTGCCTTGCCGAAGATGTAGTTCCGCGTCCATCCTGATCCGCATCCGAAGCCAGCCGCCAGCAGGTGCGCGGCCTTTTCGTGCGCGGTCAACTCGTCGCCCCGTCCGGCGCCGTCCATTTTGTTTTCCTTCGGAACCCGAACGGTTCCGGCTGGGTTTCGGTAACGCTCGCGGCGTTACCTCATGCCACGGTTATGCAGCGTCGCCGCCGGGCCGGTACGCGGTGCCGTTGCGCTCGCGCCACAAAGCGCCAGCGATCGGGCCGCCCTTTCGTCCGGCCTTGGTCTGTCGCCAGTGTTTCCAGCGGCGATAGGGCACGACTACCAGCTCGCACGGTTCGCCGCCGCGGCCAGCCGCCAGCCGGAACCGCTGCACGCGCAGCGATTGCCGGTGCAGCTCCCAGCGGTCCACGCGGCCAGCTTCGCGCAGTGCGCGCTCGATGCGGTCGTTTTGGTTTTTCATGGTCGTTTTCTCGATTTCAGGCTGCCGACGTGCTCCACAGCCTTACAGCGGACAGCAGGAGCACCGCCAACAGCAGAACCCCATGCTTCGCATGGCAGAGTCTTATAGGTGTACGTTAGACGTAGCAGGGAAAGGTCGAAAATCATCGAAAATCGGCCTTTGCCGCTACGTTAGACGTAGCAGCGCGCACCCTTCCTGCTACGTTAGACGTAGCGGCCTGATACGTATGACGTAGTGGCGTTTTGTTTTTGCGTGATCGCTGAAACTTCGGTTTGGGTGTGCGCCAGCCGCTCGGCATCGTGCCCACGAGGGTCGGCTCATCCAATTTGCAGCGGCGCGTTTTCGGATCGTTGCACGCATCGATGCGTTGCCAGCCTAGCGCGTACAGGCTCGGGCCGATGCCCAAGCCGCCTTGCTTGGTCTTGACCAGGAACCCGTAGTGCTCCGCCTCGCGGATGTTCGCAACAAGCGTTTCAGGTGCTTCCCAGCCCAGCGGACCCATGACCGTGATGGACGCGGTCAAGTCGCCATTGTTGAAGCCGGAATACTGCACGGCCATATCTGCCAGTAACGCACGGCACGGCTTCGATGCTTGCGCCCAGTTCGGCGAGTGAATCACTTCCGCCGGGATCAGCGCGAAGCGCTTGCCGCGCTCACGGCGCCCGGTCATTCGTGCTCGGTCACGCATGGTTGTCTCCCTGCCTTAGCTCCACCATCAGCGCCGACAGTCCGCGCAGAATTGCGTCGGCGTTCGCCATGTCGTGGTGTCGGAATTGACCTACGGCCCAATCCTTCGCCATTGCCGCCAGCCGATCAGCGGCCGCGGCGAAGTCGGCGACGATTTCCGATGCTTGGCGCGGGGTCATGCCGCGCGCGCCTTCCCGCGCTCGGCAAGACGTTCCGGCAGAGTGCGCAGCGAGTCCAGGCGGACGTAGCGGCGCCGGCCGATGGTGAAGGTGTCAAGGTCGCCGCTGGCGGCCAGCTCGAATGCAACGGTGCGGGAAATGCCGTAGTCGCGGCAGGTTTCGACCAGCGGCGCGAACGCGCGGCGGTCAGGCTCAAGATCAGGTGCGTGCATGTTTGGCTCCGGTTGCGTCCGCGCGGGATTGCGCGGTATCGGAGCCTATTGAATAGCGCGAACTATCTAAGTAACAGGAAAAATTCCCACATTATTTTTCCCGCTTTGCCCTTTCTCTCGTGCCTTTAGTGCGAAACATTCGCAGGATGCTCTCGGGCTCAGGTTTGCCGCCCCAGACTTCTGAAATGATTTCAGCTGCTTGCGTTCTCGTGAGCCCATCTTGAATGTATTTTTCGAAGTTCCAACGCATGACCATGCGCTGAAATTTTGCATTCTGGCGCTTCGCATAGTTCCCAGACTTTTGCACGGTCTTGCCTAGAAATGCCTGTTCCAAACTTGTGCGGCCGCCGGCCGATTCATACGTCTCCCAGCAGTCATGCAATGCGAACAATAGTTCAGGCGGTGGGTAGAACCCCATGTCGACGAAGTAAAACAGCGCCGAAAGTGGGGATGAGGACACGCGCTGCAAGTCTGCCCCGCGTTCCACGATGCACTTTCCATTGACCTCATAAAGAGGTTGCAGCTCGTCCCACGCTTCATTCATTCCAGCCAAGACCGGGTAGTCACTAGCGCGATCGGCTTCAAGAAAGGCATACCAATCGGCTACTTGTTTCCATTGCTCGGCAAGCGAAAACGGCCGCGGAGTTCCATCGGGCCCAATCCGCGTCATCCGCACCGTCGCTGGGTGTCGGGGCTTAATTTCATTTCCCATCACGCACCGTTCTTGCCCCTCAAAGATGCCACGGCAGCGCGTAGGGTTCCGCGCGTTCGGCCGGCCGGCCTAGCCGTGGCAGGCAAAGATCACGCTGGATAGCGGATTCCGGCATCTTCCTCGATCCGCGAAATACGGATCATTTCCGCATACGCTTGCAGACGTGCGAGGCGATCCGGATCGAGCGTCGTCGCTGGCATGGGTTCTGGCAGAGCATCGGGTTGCTTGCGGTCTGCGCGCTGCTGCGCCGATGGGAATCGAATGATTGTTGCGCTCATAGTAGCCCCCGGTCCAAGTGTGTTATGTATGCGCCGTTGTCGGTGCGATCTGCTCTGCCTTTAACCGCAGGCTGCTTGCGCATGCTGTGAGCGACTCCGCGCCATCGTCCGTCAGATAATGTGCCGCCCGGATCAATTCATCCGCGCGCGGGCCTTTTTTTGCGCACGCCAGAATTGCGCCTACCTGGCGCATGCGATCCGCCCAGATTTCCATCTCCTCGGCAGCACTCCGGAGTTCAACGGGCAGGGGATTGGTTACACTTTGGATTGCCATGATCTCGACTCCTATGGTCGGGGTTGTGGAAGGTTCCCGGCGTGCGACCAACGCGCCGGGAGCCGCTTGAAACTTATCCGGCCTTGCGCTTGATCGGGACGACGTTGCTGCCGGTGCGGATCGCGTCCAGGTGATCGGCCCACTGTTGCAGCATCTTCCGGCGCGGTTCCAGATAGACCGCCTTGTTGTACGTGCCCCTGATCTTGTCGGGGTCGCCGTGCGACAACTGGCGCTCAATCCAGTCCTCTTTGTAACCCTTTTCGTTCATCGCGGTCGAAAACAGGTGGCGAAACCCGTGCCCGGTCTGACGCCCCTTGAAACCCATGCGCGCGAGCGCGATGTTGATCGCCGCATCGCTCATGGGCCGCTGCGGATCGGCGCGGTTGATGAAGACATGCTCGAATGTGCCGGTGAGCTTGTGCAGTTCGCGCAGCATCGTCACGGCTTGGTGCGGCAGTGGCGTCAAGTGCCGGTAGCCGAGCTTCATGCCTTCGCGGCCCTGATCGATCGTCCACAGTGCATCGTCAAGATCAAGCTCGGACCATTTGAGCGTGCGGGTGACGCCGGGCCGGTTGGCCGTCCACAGTGCGAGCCTGATCGCGCCCACGGTCACGGGTGAGCCGGAATAGGCGTCCAACGCCTTCAGCAGTTCGGGGAGTTCGTCGACGTCGATATGCGCGTAATTGCGCGTTGCCGGTACGGGCGCGGCAATGGCGTTCAGGGTCTCGGCGGGATTGTCTTTCGTCCAGCCGCGCGCGATCGCGTACTTAAAGATGGCTTTCAGCCATTGGCGGCACTTCTTGGCGACATTGAAGGCGCGGCGCTTCTCTATCCGCTCGATCACTTGCCCGAGTTCGTCCGGCGTGAGCATGGACAGCGGACGCTTGGACAGCGGCGGCAGCAGATCCTTGTCGAGATATTGGCGCGCCTTGTCGGCGGTCGCCTTGGACCAGCGCGGCAGGTTGAACGTGTACCAAGCCTCGGCAGCGGCGCCGAAACTGTTCTGCACCACGCGGCGCAGTTCCGCCTTCTGATCGCGGCGGTGCTGCATGGGGTCGACGCCATCACGAAGCAACGCGCGCGCCTTGGTGGACCGCGCGAATGCCTCGGCCAGCGGAACGGTGGGGTAATACCCAAAACTGATCGTGCGTTCGTTGCCGCCGTAGCGATAGCGAAGCTGCCAGTAACCCCGTGCCTGCGGCGTGGCGACCAGGCGCAAGTTATCGCCGCACGAGAGATAGACGGCCTTGCCGCCTTGCACCGCGTGCCGGATGGCTGCTTGTACCGCCTTGTCCGTTGCCTTCATGGCTCGCCGCCAGTTCGGAAAACTCACTTACCCGTCACCTTACCCTAAAAAGGAGGCGGCTGCAAGCGAACCGGCGCGGACGGTTCCGAACGCTATAGGCAATAAAAAACCCGCGTCTGGCGCGGGTTTCAGGGGATTCACTGGACTTGTGCGAACTTTGCCGAACGGTCTTGAACAATGCCGATGGTGCCCGGGAGAGGACTCGAACCTCCACGGTTTTACCCGCTAGTACCTGAAACTAGTGCGTCTACCAATTCCGCCACCCGGGCAGGTGTCCGGTTCGCGGCGCCGAGGCGTCAGCGAGCCGCGTACGATAGCCGCCCCGCGCCCCGGCTGTCAACGCAAGGCATGTGCGGGAAACGCCTGATGCGAGTATCGTGGTGGAATCTTGGCTCGGTCCGGCCGGTGGTGCGAGGACGTGCACGCCAGTCCCGATCCGGGTCGTGCGCAACGCGACGGAGGCAGACGATGAACAGGCAATTCGTGGGCATGTGGGCGGCGGGTGCGCTGGCGGCGCTGGTTGCGCTTCCCGGGTTAGCGGCAGGTGAAGCGAAGGCGTTGGATCCCGGCGCCGCGGCGCCCGATTTCACCGCGACGGCCAGCCTCGCGGGCAAGGATTTCACCTTCTCGCTGAAGCAGGCGCTGGCGAAGGGACCGGTGGTGGTCTATTTCTATCCGGCGGCCTACACCGGCGGCTGCGATCTCGAAGCGCACACCTTCGCGACCGAGGCGGATGCGTTCGCCAAGGCCGGCGCGACCATCATCGGCGTGTCGGCGGATTCGATCGCGCGGCTCAACCAGTTTTCGGCCGACCCGAAGTATTGCGCCGGCAAGTTCGCGGTCGCGTCCGATCCCGCGGGCAGGATCGCGGCCACGTACGGCTTGACGATGATGCCGCCACAGAAGGGCGTGACCGACGTGCGCGGGAAACCGGTCACCCACGGGTTCCTGCCGCGCACCACGTTCGTGCTCGACCGCGAAGGCAGGATCGTCGCGCGGCTGTCGTCCAAGGACGATCACCTGAGTCCCGACCAGCACGTGCAGCGCTCGCTCGCGATCGTGGAGAAGCTTCAATCCGCCAAGGCGCCCTAGCAGGGGGCGCGCTGACTTTGATCGTCATCCCGGAATTACTCGCGCCATCCATGGCGCTCGCGCTACGCGACGCCTTCGGCGTTCGCGTTTGCAATCCTGCAAACGCAGTCGCGCAGCGATATCCGGGATCGGTCAGCTCTGGGGCGAGCCCACTGATTGGGCGGTAATCAAACCGATTCCGGGTTCCACCGCGGTACAGCCGCGGCGGCCCCGGAATGACCACTGAAATCAAACAGTCATTGAGCACGGCTTGCATTCCGCAGGCCGCTCCGCGACGCTGGCGCCATGCCAAGACGCCAGCGTCCGCCGTCCCGCTCCACGCACGAGCCGCGCGCGGAAAAGAAGAGTGAGCCGCGCAAGCACGCGGCGCCCGCGCGCCGCGGGCAAGTTGCGGCCAAACCACCTGTGCGCAAGCGCGACAAACCGCACACGCACGGTGGCTTCGTCGATCCGCACGCCGAACGTGAAGCGCAGCGCTATGCGCATCCCATCCCGAGCCGCGAGGCGATCCTGGCGCTGCTGGCCGAACGCGGCAGCCTGTTGCGCCCCGGCGAGATCGCAGCCGCGCTGGGCATCGACGACGCGACGCGCCGCGAGGCGCTGGACAAGCGCCTGCGCGCGATGCTGCGCGACGGCCAGTTGCTGGAAAGCCGTCGCGGCGGCCTCGCGCCGGCCGAGCGAATCGGTCTGATCGCGGGCACCGTGCTCGCGAACGCGGAAGGCTACGGCTTCCTGCGCCCCGACGAGGGCGGCGACGACTTGTATCTGTCGCCCGCGCAGATGCGCCAGGTGCTGCACGGCGATCGCGTGCTGGCATCGGTGGTCGGCGTCGATCGGCGCGGCCGCCAGCAGGGCGCGATCCGCGAGGTGCTGGAACGGCGCTCGCCGCGGCTGGTGGGACGCGTGGTCGAGGAACACGGCGTGGTGGTGGTCGATCCCGACGACCGCCGCCTGCACCAGGACGTGCTGATTCCGCCCGACGCGCGCGGCGGCGCGCGCGCGGGCCAGATCGTGGTGGCCGAAATCACCGAACCGCCGACGCCGCAGCGCGGGCCGATCGGGCGTATCGTGTCGGTGCTCGGCGAGCGCCTGCAGCCTTCGCTGATCGTCGAGATGGCGATCGAAAGCCACGGCCTGCCGCACGAGTGGCCGGTCGATGTCACGCACGCCGCCGAGGCGGTCGAGCCGCGCGTGACGCAGGCCGAACACGCGGGCCGCGTGGACCTGCGCGCGCTGCCGCTGGTCACCATCGACGGCGCCGATTCGCGCGACTTCGACGACGCGGTGTACGCCGAGCCCGTGCGCGGCGGCGGTTTCAGGCTGATCGTCGCGATCGCCGATGTGTCGCACTACGTGCAGCCGGAAACCGCGCTGGACGACGAGGCCTACGAACGCGGCACCTCGGTGTATTTCCCGGGCTTCGTGGTGCCGATGCTGCCTGAGACGCTGTCGAACGGCATTTGTTCGCTCAACCCCGAGGTCGACCGCCTGTGCATGGCCTGCGACATGCGGGTGAGCGCAGCGGGCGAGGTCACGCGGGCGAAGTTCTATCCGGCGGTGATGCGCTCGCATGCGCGGCTGACCTATGACGCGGTCTGGCAGGTCATCGGCGAGCGCGATGCCGAAATGCGCCGATCGCTCGGCAAGCTGCTGCCGCACATCGATCACCTGCACGCGCTGTACCAGGCCCTCGACGGCGCGCGCAAACGGCGCGGCACCATCGAATTCGAGACCGGCGAGGTCGAGTACCGGCTGGACGACAAGGGTGACGTGGTTTCGCTGGGCGCGCACGAGCGCAACGACGCGCACAAGCTGATCGAGGAATGCATGATCGCGGCCAACGTGCAGGCGGCGATGTTCCTCGCGAAGAAGAAGATCCCCGCGCCGTTCCGGGTGCACGCGCCGCCGCCCGCGGACAAGTACGAGGACCTGCTGGCGTTCCTGCGCGAATACAAGTTGAAGCTGCCGCCGCTCACCGAAGTGAAGCCGCGCGATTTCGCGGCGCTGCTGGCGCGCGTGGCCGAACGTGCGGACGCCGAGCTGTTCCGCAGCGTGTTGCTGCGTTCGCAGAGCCTGGCCAGTTACCAGTCCGCCAACCACGGGCATTTCGGTTTGGCGCTGGATGCCTACGCGCATTTCACTTCGCCGATCCGGCGTTATCCGGATTTGCTGGTGCATCGTGCGATCCGTTACGCGCTGGCGGGCGGCAAGCCGGCCGCGTATCTCTACACCGAAAGCAAGATGGCGACGATGGCGGCGCATTGTTCGCGCACCGAACGGCGCGCCGAGGACGCCGAGCGCGACGTGGACGAGCGCTACAAGTGCGCGTGGATGGAGCAGCACGTCGGCAGCGAATTCGACGGCATCGTCACCGGCGTCACCTCGTTCGGCCTGTTCGTGGAGTTGACCGAATCGAAAGTGTCGGGGCTGGTGCACATCACCCAGCTGCGCAACGACTACTACCAGTTCGATGCGCGCCGCCACGAACTGCGCGGCGAGCGCACCGGACAGGTATTCCGGCTGGGCGACGCGGTGCGCGTGCAGGTGCTGCGCGCCAGCATGGAGGATCGCAAGATCGATTTCAGGATGGTGCGGGATTCAGAGACGGCCCACCCTCGCTTGCGTGGGAAACCGCCATCCGTAGCCAAGAGTTCCGTGGCGCCGAAGCGCAAGTGAAACGGGCAACACGACACACTTCGTCATTCCGGGGCTGCCCGCGCCTTGTGCGGGCAGAACCCGGAATCGGTATCGCGGCCTGTACCGATCTTCAAACCGATTCCGGATTCGGGCCCCGGATCAAGTCCGGGGCAGGCTCTGCGGCCCGCTCCGGAATGACCAGCATGATGAGAGCGGGGCACCCGAATAACGATGCTGATTTGGCTGAGGCCCGAGGCTAATCGGGAAGGCAGATTCCGGGTCGGCCCGGACTGACGAAATAGAATTGGGCTGCGTTGTTCAAGAGCGAGCACCATCCGAATGAGCGAATCCTGGATCGTCGGCATCAATCCGGTCGAAGGCGCGCTGGCCAACGACCCGTCGCGCGTGCGCGAGATCCTGGTCGAGCAGGGCGCGCATAACCCACGCATCACTGCACTGGTCGACGAAGCCAAGCGGCTCGGCGTGCGCGTGCACTCACGTCCGCGCGCGATGCTGGACAAGGTTTCCGGCCACGCACGGCACCAGGGCATCGCCGCGAACTACGAAGTGCCGGCAGCGAAGTCCGAACACGATTTGGCGGATTTGCTGGATGCCGGCGACGCGTTGTTCCTGGTGCTGGACGGCGTCACCGATCCGCACAACCTCGGCGCCTGCCTGCGCAGCGCGGCGGCGGCCGGCGCCACCGCGGTGATCGTGCCGAAGGATCGCGCGGTCGGCATCACGCCGGTGGTGCGGCGCGCCTCGGCGGGCGCGGTCGATCGCGTGCCGTTGATCGAAGTGACCAACCTTGCACGCACGCTGCGCGACATGAAGGACGCCGGCGTTTGGCTGACGGGTCTCGCCGGCGAGGTGGAGGCGTCGCTCTACGATGTCGATCTCAAGGGCAAGGTCGCGCTGGTGATGGGCGGCGAAGGCGAGGGCATGCGGCGCCTCACGCGCGAGGCCTGCGACCACCTGGCGCGCATCCCGATGCCGGGTTCGATGGAAAGCCTGAACGTTTCGGTGGCGACGGGTGTTGCGCTGTTCGAGGCGGTACGGCAAAGGAGCAACGCATGAACATCGGCATCACCATCGACTGGACGGTCATCGTCGGGCTGCTCGGGATGATCGTCACGCTGCTCGCGTATTTCCTGCTGCAGGCGCAGAAACTGCACGGCAATGGCCTGATCTACCAGTTGATGAACGCGCTGGGCGCGCTCGGCGTCGCGATTTCCCTGCTGTTCGGCAAGTTCAATCTGCCGGCGTTCCTGCTGGAGGTGGTCTGGCTCGCGATCAGCATCTACGGCATCGTGGTGGCAAGACGCATCCGCGTGCAGTAACCGCATCAGCGTTTGCTCCGCGCCGGTTTCTTTGCGCCGCCGGGTTTGCGCTTGCGGGCGGCATCGCGGCGCTGTTCGCGGAACGCCGAGTTGTACGCCGCGATTTCGCGGCGCAGCGTTTGCGATGCCTTGGGCAGCTTGCCGGCGTCGATGGCCTTTTCCATCCGCTGCATCAGATCCCAATCGTGGTAATCGCGATAGGGCTTGAGGTCCAGGTCCTTCGGCACCTTTTTCAAACGCTCGTCGCCGACGCTCTTCACATACTTCTGCATGAAACGGTCGTACGCGCGCCACGAAATCCGTTCGGCGCGCACCGCGGCTTCCTCCGCGCGGGTCGCGATCTGGTGCGCGTGCAGGTAGTGCAGGCCGAGCTGGTCGATCAGCGTTTTTTCGACTTCCTCGTGCATAATCAGGAAACGATCGACGTCGATGGTGCGGCCGCGATACTTGAAGCTGAAGGGCAGGTGGCGGTCGATGTAGATGGTCTTGCCGTCCATGCTGTAGCCGGCGAGATAGGGAATGTCGTGGCTGCGGTCGAGTTTCTTCACCCGGCGCAGGATCGCGTCCAGCGCGCGGTCCAGCATCAGGCTGGACACGAACCAGTTCGGCGTGTGCAGCTTTGCGTGCGGCGCATCGGGATGGCAGGCGCGGTCGAAGTGCATGGGCGTGCTCCGTGGAGGGACCGCGCGCAGCATACGCTGCTTCGGCGAGCGTGCGGAATATGCGCGCCGCGCGGTTATCCTTGCCGCTCGCATGCGCACCGCCATGGACCAACGCTACCAACGCATCTACGCAACCATCGCCGCGATTCCGGTCGGGCGCGTTGCCAGCTACGGCCAGATCGCGGCGCGCGCGGGCTTGCCGGGCCGCGCGCGGCTCGTGGGCACGGCATTGCGCGACACGCCGGACGGCATGGATCTGCCGTGGTTCCGGGTGCTGCACGCCGACGGCACCATTGCCCTGCCGCGCGGCAGCCGCGGTTTCCGCGAGCAGACGCGCCGCCTGCGCGCCGAAGGCGTGGAGGTGCGCGATGGCCGCGTGCCGATGGCGGCGTTCGGGCTCGATGCCGACCTGGACCGCGCCCTGTGGGGCGTCGGCTGAGCCGAAAATGCTTGACGCTTGTGGTAGCCGCCGTTGTAATACGCGGTTCGTGATTGCTGCCTGCGCAATGCAGGCATCCACGCCGTCACGACGGGTCCGGCCAGGTAGCTCAGTTGGGCGAGTGGCCGCGCTGAGGCGATGCCGGGGGCATCGCCTGCGGACACGAGCGCCGGAGACAGGAGTCGAAGGCGGGGTTGCTTGGCGAGACATGGATGTCGAGACTAGCAACGCCGTCCGCGCGTGCAATGCGCGTGGGCGAGCTTCACAAAATGCACGTCACAACAATTTGGCCAGGTAGCTCAGTTGGTAGAGCAGGGGACTGAAAATCCCCGTGTCGGTGGTTCGATTCCGCCCCTGGCCACCACTTCGGAATCTCACCGCTTCCCGCAACCCCCTACAAACCGCGCAATGACGCGGTTTTTTCATGCCTACGGTTCCCGCAAGGTTGTACCAACATCCCTTGTCATCCCGCAAGCTTGGTACTAGCCTTGGTTCCAACGGCAACCGCCGCCTAGGGGTTAGTACCATGCCAAGGCTCGCTGATCCTCTCACGCCTTCCGCAGTCTTGAATGCCAAGCCGAAGGCCGAACCGTACACGCTGCCGGATGGGCGCGGCATGTTCCTGCTGGTGCAGCCGAACGGTTCGCGATGGTGGCGATTCAAATACCGCCGACCCGGCACCGGCAAGCGCAACACGCTATCGCTGGGCACCTTCCCCGACGTATCGCTACGCAAGGCGCGCGAGCGCCGCGACGAAGCGCGCCGGTTGCTGGCCGATGGCATCGACCCCGGCGACAAGCGCAAGGCTGAACAGGCGGCGGGCGCGGAAACCTTTGAAGCCATCGCACGCGAATGGTTCGCCAAGTATTCGCCGAATTGGGCACCGGGCCATTCAAGCAAGATCATTCGACGGCTGGAACTAGACGTATTCCCGTGGATCGGCGGCAAGCCGGTTGCCAGCGTCACCGCACCGGACGTGCTGGCGGTATTGCGTCGCATCGAATCGCGCGGAGTGATCGAAACCGCCTACCGTGCGAAAACGAACGTCGGCCAAGTGATGCGCTACGCCATTGCCACCGGACGCGCGAATCTTGACCCGACGCCATCGTTGCGCGGTGCGCTGGCACCGTCACCCGAGCGCCACCATGCGAGCATCACCGATCCCGATCGCATCGGCGAATTGTTGCGGGCCATCGACGGTTACGCTGGCGACTACACGACGCGCGGCGCGCTGCTGCTCGCTTCGCTGTCCTTCGTGCGACCCGGCGAACTGCGCGGGGCAGAGTGGGCAGAAATAGACCTGGACAAAGCCGAGTGGCGCATCCCTGCCGAGCGCATGAAGATGCGCGCGCCGCATATCGTGCCGCTGGCGTCGCAAGCCGTGGCGATCCTGCGCGACCTGCAACCGTTGACCGGAGCCGGGCGCTACGTGTTTCCGGGCGCGCGCAGCCGCAAGCGGGCCATGAGCGAAAACACCGTGAACGCTGCGCTGCGCCGCATGGGTTTCGACAAGGGCACCATGACGGGCCACGGGTTCCGCAGCATGGCGTCAACCCTGCTGAACGAACAGGGCTGGAACCGTGACGCCATCGAGCGCCAGTTAGCGCACGCCGAACGTGACGCGGTTCGCGCTGCCTACAACTATGCCGAACACCTACCCGAGCGTAAGCGCATGATGCAGGCATGGGCGGACTACCTGGACGCGCTACGACAAGATCACGGCAAGGTTGTGCCGATCAAGCGGAAGGCCCGCGCCTGATCCATACTCCGAACCGCCACGGCTAGGCAGGCCAGCCGAACGCCGGACACTCTCACCGGCTGCCGTGGTGCCTTTTCGAGAGCGCACAAGAGAGGTGCGCGCGATGGTGAAGAAAAAGGTTGCTATCCCGCCGGAGCTTTTGGAAGCGTCCCGCGCCATAGACTCCGCCGTTGCCTTTAATCCTGCCGGAACGCGCGCAGTATTGTTCATTCCGGATTCTGATTCCCCGGCAGCAAGCAGGCTTGACAAGCGCTGGAAGTACGCCGAATTGCTTGCCAATCGCCTGAATGCGATGCCCGAGATTCAGGCCCTTTCAGGGGAAGCAACACGCTACCTCAATCACTTGGTCAATTGGCTAGCGAGTCAATCGAACCTTCAGGCCAAGGCACAACACCGCATGGAACGTGCGGACTGGATTGGTGAGATGCAGCGGCAGAGCGACGAACGGCGCTCGGGCGCGACTGTGAAGCTGGCGAATGACAAGGTTCACGCCTTGAAAGATGATGTGCACCAATTTTGGCTTGAGTATCGCGCAGGCAGGTATCGGAATCGTGGTCTGCGTGGGAATGGTGACTTCTCTCGCGAGTGCGTGAAACGTTGGCCAGTGCTTAAACAAAGCACCATCGAACGCAAGTGGATTCCGCAATGGGAGAAAGAGGTACGCGCTCACCCCGCTAGCTGAGTGCCACCCTGCTAGCAGGGTTGAAAAGTCGCGTGATTCCTGCTGTTCAATAGGCATCGCTGCATCCCGCAGCCGTCACGGGGAACCCGTGACGCGACCGGAGATAACGCGATGCAACCCGAACACCCCGCAACACCGCCAGCCGCGAAGGCCGCCGCTGGCTATCTGCTAACTGATTCCGAAGTCGCCGCGCTGTTGGGTGCGAGCCTGCAAACCGTCCGTAACTGGCGCTGGCGTGGCGAAGGCCCGCGATTCGTGAAGCTGGGCGGGCGGATGGTGCGCTACAAACCCGCCGACGTGCAGGCCTTCATCGAAGGCCAAGGGGAAGCGGCATGAACGCGCCGACGACACGCTGCGCGGCTATCGCGCCAAAGCTCACCGGCGCGCGTTGCCAATGCACCGGCTGCGGTGAGTATTTCACCAGCGAGCGGGCATTTGACCGTCACCGCATTGGCGAATACGCGAAGCCCGGACAATGGCAGGGCACGCGCCGATGCATGACACAAGCCGAAATGGATGCTGCGGGTTTCGAACGCAACGCCAAGGGGTTCCGTGGCGAGCCCGGACGGGCGCGGGTTGCTACGCATTCCGCAATTCCAGCGCATCGCGGCACCCCGGCAATGGTAGAGCCTACCCCCGCACCTGCGAAGGGCTGGAAAGGCGACGGGCGCGCGTCATTGCGCGGCGAGGGCGCGCCATGACCCGCGAACGATGGAAAGTCAAAGGACGCCGCGATGCAAAAGCGCGGTTCGCGCTGATCCCCGCCGACGTGATCCATTCCGCGAACTGGGCGCGCGCATCGAAGCCGTGCCGGGCGCTCGTGACAGACATTGCGGTTCAATACAGCGGGCACAACAACGGCGACTTGACGGCGAGCATCACGGTCTTGCGCCCGACCGGGTGGACTTCACCGGGCACGATCAAGGCGCTATTGCAGGAAGCCGCCCATTACGGGCTGCTGGTGCGGACGCGACAAGGCGGCCTGCTGATCGGCGCGAGCCTGTACGCGCTGGGCTGGAAGCCAGTGGACGCCTGCATTGATCCGCGCACCCACGATTGCAAGCTGGATGATCCTTCGATGGTGGGCGTCACGCCGGGCCGCTGGCGAGTACCGCAACCGAAGTACCAGCGTCCGGCCAGAAAAAAATCTGCCACTACGCCGCGCGTACTGGACCGCTACGCCGCGCGTACAAGCAAACCGGCTCACCGCTACGCCGCGCGTAGCGATACGGGCACTTTTTGAGGCTTTCACCGCTACGCCGCGCGTACACCTATAAGAATCTACCAAGCGGGAGCGCATGCGGATGCTTGGGGCTGGTGATTCGATGCCCGTGCTGGACGGCGGCGATTCGAACGAGAAAAGGCGACGAACGATGAAACCGAACCCGAAAACTGAAATCGACCGCGCGTTGCATGATGCTAACCGGATAACCGGATGGAACTTGCGCAAGGTTCCGGTTCGGCGCTTCCGGCTTGGCGACTGCACGCTGATCGTTGTCCCCGCGCGGCGCTGGGCATACCAGCGATGGGAACGGCTGACAGCCGAACGGCGACGCCAGCACGGCGGGAATGCGGCATGAGCTACCCAGGCGGTTGGCGACCGCATCTTGAATCCGCGTTGTGCCTGAATCTGCAAACCCTGTTCAAGCGCAGCGCGATATGGCCGGGCTGCGACACTTCCGGCGGCTGGCAGTGGACTGACAACTACACGGGCGAGCAAACCGGGAGCATCGGCTACCGCGCGAAGCTGGGCAACGATGAAGGCGAACTCACCCTGAACTACGTCGTTGGCACCGGCGACGAACGCAGCGTGATCGAGTGCCATATCTGGCTGGTGACGCGGCCATGCTACTACGGTGGACGGCGCTGGTATTTCGTCTGCCCGTACACCGGCAGGCATGCGCGCAAGCTTTACAAATGGCCGGGCATCGAAAAGTTTTGCCATCGTGAAGCGATCAGGCCAAAGCCAACCTATGCCAGTCAGCGCGTAGGCGGCTTGGATCGGGTCTATGCACAACGCTGGGCGCTGCGGCGCAAGCTGGGCGATCATGACAGCGATCTTTTCGGCGAACCGTACAAGCCGAAATGGATGCGCTGGCGCACGTTCCAGCGATACCTTGACCGCGACGCGGAATTGGAAGCGCGTGAAAGCCGTTACGTTTGCGGCCTGCTGGGAAGGTTCGGCGTGCCGGGCCTCGATGCGTTGACCTGATAACGGCGGGTTAGACTGGTCCTAGGCATCGTCAAGGGGATAGCGCATGAAAGCAGCCATGTTTTACGCCTTCTGGTTGATTGTCGGCGTTGTGGCGTGGATGTACGGCGACCAAATCAAAGCATGGGAACACTCTCACGCATACCTGATGGCGTGGATTGTGGGCGTTGTCGTGATCGGATGGGTGTTTTACGTGATCGAATCGACTACGCGTCAGATCGGGATTCAGATTGACGGACTAGCTGCACGTATCCAAGCACTGGAAGATCAGATAGGTATCAACAACCGCGACTGCTGACCCGCGTAAATGGCACTGCCCGCATGCTGGGCCGAATGGGCGCCCCCGGCTTGGGGTGAACAAAAGGTCGGTTAGGCTTTGGGTTTAGGCTTGTGCGGTGTAGAGATCACTATTGCTGGGGGGTTTCCAAGCCGGCTTTGAGCGCACCTAGGACGGTCTGGACATCGTTGCCCACGTTGGCGACTATTGAAGCTGCGCAGCTCTGCACTTGAACTGCGGGGCATGTACCAACCCATTCATCAACAAAGATACTTAGCTGGCGATTGTTGGCATCGTGCATGGTCAGCACCAACGAATAAACGGTCGAACTTGAACTTCCGCCATCAGACGACCTGTAGGGGTCGAGAGTTACGGCCTTGATTTGAAATGCCGAGTCTGAGTCGGTCAAAGTACTTGAGAGTTGATTCGACGCGCTGAGTTGTTCCCTGATTTCATACACCAGTTGTTGCCCGACGCTGTCATTCGCAGTGACCGAAACGTAAATTGGAACTCGTGTTGTTTGCGCAAGACTTGCCGGCCCACCAACCGTCACGGCAACCCCGAATAAGACGCCAGCAAGACGTTTCATTGCACAACCCCCGTAATTGACCCGCAAAGGTGATGCATACACCTTGCCAAGCCGAGCGCGATAACGCGGGCGCTTCAAGTTGCGCCGGGTGCATCGGTACACCGCTATCCCTAGCGTCCCTGACTTCCCCGGCGCTGGCGCAGTGTGTAGGGCCGATGCCGCCGACGGTATCGCTCGATTCCCCGGCGAGCTGTAGGGCGATTCCTACGCGCCGACGTTGCCGAGCTTTAAGGGCACGACGATTGTCACCGGGTAACGCGGGATCGACCGCCAGCCATCGGGATTTTTTGGAACGTGCCTCACGCGCGCGCGATGGAACCTTAGCTTCGCTCAATATCCCGCACCCCTCACGCGTGCGCGTGGAAAGGTCACCATTGGTCACTATCTTGCATGTTCGCCGCGACGGCGACGCGGATCACGAAACCCCGAGCGTCGCGCCGCGTTGGCGGTAACTTTGGCGGTAACAGACGAAAGTCAGCTATAGAAATATCCGTATATTCAATACGTTACTGTCTCAATGTGAGGGAGCCCCTGACCTCCTTCAGGTTTTTACGAGTTGGCTTCCTCGTTGCAGCATTGTAGGTTGGGCTGACGCCGACTTTATCGGCGGAAGCCCAACGGGGGTCCGCCATGTGCGTTGGGCTTCGCTGGATGAAGCCCGGCTCAGCCCAACCTGCGCATCGCATGAGTGATGGGTGGTTGGTCATCAAGCCCGATCAAACGAATCGGATTGAATGACCCTCGCGGTCGAACGCGGCGAATTCGCCGACGCGGCCGTCGTTGATGGCGTTGACCATGAAGCGCAGGGGTTGCGCGGCCTCGTCGCTGTTGGGGGCGATGCCGCCGCGGCCTTCGAGGCTGCCGACGAACACGATGTCCCAGTGCTGGCCGGTCTGTGCGGATTCGGCGAGAAGTGCGGCGAAGCTTGCGATGTCATCGGGCGCCTTGTCCACGCACAGGCAGGGTTGCAGATGGCCGCCTTCGCCGCGCGCGAAGCTTGCCTGTTGCGCGGCGGTGGCGTGTTGGCCGAGTTGCCGCCCGGCGAACACGAACAGCAGCCGCTGCGGTTCCTGCTGCCGTCGCGCGGCGAGCAGCAGTTGGTCGAAGTCTTCCAGCGTCGCTGCGATGGCCATGCCGGTTACTTTCCCTTGGCGTGTTGCCCCGGCTGGTAGTGGCCGGGTTCGGAACGGAACGGGATGGCGAGGCGGTTCCAGCCGTTGATCGTGATGATCGCGAGCGACAGATCCACCAGTTCCTTTTCGCTGAACTGCTTGCGCGCCTCGTCGTACAGCGCGTCGGGCACGTCCCTGGTCTTGGAGATGCGGGTCAGGGCTTCGGTCCACGCCAGCGCCGCGCGCTCGCGTTCGCTGTAGAACGGCGATTCGCGCCATGCGTCCAGCAGATACAGGCGCTGCTCGGTTTCACCCGCGGCGCGCGCGTCCTTGCTGTGCATGTCGAGGCAGTACGCGCAGCCGTTGATCTGCGAGGCGCGCATCTTCACCAGTTCCAGCAGGCTGTGTTCGATGCCGCAGTTGTCGACGTGGGCTTGCATGCTGAGCATCGCCTTGAAGCCGTCGGGTGAGGCTTTCCTGTAATCGATTCGTTGGGTCATCGTGATTTCCTCTTGCCTGAATTTTTACCCACGCACACTGCCCGGCTTGCAACCTGGGTGCAGGCTGGCGCTCGTGCTCGGGCGCGCCGCGATCCGCTCGAACCACGGTGCGAGGTTGCGCAAGCTACGATCGAACGGTTGCTGCACCGAATCGGCAAAGTCGAGCCAGATGTAAAGCCAGATGTCGGCGATCGTGAAGCGGTCACCGGCGATGTAGATGTGGCCATCCAGCATGCGATCAAGCCATGCGATCCGATCCTGCGCGACGCGCTTCAGTCCCGCCGCGGCCTCCGGCTCGACCGGGATGCGGTCACGGAACCGCGCCAGGCCTTCCGCGTAGTGGTAGGCGTTGTGGATGTTCTCGGTGATGGCGAGCTCGACGCGCCGTTGCCACTGGCGGGTTTCGGCGCGTTGTTCCGGTGTCGCGCCGATCAGTGGCGGAGCGGGATGCAGTTCTTCGAGGTATTCCATGATCGCGACGGATTCGGCGATGCAGGCGCCGTCGTCCAGCAGCAACGCCGGTGTCTGCCCGGCCGGGTTGTGCGCAAGATAAGGCGCCTGCCGGTTTTCGCCGGTGAACACGTCGACCTGCCGCGTCGGCAACGTCAACCCCTTTTCCGCGAGGTACATCCGCAGCGCGCGCGGGGCGGGGCTCAGGGCGTCGAACAGCAGCATGGCCGGATCAGTGGAACGGCACCGGCCGGTCGGCGCCGGGCGCGGGGTGCATGAAGAAGTCGTGCAGGTATTTTTCGCCTTCGTCGTCGAGGATCGTGACCACGGTCTTCAATTCCGGATGCTGCGTGCGGATGCGTTGCGCGGCGAGCAGGTGCGCGCCCGAACTCGGGCCGCAGAACAGGCCGCGGGTGCGCGCGAGCTTGCGCATTTCGGCCACCGCCTCGTCGCTCGCCACGCTGGTGGTGTCGTTCACCAGTTCGCGATGGTGCGCGAAGATGCCGGGCACGAAGCCGTCCGAGATGCCTTCGATCTGGTGCAGCGCGACCTCGCCGCACAGGATGGTGCGCGATTCCGACGGTTCCATCGCGAACAGCCGCACGTTCGGGTTCACCTTGCGGAAGGCCTGGCCGACGCCGATCAGCGTGCCGCCGGTGCCGACGCCGTGCACGAAGGCATCCGGCACGCGGCCATCCGGCAGTTGCGAGAGGATTTCGGGGCCGAGGATTTCGCGGTTCTCGTCCACGTTCCATTCGTTCTCGAACTGGCCGGGGAAGAAGAAGCCGGGTTGCCGGCCGAGTTCGCGCGCGCGTTCCAGCGCAGCGTTGACGTGGAAGGTGCCGCAGAACAACACCTCGGCGCCGTAGGCGCGCGAGATCGCGACGCGCTCACTGGACAGCCCTTCGGGCATCACCACGATCATGCGGTAGCCCTTGACCGCGGCCACCATCGAGAACGCGTTGCCGGTGTTGCCGCTGGTCGCTTCGACGATGGTGTCGCCGGGCTTCAGCGCGCCGGTCTGCTCGGCGCGTTCCACGATGTACTTCGCGATGCGCGCCTTGATGGAACCCGACGGGTTCAGGAACTCGCACTTGGCGAACACGCCGTCGATCTCGAGCAGCGGCGTGTCGCCGATCGCGTCGAGGATATTGGTGGAAACACCAGGATAACGTGTGGGCATGGTGATGGCCAGGTCTGGAACAGCCAAGTCTTGCCAAATTCCATGCATGTTACGCTGATCCAGGTCAGGTATCGGCCGCTCGCCGCGCGCGGCGTAGAATCGTCCACGACGCATGTCGCGCGTGTGCAGGCGTGCGCAGCAGGGAGTCGCGATGTTGGTTCGCTGGACATGGTTGATCGTCGGGTTGCTCGCCGTGACCGGCGTCGCGGGCGCAGGCGATCCACCGGATGCACGCCAGCCCACGGCGAACCGGATCGTCAACCAGTTCCAGAAGAACGGCGGCGTGTTTCCGGGGCGGCGCCGCAACCACGCCAAGGGTGTGTGCGTTTCCGGCTACTTCGCCAGCAGCGGCGCGGCCGCGCGTTACTCGACGGCGCAGGTCTTCGCGCCGGGTGAGCGCACGCCGGTGATCGGACGCCTGTCGATCCCCGGCACCAATCCGTATGCGTGGGATGACGGCACGCCGATCCGCGGCATGGCGCTGGATTTCCTGCAGGCCGATGGCCGGCAATGGCGCACCGCCATGAATGCGGTGCCGGCGTTCCCGGTGGCAACGCCCGCGGAAAACTACGAATTCCTGCAAGCACAGCAGCCGGTCGTTGCGACTGGCGAGCCCGATCCGAAAAAGCTGGCTGCATTCTTCGCGTTGCATCCGAAGGCCAACGCGTTCCGGATCTGGGACCAGACCACACCGCCGTCGGCCAGCTATGCAACGGTGCGTTACAACAGCCTCGATGCGTTTTACTTCGTGGACGCACATGGCCAAAGACAGGCGGTGCGCTGGAGCATGGTGCCACAGGCCGCTGCGGACGACCATGCGGCCCCGGCCGATGCCTCCGACTTTCTCGAGTCCGACCTGCGCAAGCGTCTGGCCCACGCGCCGTTGAAGTGGCGGTTGATCGTCACGCTGGCCGCGCCCGGCGATGCGATCGATGACGCATCCGTCGCATGGCCGGCGGAGCGGCCGCACGTCGATGCCGGTACCCTGGTGATCGTGTCCAGCCAGCCGCAACGCATCGGCGTGTGCCGCGACATCAGTTTCGATCCGCTGGTGTTGCCGCGCGGCATCGAACCGTCCGCCGATCCGTTGCTGCAGGACCGTGCCGCGACCTATGCGGAATCGTTGCGCCGCCGCCTGCAGGATCGCCGGGCCGACGTTCCTGCGCCGGCGGCCACGAGCCACCCGTAGCGGCGGATCGGCGCGCCGCGACCAGGTACACATCACTGCATGAACCAGCCGTGGCTTGCCACCAGCGACTGGCCGGTGAGTGCATTGGTCGGAAACGCCGCGAAGAACAGCGCCACGTTGGCGATGTCATCGACGGTGGTGAATTCGCCATCGACGGTGTCCTTCAGCATCACCTTCCTGATGACTTCGTCTTCGCTGATATGGAGTGCCGCGGCCTGCTCGGGAATCTGTTTCTCGACCAGCGGCGTGCGCACGAAACCGGGGCAGATCACGTTGGCGCGCACGCCATGCGCCGCGCCTTCCTTGGCGACCACCTTGGCGAGGCCGATCAGGCCGTGCTTGGCGGTCACGTAGGGCGCCTTCAGCAGCGAGGCTTCCTTGGAGTGCACCGAACCCATGTAGATCACGCTGCCGCTGCCCTGCCGGTACATGTGCGGGAGGCAGGCCTTGGTGGTGAGGAACGCGCCGTCGAGGTGGATCGCGAGCAGTTTCTTCCACTCCGCCAGCGAGAACTGCTCCAGCGGGTGCACGATCTGGATCCCGGCGTTGCTGACCAGCACGTCGATCCTGCCCCAGTTGTTCACGACGGCATCGACGCCGGCATTCACTGCGGCCTCATCGGTCACGTCCATCCCGATGCCGATGGCCTGGCCGCCGGCTTTCTTCAGTTCTGCGGCGGTCGCGTCGGCGGCCTGTCGGTTGAGGTCGGCAATCGCGACCTTCGCGCCTTCCTTCGCGTACAACGTGGCGATGGCCTTGCCGAGCCCGCTGGCGGAACCCGTGACGATGGCGATCTTGTCTTGCAGTTGTTTCATGATGTGCGTCCTTTGTGCAATGGAGAGATGCGCCCGCCACGCGCTGCGCGGCGTGCCCGAGTGCGTCGACAAGCTTCATGCGGGTTCCCTGCCGGTCTTGCGGGGATGCGCCTGCGGGGTCAGGTCGAGCACCGTGATGCTGCCGGGCTCGCGGCTGCGCGCGGCGCAACGCGGATGCTCCAGGCTGATCCGCATGTCGGCGGCGCCCTTTTGCCAGCGCTCCAGCATCGACTGGCGCGAAAACTCGTAGTCCTTCGATTGGCTCTCGTGGTGCGCGCTGCGGTAGATGAGGTGCATGACGGTGAGTGCGCCGGGTGCGCTCAGGCTCGTCAGCCGCGCCAGGTCGGGGTCGTCGGCGAAGGCTGCGGGCAGTTTGGCTGCCAGCCGGCGCGCGGCTTCGCCGAGATCGTGCAGATGCTTTGCCTGGTCGGTGTTGAGGCGGGTGCGGCTGGAAAAACGGATGTCCTTCACCCGTTCGGCGACTTCGTTGAGGTTCTCGGGCAGCGGCCCGCGTGCGCTGAAGAGATCGACCTGCACCACCAGCATGTCGTGCGCCGACGGCCGTGCCAGCACGTACTGCAGCGGCGTGTTGGAGACGAGGCCGCCGTCCCAGTAATGCTCGCCGTCGATTTCGACCGGCGGGAATCCGGGCGGCAGCGCGCCGCTGGCCATGATGTGGCGCGCGTCGATGCGTCCGCCATCGCCGGGCGTGGCCGAGTCGAAATAGCGGTAGTTGCCGGTGGCCACGTCGACCGCGCCCACCGACAGGCGCACCTTGCGGCGCGCATCACGGGTGTTGATGAGGTCGAAATCGATCAGCCGTTCGAGGGTTTTCCGAAGTGGCGCGGTGTCGTAGTAACTCAGGGCGCCCGGCATCCCGGGCCACTGCAGCGGCGCGGGCGGGATGCGCGGTTCGAAGAATCCCTCCACGCCGAAGGCGGCCACGAGAGCCGCACGTGTTTCGTTCACGAGTTCCCGCGCTTCACCCACGGTTCCGGCCGGCATCGTGATGTAGCGCAGCCGCGAAGTCACCAGCTCCCAGAACTCGCGCAGGCGCGCCACGCGGCGCTCCGGCGGGTTGCCGGCGATGATCGCGGCGTTGATGGCGCCGATCGACACGCCGGCAACCCAGTCCGGATGGAGGCCGTGCGCGTCCATCTGCTCGTACACGCCAGCCTGGTAGGCGCCGAGCGCGCCGCCGCCCTGCAGCACCAGCGTGCACGTTTCGCCGTGGCCGGATGGGTTCGGGGTCGGCTCCGGCTTTATTCCTGCCGGTTTCCCGACGGCAACAGGTTTTGCCACGCTGGTATTCCTTTCCGTCGTGATGGCGCGGGTTGACTCAATGCCCGGTTGCCTACCAGCTGTAGCTGCCCTTGGGCTTCTGTGTCGGCGTGGCACCCAATGCGGCCGCCGCTTTCGCGGCATCCGCGTGCACGCCGTCCAGCGAATCCGACTTCAATCCGCTTTGGGCGTCGGCCAGCGCGTTCTGCAGCTTGCCGTGCATGGCCTGGTCATTCGCGGAATCGGTGATCGCGCCGTTGCCCTGGCCCTTGCAGGGATCCTCGGCCTGGGCATCGAAACCCGCGCCCTTGGGACCGACGAGACAGTTGATCACGTGGTGCAGGTGCGCGTGGGCTTCGGTGATGGTCTTGGCGTTCTGCGCCATCAGCGCGTGGGCGTGGGCGGTGCTCACTTCGTTGCCCGCGCCGCCTTGCGCGAACGCGGTGAATGCAAATCCGGCCGCGAGCGCGCCCGCGATACCCATTGCCAGCAACTTCTTCATGTTTCCTCCGTATGCGGTGTCTGCCGTGTGAAGAGGCACCAGCGTACGCGCGGAAATGTAATCGGGGCGTGTAAGGCCGTAGTGTGCCGTTCAGCGCGGGTTCGCCAACAAGTCAGGCGGTCTCGAACAGCGCCATGAAACCGTAGTCCATGTGCTGCTGCATGTGGCAATGGAACAGCGTGAGTCCGGGCTGGTCCGCGGTGAAATCGACCTCGGCGGTCTGGAACGGCGGCACCAGCACCACGTCCTTCATCACGCCCGCAGTCGGCTGGCCGTGCAGGTTGACCAGTTCGAAGCTGTGGCGGTGCAGGTGCAGCGGATGGATGTCGCCGCTGGCGTTGCGGAAACGCAGGCGGTAGTGCCGGCCGAACTTCAGCTTGCGCGTGACCGGCATGGTTTTCCAGTCGTAGGGCACGCCGTTGATTGCATACGCGTCGAATCCGTCAACGGCGCTTTGGCGTGCGGTGATCAGCATGTCGATCACTTCATCCACCTTGCGCGGCTTGCGCGAGGGATCGGCGAACAGGCGGTAGTCCCACTTGAACGCAGGCGGCGCCTGCCATTGCGGATCGCCGCTCGCGCCCGCGTACTCGACCACGACGCCCATGCCGCCTTCGCGGTCGGCGTCGATGGTCTCGCCGAGCACCCACACGCCGGGATGGTTCATCTCGACGATCGCGGATACGCGTTCGGCGGCGCCCAGCCACAGCACCGGCACTTCGACGGGATGCGGCACCGGGTTGCCGTCCAGCGCGATGACCTTGAACACATGGCCGGGCAGCGCGAGGCTGCGATTGTCGGTGGCGCTGGCGTTGATCACGTGCAGCAGCACGCGCTCGCCGCGCCTGACCCGGATCGGTTCGCCGTGTCCCAGCATCTTGCCGTTGATCGCGAACGCGCCGTAGGCCAGTTCGTAACCCGGCGGTACTGCGCCGGCATTGGGGTCCGCGTGTGCGGCGATGGTGACCAGATCGAGTTCCATGCCTTCCGGCGCCATGAACGGAATGTCGTTGTCCATGCGCGTGAGGTAGGGCAGGAATTCCTTCAGCGTCAGGAACACTTCGCGGTCGTACGCGCCGGGGTCGCGCTTGGGTTCGATGAAGACCGGGCCGGCAAGACCGGTGTAGAGCCCGCGCGACAGGTCGGCGCCGGCGCGCACGTGCGTGTGGTAGAAGCGCAACCCGGCCGGCGTCGGCGTGAACACGATGCGGCGATGGCCGTGCGCGGGCACCGGCGGCGTATGTTCCTCGTCGGCGCCGTCCACGCTGTCCGGCAGGTATTGGCCGTGCCAGTGCACCTGCTCGTCGTGGTCGGTGTCGTTGAAAAGGTCGACGACGGTGCGCCGGCCCTGCTTGAAGCGCAGCAGCGGGCCGGGGAAATCGCCGTTGTAGAGCGTGGTCGAGACGAATTTCTCGGGGCCCAGTTCCAGCACGCCGGGCGCGATGCGCAACGTGTAGTCGGCCTTGCCGTCGGCGCCTGCGGCCGGCGAGGCGCCCGACCGGTGCATGGATGGCCCGCGCGCCAGTGTCGCCGCGGCGGGTGCGAGACCCGCCGTCAGCGCCGATAGGCTGGCGGTCTTCAGGAAATCGCGGCGATCCATGTTCGGCTCCGGCGGCGATGCAAACGCGGATGATAGAAGATTGCCGCCGGCGCCGGACCGGCCGCGGAGCCTGCGGTTTCGCACGCGCCCACGCTCCGCGATACTTGCTGGATGGCCGTGACCACTGATTCGCAGGATGCCTCCGCGCTGCTCGGCGCGGACGGGCCGTTCGCGCGCGAGGTGCCGAATTTCGCGCCGCGCGAAACGCAGCAGCGCATGGCCGATGCCGTCACCGAAGCGATCGCGTCCGGCGACGCGCTGGTGGTCGAGGCCGGCACCGGCACCGGCAAGACCTTCGCCTATCTGGTTCCAGCGCTGTTGTCGGGCAAGCGCGTGATCATCTCGACCGGCACGCGCAACCTGCAGGACCAGTTGTTCCATCGCGACCTGCCGCGGGTCATGAAGGTGCTTGGCGTGAAGGCCGACGTCGCATTGTTGAAGGGCCGCGCCAATTATCTCTGCAAGTATCGGTTGCAGCAGACGGTCGAGTTGGGCCAATTCAAGTCGCGCGCGCAACTGGAAGACTTGCAAAAGATTCGCGAGTGGGCCACGCGCACCCGCAGCGGCGATCGCGCGGAACTGGCCGAGGTGCCGGAAGGCTCGCCGCTGTGGCCGCGCGTCACGTCCACCGCGGAAAACTGCCTCGGCACCGAATGTCCGTTCTACGACGACTGCTTCGTGTTCAAGGCGCGCCGGCGCGCGCAGGACGCGGACCTGGTGGTGGTGAACCATCACCTGTTGCTGTCCGACCTGGCGTTGAGGCGCGAAGGCTTCGGTTCGATTCTGCCCGAAGCCGACGCCTACATCCTCGACGAAGCGCACCAGTTGCCGGAACTTGCCGGCCAGTATTTTTCGGTCGGCGTCAGCGCGCGGCAGGTGACCGAACTCGCCGCCGACACGCTGGCCGAATGCGCAGGCCAGCCGGGTGCGCTGGCGTTGCTGCAACCGGCGCTGGATTCTGTGAACGACGCGGTGCGCAAGGCGCGCCTGGCGTTCGATGCGTTGCCCAAGCGCGGTGCGTTCGCGCAACTGGAAGCCGATGCGGGCGCAGCGGAGGCGCTGGAAAATCTCGGCGATGCGTTGGGCGACCTGGCGGGCGTGTTGACGGGCCAGGCCGAACGCTCCAAGGGCCTCGCCAGCGTGCACGCGCGTTGCGTGGTGCTGGACCAGCGCCTGCAGCGCATCGCCGGCCGCGACGGCGAGGACGAGGTGCGCTGGTACGAATTGTCGGAGCGCGGTTTCGAATTGAGCGCGACGCCGCTCGATCTCGCCCCGCAGTTGCAGACGTTGCGCGCGGCGACCGACGCGGCGTGGATCCACACCTCGGCGACGCTGGCAGTCGCGGGACACTTTGATCACTTCACGCGCCAGATGGGCCTGGTCGATCCGGTCACGCTGGATCTCGGCAGTCCGTTCGACTACCCGCACCAGGCGCTGTGCTGGCTGCCGCAAGGCCTGCCGGAGCCGGCCGCGCGCGATTACACGCAGCGCGTGATCGAAACCGTGCGGCCGGTGCTGGAAGCGTCGAAGGGCCGCGCGTTCCTGCTGTTCACCTCGCACCGCGCGTTGAAACTCGCGGCCGATCTCCTCGCGGATGCGCCGTGGCCGCTATTCGTGCAGGGCACCGCGCCGCGCCACCAGTTGCTGTCGGACTTCCGCGATTCCGGCAACGGCGTGCTGCTGGGTGCGGCGAGTTTCTGGGAAGGCGTGGATGTCGCGGGCGAAGCGTTGAGCTGCGTGGTGATCGACAAGCTGCCGTTCGCGTCGCCCGACGATCCGGTGTTGCAGGCGCGTCTGGACGCGGTGCGCCGCGCGGGCGGCAATCCGTTTCGCGACTGGCAGATTCCGGCCGCGGCGATCGCGTTGAAGCAGGGCGCAGGGCGTTTGATCCGCGATGTGCACGATCGCGGCGTGTTGGTGCTCTGCGATCCGCGCATCGGCACCAGGGCCTACGGCAAACTGTTCCTGGCATCGTTGCCGCCGATGCCGCGGACGCGCGAATTGGCCGATGTGCAGCGATTCTTCACCGCGGATGCGAAAATGCACGCATGAACCTGCTCGCCATTGAAACCGCCACGGAAGCCTGTTCGGTCGCGCTGCTGCACGGCGATGCGCTGATCGACCGCACCGAACTCGCGCCGCGCCGGCACGCCGAACTGGTGCTGCCGATGGCGGAGTCGTTGCTCGCCGAAGCCGGCATCGTCCGCAAGCAGCTCGACGCGATTGCGGTGGGGCGCGGGCCCGGCGCCTTCACCGGCGTGCGGCTGGCCATTTCGGTCGCGCAGGGATTGGCGCTGGCGCTCGACATTCCCGTGGTGCCGGTGTCGTCACTGGCCGCATTGGCGATGCAGGCGCTGAAGAATGGCGCGGCGATCCTCGCCGTGATCGATGCGCGCCGCGAGGAAATCTACGCGGGTACGTTCCAGTATGGCGCCAATGGATTGGTCGAGCCGCTGGGCCTGGAACATGTGCTTGCGGCGTCCGACCTGATCCTGCCGCAAGCCGAAGCATGGAACGTGCTCGGCACCGGCTGGAGCGCCTACGGCGACGCGATACGCGCGCGTCTGCCGTCACTCCCGCGCTGGGCCGATGGCGATCGTTATCCGCAGGCTTGCGATGTCGCGCGTCTCGCCGCGCCGCTGTTTGCGGCGGGCAAGGGCGTGCCGCCGGAACAGGCATTGCCGGTGTACCTGCGCGACAAGGTGGCGTTGACGCTGGAAGAGCAACACGCGTCCCGCACGTAGGAGCGAGCGTGCTCGTGACCATGGAGTTCTTGGCCATGGATGGCGGCTTCGCCGCGGTGTACATCGCGCGCAAAAGAAAAAGACGGCGCTGCACGCCGGCGCGCTCCTACAGCGAGCAGGCTGTCCTGATCGCCTGCGGCAATGGCACCGGTGTGCCGGTAGCCGGATCGACCCACACCATCACCACGTTGCCCTCGGCGTACACGCAGGCGGGATCGTTGCGATCGACGATGCGGTTGCCGAGGGTCATCGACGAATTGCCCAGCCGTTCGCAGGAAAGCAGCACGTCGATCTCGGCGGGCCATTCGATGGGCTTGCGGTAGTGCAGTTCCACCGCCGCCATCACCGGCATTGCGTGCGCGTTGAACCACTCGCCCGGCACCTGGCGCAGCCATTGCAGGCGTGATTCCTCGAGATAGGTCAGGTACGAGGAATTGTTGACGTGGTTGAAGGCGTCGAGATCGCGCCAGCGTACGTGCAGGGGGATTACGGCGAGCGCGTGCGTTGGCGCCGCGGCGTCAGGCATGGGCTGCGCGACCTTGGCGGGTGCATGCTTCTTCGATTTGGTTTTCGTTGCCATGGTCATTTGAGAGCATTTGTCCGCGAAGGACGCGAAATACGCAAAAGGTGCAAAGTGAAGTGATCTGCTTTCGCGTCCTTTGCGTACTTTGCGGACGGCTTCTTTTCCCCGGTCATGACGTTTCGTACATGGATCAAGCAAGAGCGATTGTCCGCGAATGAACGCAAATCAACGCAAATGGAATTCAGAGTATCTGCTCTATTTGCGTTCATTGGCGTTCATTTGCGGATGGATTGCTCTTACGCGCGCTTCTTCTTGCGCTGCGCCTTCACCACCGCGCCGTTGAGCACCGGCGCGAGGAACTGCCCGGTGTAGGAATCCTTCGTCGCCGCGATGTCTTCCGGCGTGCCGGTGGCGATGATACGCCCGCCGCCGGCGCCGCCTTCGGGGCCGAGGTCGATGATCCAGTCGGCGGTCTTGATGACGTCGAGGTTGTGTTCGATGACCACCACGGTGCTGCCGCCATCGACGAGGCGATGCAGCACGCGCAGCAGTTGTTCGATGTCGTGGAAGTGCAGGCCGGTGGTGGGTTCGTCGAGGATGTACAGCGTGTTGCCGGTGTCGCGGCGCGACAGTTCCTTGGACAGCTTCACGCGCTGCGCTTCGCCGCCCGACAGCGTGGTTGCGCTCTGGCCGAGCTTGATGTAGCCGAGTCCCACGTCGATCAGCGTTTCCAGCTTGCGTGCGATCTGCGGCACCGGCGCGAACACCTCGTGCGCCTGTTCGACCGTCATGTCCAGCACGTCGGCGATGGTGTAGCCCTTGTACAGGATTTCCAGCGTCTCGCGGTTGTAGCGCTTGCCGTGGCAGACGTCGCACGACACGTACACGTCCGGCAGGAAGTGCATCTCGACCTTGATGAGTCCATCGCCTTCGCAGGCTTCGCAGCGGCCGCCCTTGACGTTGAAGCTGAAGCGGCCGGCCTGGTAGCCGCGCGCGCGCGCCTCGGGCACCTGCGCGAACAGTTCGCGCAGCGGCGTGAACACGCCGGTGTACGTCGCCGGGTTCGAACGCGGCGTGCGCCCGATCGGCGACTGGTCGATGTCCAGCACCTTGTCGAACAGGTCGAGTTTTTCTATCGCGTCGTACGGCGCGGGTTGCGCGGACGCGCCGTTCAATTCCACCGCCGCGATCCGGAACAGCGTGTCGTTGATCAGCGTGGATTTGCCGGAGCCCGACACGCCGGTGATGCAGGTGAACAGGCCAGCCGGGATTTCGAGATCGACGTGCTGCAGGTTGTTGCCGTGCGCGCCCTTCAGTTTCAGCACGCGCTTGGGGTCGGGCTGACGGCGCAGTTGCGGGACATCGATGCTGCGCTTTCCTGACAGGTATTGCCCGGTCAGCGAACGCGGTTCCTTGAGGATGTCGTCGATCGTTCCCTGTGCGATCACTTCGCCACCGTGCACGCCCGCGCCGGGGCCGATGTCGATGATGCGATCGGCGTGACGCATCGCGTCTTCATCGTGCTCGACCACGATCACGGTGTTGCCGAGGTCACGCAGACGCGTCAGGGTGCCCAGCAGGCGTTCGTTGTCGCGCTGGTGCAGGCCGATCGACGGCTCGTCCAGCACGTACATCACGCCGACCAGCCCCGCGCCGATCTGCGAAGCGAGGCGAATGCGCTGCGCTTCGCCGCCCGACAGCGAATCGGCCTTGCGATCGAGCGTCAGGTAATCGAGCCCGACGTCGATGAGGAACCGCAGGCGTTCGCGGATTTCCTTGACGATGCGTGCCGCGATTTCGCCGCGCCAGCCGGCGAGCTTCAGGCCATCGATGAACGTGCGCGCATCGCTGATCGCCAGCGCCGAAAGCGACGGCAGGTTCTTCTCGCCCACGAACACGTTGCGCGCGGACAGGTTCAGGCGTTCGCCGTGGCATTCGGGGCAGGGCCGTTCGCTGATGAAGCGCGCCAGTTCCTCGCGCACCATGTTGGAATCGGTTTCGCGGTAGCGGCGTTCGAGGTTCGGGATGATGCCTTCGAAGCGGTGCTTGCGCGTGACCGCGCCGCCTCCGCCATGGCCGAGGTACTGGAAGCGGATCGCTTCGTCACCCGAGCCGCCGAGGATGGCATCCTGCGTTTTCTTCGGCAGCTTGCGCCACGGCGTGTCCACGTCGAAACCGTAGTGTGCGGCCAGCGAGTGGATCATCTGGAAGAAATGCGGATTGCGCCGGTCCCATCCGCGCACCGCGCCGTCCGCCAGCGAGCGTTCCGGGTGCGCGACCACGCGCGCGGGATCGAAGAATTGCGTGACGCCCAGGCCATCGCAGGTCTGACACGCGCCGACCGGCGAGTTGAACGAGAACAGCCGCGGCTCGAGCTCCGGCAGCGAGTAGTCGCACTGCGGACAGGAATAGCGCGACGAGAACAGTTGTTCCGGCGCTTTCGCGTCGTCGAGATCCACGAGGATCGCCAAACCTTCGCCCAGGCGCAGCGCGGTCTCGAACGATTCGGCCAGGCGCTGCTTCAGGTCCGCGCGCGGGCGAAAGCGGTCGATCACCGCCTCGATGGTGTGCTTGATGCGCAGGCCCAGCGCCGGCACCGCGTCGAGGTCGTACACCGTGCCATCGACGCGTGCGCGCACGAAGCCCTGCGCACGCAACTGCTCGAACACCTGCACGTGCTCGCCCTTGCGCTCGCGGATCACCGGCGCCAGCAGCATGAAGCGCTTGGCTTCCGGCAGCGCCAGCGTCGCATCGACCATCTGGCTGACCGTCTGCGCGGCCAGCGGCGTGCCATGCGTGGGGCAGCGCGGCGTGCCCACGCGCGCGTACAGCAGGCGCAGGTAATCGTGGATCTCGGTGATCGTGCCGACCGTCGAACGCGGGTTGTGCGAGGTCGATTTCTGCTCGATGGAAATCGCCGGCGACAAGCCTTCGATGTGATCGACGTCGGGCTTCTCCATCATCGACAGGAACTGCCGCGCGTACGACGACAGCGACTCGACGTAGCGCCGCTGGCCCTCGGCGTACAGCGTGTCGAACGCGAGCGAGGACTTGCCCGAACCCGACAGGCCCGTGATGACGATCAACTGGTCGCGCGGCAGGTCGAGGTCGATGCTCTTGAGGTTGTGGGTGCGGGCGCCGCGGATGCGGATGGTGTCCATGGAAATGCGTGCGGCAAAGCCCGTTACTATAGCGACCCGACCGATATACGGTCGATCGGCTACGTTTTCCAGACTTGGGGGTTCGAATGAAACTCGGCAAAGCATTGGTTGCATCCGCTGCTGTCGTGATGCTGGTTTTGGGTAGTCCGCAGGTGCATGCGGCCCCAGCGGCTGCGGCCCAGAGTGGCGGCGCCAGTGCGCAGCAGGTGCGTGAGTTGATGGGCACGATGGGCACCAAACACTTGATGACCCAAATGATGGATCAGATGACCGCGATGATTGCCCGGGGGTTTCCCTGCGTGCCGCAAGACAAATTGGAAGCCGCATTCGGTGGCCCCCAAGGCATCGACGAGCTTATGAACCGGGTGGTTCCGGTCTATCAGCAGCATTTCACCACTGCGGACGTTGAAGGCTTGGAGAAGTTCTACCGTTCGCCGCTCGGTCAGAAGGTGCTCCAACAGATGCCGTTGATCATGCAGCAGAGCATGCAGATCGGCCAAAAGTGGGGCCAGGAGCATGCGCAAGCAACGGTCGCGCTGCTCACGCAGCAGGGCGTACTGGACGCACAAGGCAAGTGCCCGGCGCCGAAATCCTCGGTGGTGCCTGGGACGAGCAGCAAATAACGGCTGCTCCGCTTGCAGTCGTTCGGCGCGTGGCGTCGTGTGTTGGATGGCCCAGTCCGCGATATTCCGCGGCTGGCCCCAAGTCACGTCTTGCCCAATCGCCTGAAATCACGCTAGAATTGCCGGTTCGAGCGCATCGGATCGCGCCCGATCGACCCAGAATAACGACAGAATCAGAGAGCCGAAACCATGTACGCAGTCATTCTTACCGGCGGTCACCAGTACCGCGTCGAGCAAGGCGCCGTCCTGCGCGTCGAAAAACTGGATGCCGAGCCCGATGCCGCGGTGACCTTCGACCACGTGCTGCTGGTCGGCGAAGGCGACACCGTCACCGTCGGCACCCCGAACGTCGCGGGCGCCAGCGTCACCGCCAAGGTGCGCAACCACGGCCGCGCCGACAAGGTGCGCATCGTGAAATTCCGCCGCCGCAAGCACCATCGCAAGCAGATGGGCCACCGGCAGCATTACACCGAAATCGAGATCACCGGCATCGCCGGTGGCAGCAAGTAAGGAGAAGCCGCCATGGCACACAAAAAGGGCGTAGGTTCCTCGCGCAACGGCCGCGACTCCAATCCGAAATACCTCGGTGTCAAGCTGTACGGCGGCCAGGCCGTCGAAGCCGGCAACATCATCGTGCGCCAGCGCGGCACCCAGTTCCATCCGGGCGTCGGCGTCGGCCTCGGCCGCGACCACACGCTGTACGCACTGGTGGACGGCAAGGTGGAATTCACCGTCAAGGGCCCGAAGAGCCAGCGCACGGTGAATGTGGTTGCAGGCTGAAGCGGTCCGACAACGCTATCTGGAAGGCCCCGCTTCGAGCGGGGCTTTTCGTCTGTACGGGAATCGGGAATCGGGAATGGGGAATCGTTGAAGCAACAGCGATCCCGTACCATGTGCCGGCTGTCCCGATTCCCGATTCTCCATTCCCGATTCCCGTCTCAATGAAATTCGTCGACGAAGCCATCATCAAGGTGCAGGCCGGCAACGGCGGGGACGGCTGCGCCAGTTTCCGGCGCGAGAAGTTCATTCCGTTCGGCGGGCCCAACGGCGGCGACGGCGGGGATGGCGGCAGCGTGTGGCTGATTGCCGATGAAGGGCTGAACACGCTGATCGACTTTCGCCACCAGCGCCAGTTCAAGGCGCAGCGCGGCCAGAACGGCATGGGCAGCGACATGTACGGGCGCGGCGGCGAGGACACCGTGATCCGCGTCCCGGTCGGCACCACCGTGATCAACGTCGATACCGACGAGGTCATCGGCGACCTGACCGCGCACGGCCAGAAGTTGCTGGTCGCGCAGGGCGGCAAGGGCGGCCTTGGCAACATCCACTTCAAGAGCTCCACCAACCGCGCGCCGCGCCGCTTCACGCCGGGCACGCCGGGCGAAGAACGCGAACTGAAGCTGGAACTGAAGGTGCTGGCCGACGTCGGCCTGCTCGGGTTTCCGAACGCAGGCAAGAGCACCTTCATCCGCGCGGTTTCCGCGGCGACGCCGCGGGTCGCGGATTACCCGTTCACGACCCTGCAGCCGCACCTCGGCGTGGTCAGCGTGGGGCCGTCGCAGGGTTTCGTGGTGGCCGACATTCCCGGTTTGATTGAAGGCGCGGCCGAAGGCGCGGGCCTCGGCATCCAGTTCCTGAAGCACGTTTCGCGCACCAGCCTGCTGCTGCACCTGGTGGATGTCGCGCCGCTGGATGGCGCCGATCCGGTCGAACAGGTGCGGATCATCGAAGGCGAACTGCAACGCCACGATCCCGAATTGCTGCAACGTCCGCGCTGGCTGCTGCTGAACAAGATCGACCTGTGGGCGCCGGAAGAGCGCGACGCGAAAGCGCGCGACATCATCGAGCGATTGCATTGGCATGCGCCGTGGTTCGCGATCTCGGCCGCGGAACGCATCGGCACGCGCGAAGTGTGCGTCGCGGTGCAGCGGTTCTTCGACGAGCGCAAGGCCGAAGCCGGGGAGTCGACGTGAAGGCTGGGGCGGCTCTCGATCTGGGACCCCTCTCCCGCCGGGAGAGGGGCAGGGGTGAGGGTACGAGGCTCGCGCGAAATTGCGTGACCAGCAGCAGTGAGCGTTGCGTAGAACCGAACCCTCATCCGGCCCTGCGGGCCACCTTCTCCCGAAGGGAGAAGGGAAAGGCCGCAAAGAAAAAGCCGGCTGGCGCCGGCTTTTTCGGGACTGCGAGAGCGGCTGGCTCAGCCGATCGCCTTGATGTGCGCGGTGAGGCGGCTCTTGTGGCGGGCGGCCTTGTTCTTGTGGATCAGCCCGCGGCTGGCGTAGCGGTCGAGCACCGGCTGGGCGGCCTTCCAAGCGGCTTCCGCGCCGGCCTTGTCCTTGGCCTCGATGGCCTTCAGTACCTTGCGGATCGAGGAGCGCAGCATCGAGCGCTGGCTGGCATTGCGCATGCGGTTGGCTTCGGCCTGGCGGGCGCGCTTCTTGGCGGACTGGATGTTGGCCACGGGGTGACTCCGGGAAATAATGGCGGAACGAAGCCCGCTAGTATCACGGGAATGCGGGTGTCAGTCAATCGTTACGGGGGGCAAGTGGCGGGGGATGGGGGATGAAATCCGCACTGTCCGGAATGTCCAAATCCCCCAGCCTGCTGCGCGGGGTGTTCTCGTTCAGCAGCATGACCATGATCTCGCGCGTGCTGGGCCTCGCGCGCGACATCGCGATCACCCATGTGTTCGGGGTGGGCGCCGCCACCGACGCGTTCGTCATCGCGTTCCGCATCCCCAACTTCATGCGCCGGATGTTCGCGGAGGGTTCGTTCTCGACCGCGTTCGTGCCGGTCTTCACCGAGGTCAAGGAAACCGGCAGCCACGCGCAATTGAAGGAACTGACGGCGCGCGTCACCGGCACGCTGGGTGGCGTGCTGTTGCTGGTGGTGGCGCTGGGGCTGATCTTCGCGCCGCAGGTGGCGACGGGTTTCGCGCCGGGCGCGCTGGACGAGCCGCACAAGTTCGACCTGACGATCAAGCTGCTGCGGCTGACGTTTCCCTACCTGCTGTTCGTGTCGTTGACCGCGTTGTGCGGCGGCGTGCTCAACAGCTTCCACCAGTTCGCGCTGCCGGCGCTGGCGCCGGTGATCCTCAACCTGTGCTTGATCGCAGGTGCTTTGTGGGGGTCGCATTATCTGGCGGTGCCGATCGAGGCGCTGGGCTGGGCGGTGCTGGCGGCGGGGATTTTGCAGTTGCTGTTCCTGCTGCCCTCGGTACGGCGGCTGGATCTGCTGGCGCTGCCGCGCTGGGGCTGGCGCCACCCGCAGGTGCGCAAGATCATGCGCCTGATGCTGCCGACCCTGTTCGGCTCGTCGGTGGCGCAGCTCAACCTGCTGCTGGATACCGTGGTCGCGTCGCTGTTGGTCACCGGTTCGCAAACGTGGCTGTACCAGGCCACGCGCTTTTTGGAGCTTCCGCTCGGCGTGTTCGGGGTCGCGCTGGGCACCGTGATCCTGCCGGCGCTGTCACGCCACCATGTCACCGCGGATCGGGAAGGTTTCTCGCGCGCGCTGGACTGGGGCCTGCGCACCACGCTCTTGATCGCGCTGCCCGCGATGTGCGGGCTGCTGCTGCTGGCCGAGCCGGTGGTCGCCGCGTTCTTCCAGAACGGGCATTTCAACGCCTTCGACAGCCACATGACCGCGATCGCGATCGTCGGGATGGGCGCGGGCGTTCCGGCGATCGCGTTGACGCGCACGCTGCTGCCGGCGTTCTATTCGCGGCAGGACACCAGGACGCCCGTGCGTGCCGGCGTGATCGCGCTGGTCGTGAACATGGTCGCGAATTTCGCATTGATCGCGTTGTTGTTCGAACTGTGGGCGCCGGCATCGCTGAAACAATTGCCGTGGCTGGAAGGCATCGCACGGGTGCCGGGCCTGCACCTCGGCATGGCGATCGCGAGTTCGGTGTCCAATTACCTGCAGTTCGTGCTGTTGTGGCGATACCTGAAACGCGCGGGTGTCTATCAGCACCAGCCGGGCTGGCCGCGCTATTGGCTGCGCATGGGGTTGGCGTGCGCAGCGCTGCTGGCGGTGGTCGGGGTCGGCCTGTGGCTGTGGCCGTGGCAGCAGTGGACCCACGAACGGATCGTCACGCGGCTGTGGAAACTCGCGGCGCTGGTGTGCGCGGGCGGGCTGGCGTATGTCGGCACGCTGTTCGCAAGCGGGTTCAGGATGCGGGATTTGCGCGGGGTTTGAATGTTGCTTGGCTGCGGGTCGGCAAGCGGCGATAATGCTGTGTTTCCAAGGAGCGCGCGCATGTACGCCCAGCCTGCCGACGCACCCCGGCGCAAACCCGTCACGGTTCCCGGCCTGCGCGCGATGAAGGCGCGCGGCGAGAAGATCGCGGTGCTCACCTGTTACGACGCCAGTTTCGCCGCGCACATGGAAGCGGCCGGCGTGGACGTCGCGCTGGTCGGCGATTCGCTGGGCATGGTGGTGCAGGGGCATTCCAGCACGCTGCCGGTGACGCTGGACCAGATGGTCTATCACGCCTCGCTGGTCGCGCGGGGGCTGGAAGCGACGCTGATGATCGTCGACCTGCCGTTCATGCAGTTCCGCGATCCCGCCACCGCGCTCGCCGCGTCGGCGCGCCTGATGAAGGAAGGCGCCGCCGCGATGGTGAAGCTGGAGGGCGGCGCGCCTTGGGTGTGCGAAGTGATCGCCGCGCTGGTCGAGCGCGAGGTGCCGGTGTGCGCGCACCTCGGCCTGACCCCGCAGTCGGTGCACAAGCTGGGCGGCTACAGGATGCAGGGCAAGACCGACGATGCCGCGGCGCGCTTGCGCGAGCACGCGCGCGCCGTCGCGCAGGCGGGCGCGGAACTGCTGGTGCTGGAATCGATGCCGGCTGCGCTCGCGGCCGAGATCACCCGCGAGGTGCCGATCCCCACCATCGGCATCGGCGCGGGCGTCGATTGCGACGGCCAGGTGCTGGTCAGCTACGACATGCTGGGCATCACGCCGGGCCACCGTCCGAAGTTCAGCAAGGATTTCCTGGCGGGGCGCGGCTCGGTGCGCGAAGCCTTCGCCGCATACGTGGAAGACGTGCGCGCCGGGCGCTTCCCCGGTCCCGAACAGGTCGCGCGCTGAATGCGTACCGTCGCCGACCTGCGTTCGCTGCGCGCCGTGGTGCAGGCGTGGCGCAAGGAAGGCCAGCGGGTCGGTTTCGTGCCGACGATGGGCAACCTGCACGCGGGCCATTTCTCGCTGGTCGAATTGACGCGCAGGCACGCCGATCGCGTGGTGGTCAGCGTGTTCGTGAATCCCACCCAGTTCGGCCCGAACGAGGACTACACCCGCTATCCGCGCACCCTGGCCGAGGACAGCGTCGGGCTGGTCGAGCACCAGTGCGACCTGCTGTTCGTGCCGACCATCGAGACGATGTATCCGTCCGGCCCCGATCACGCGCTGCGCATCCACGTGCCGGACGTCGGCGACACGCTGGAAGGCGCGCACCGGCCGGGGCATTTCGATGGCGTCGCCACGGTGGTCGCCAAGCTGCTGAGCATGGTCGAGCCGGACGTCGCGATGTTCGGCGCGAAGGACTGGCAGCAGACGCTGGTGGTGCGCAGGCTGGTGCGCGAACTCGCCTTGCCGACCGACGTCATGGTCGGCCCGATCGTGCGCGAGGCCGATGGTCTCGCGATGTCCTCGCGCAACCGCTACCTCGATGCCGCGCAGCGCGCGCGCGCGCCGCAGTTGCACGCCACGCTGGAGTGGATGCGCGAATCCTTCGTCGAGGGACACGCGCGCGCCGCGGTCGAAGGCGCGGCAATCCGCAGGCTGGAGCGGGCGGGATTCGTGCCGGATTATGCGGCGGTGCGGCGCGCGGAGGATCTCGGCATCCCCGCCGACGACGAACGCGCCGGCCTGATGGCGCTGGTGGCGGCGCGCTTGGGCGAGACGCGGCTGATCGACAACCTGGCGTTCGACTGAATCCGTGCGCGACGTCGCTTGTGCGGTGCAGCAAACGGGGCGTCCAGCGGGTATAATGCGGCCATTCGGCAATCCGGACGCCGGAGGAATCCCATGCAACTGAACATGCTCAAAGGCAAGATCCATCGGGCGACCGTGACCCACTCGGAGCTGCATTACGAGGGTTCGATCGCGATCGACGGCGACCTGCTGGATGCGGCCGGCATCCGCGAGTACGAGCAGATCCACGCGTGGAATGTCAACAACGGCGAGCGTTTCGTCACCTACGCGCTGCGCGCCGAGGAAGGCTCGGGCATCATCTCGGTGAACGGCAGCGCCGCGCACCGCGCACAGCCGGGCGACCTGATCATCATCGCGGCGTTCGTGACGCTGACCGACGCCGAGGCCGCGCTGCACAAGCCGCGGCTGGTGTACGTTGATGCCGGCAACCGCATCGTGCGGACGAATCATTCGATTCCGAAGCAGATGGCGGCGGCCTGACCCCCGCGCGTCGTCGTTGCCAATCCTTGGCGTCGTCCCGGCGCAGAGCTTGCCCCGGAAGGGCTTTTGATCCGGTGTCGGGAGCCAGTTCTTGTTGTCATTCCGGGGCGGCCCGAAGGGGCGAACCCGGAATCCAGCTTTTCCAATCCCCTTGCGCCCGCATCGGGTTCCGCTCGCCTCAGGCGCGTGGCCAGCATCAGGTTGGCGCAACCACGGTGCCCTGGTGAAACACGATCTTCCAGTCACCGTCCGCGCGCCGCCAGATCGTGCTGCGACGCGTGAGCCGCGCGCCCTGCCGCAGGGTGTAGGTGAGCAGGTACACCCCGGGCGCCAGTTCGCGGCAATGGAAATCGCCGGATTCCCAATCCGAGTCGTCGATAGGGTCGGTGCGGCGCGCTTCCAGCACGTCGAACACGTATTCGCGACTGTAACGCCGGCCTGACGCGCCGATTTCCCAGAAGTCGTCCACGGTCATGCGTGCGTAGTCGGCGCGCGAGGTGCCGAACTCGGGATGGTGGAAGATCGGTTCGCGCCGGCGCAGTTCGTCCAGCACGGCCAGGAGATGTGGCGGGGTGACCAGGTCGGGTTCGATGCTCATCGCTTGTCTGTTTTTTCAGATTGTCGAGACAGCGCCCACGCCACGTGTTCGCGCACCAGCGGCGAGGGATCGCCGGCGCGCGCGGTGAGTGCGTCCATCACCTCGGTCGAATGCGGTGCGTTGCCCAGCGCCACCGCGACGTTGCGCATGAAGCCCGTGTAGCCTGCGCGCCGGATCGGCATGCCCTCGGTTTTTTTCAGGAACTCGTCTTCCGTCCATGCGAAGAGTTCGACCAGCTTTGCGCCGTCGAGGCCGTGGCGCGGCGCGAAGTCTTCCTCGCGTGTGGGTTGCGCGAACTTGTTCCAAGGGCACACCAATTGGCAATCGTCGCAGCCGAACACACGGTTGCCGATCAGCGGGCGCAGGTCTTCCGGAATCGCGTCCTTCGATTCGATCGTGAGGTAGGCGATGCAGCGGCGTGCGTCGAGTTGGTACGGGCCGGTGATCGCCTGCGTCGGGCAGATGTCGATGCAGCGTGTGCAGGTGCCGCAATGCGCGGCCGCGGGCGCGTCGATCGGCAGCGGCAGGTCGGTGTACAGTTCGCCGAGGAAGAACCACGAACCGGCATCGCGGTCCAGCAGCAGCGTGTGCTTGCCGATCCAGCCGAGGCCGGCATTGCGCGCCAGCGCCTTTTCCAGCACCGGCGCGGAATCGGTGAAGGCGCGGTAGCCGAACGGGCCGGTCTCGGTTTCGATGCGATCGGCGAGCTTCTGCAGGCGATTGCGGATCAGCTTGTGGTAGTCGCGGCCCAGCGCGTAGCGCGCGATGTAGGCGCGCTTGCCGTCGCGCAGGGTTTGCCAGGCGGCATCGCTGTCCGCGCCTGTGGGCGAATAGTCCATGCGCGCGGAAATCACCCGCACGGTGCCCGGTTGCAGTTCACCAGGACGGCTGCGCCTGGTGCCGTGCCGCTGCATGTAGTCCATCGTGCCGTGGCGGCCCTGGCGCAACCATGCCAGCAGATGGGCTTCGTCTTCGGCAAGCTCGACGCCCGTGATGCCGACTTTCGCGAAGCCGAGTTCCGCGCCCCACCCCTTGATGCGGCGCGCGAGCGCGGGAAAGTCGATTTCGCGGATGCTGGCGGCTTGGCCGTTTTGCATCCGTGCATTGTAGGATCACGCGATGCCGAATCCCGACCCGCAACTCGCGCTCTACACCACCGCGCAGGTGCGCGCGCTCGACCAGGCCGCGATCGCGGCCGGCATTCCCGGCATCGAACTGATGGAACGTGCGGCGCGCGCCGCGTTCGACGCGTTGCGCCGGCGCTGGCCGCAGGCGCGCACGCTGTGCGTGCTGTGCGGACCGGGCAACAACGGCGGCGACGGATTCCTGATGGCGGCGCTGGCGCGCGCGGCGGGGATTCAGGCGAACGTCGTGGCGACGAGCGAACATTCGGTGGGCGATGCCGCGCTGGCGCGCGAGCGTTGCCTGCGCGAGGGCGGCCGGGTATTGCAGGTTGCGTCCGATCTTCCTGACGCCGACGTGTACGTGGATGCGCTGTTCGGCTCGGGCCTGAATCGCGCGCCGTCCGGCGATGCCGCAGCGCTGATCGCCGCCGTGAACGCGCAGCCGAAACCGGTGTTGGCGCTGGACGTGCCGAGCGGGCTGGATTCGGACACGGGCGTCGCGTTCGCGCCCTGCGTGCGCGCGACGGCGACAGTGTGCTTCGTCGGCTGGAAGCGCGGGCTGTTCACGGCGCAAGGCCCGGACCAGTGCGGCGAACGCACGCTGGCGACGCTGGACATTCCCGAACGCATTTACGCGCAGGCGGATCCCGACGCAGTGTTGCTGACGCCGCAGGCGTTGCCGCCGCGTCACCGCGACAGCCACAAGGGCCGCTATGGCCACGTGCTCGCGATCGGCGGCGACCTCGGCGCGGGCGGCGCGGTGCGGATGTGCGGCGAAGCCGCCGCGCGGGTGGGCGCGGGCCTGGTCAGCATCGCCACGCGCGAGGCCAATGTCGGGGCGATCCTGTCCGCGCGTCCGGAACTGATGCCGCAGGGCGTGCACGTGCCGCGCAACCTGGAGCCGTTGCTGGCGCGCGCGAGCGTGCTCGCGGTCGGTCCCGGGCTCGGCCAGGACGACTGGGGTCGCGGCCTGTGGCAGGTGGCGCTGGATGCCGCCAAACCGACGGTGCTGGATGCCGACGGCTTGAACCTGCTGGCTGCCGCGCCGCGCGCGCTGCCGGAAGCGTGCGTGCTGACGCCGCATCCTGGCGAAGCCGCGCATCTGCTGGGAACGACCACGGCTGGGGTGCAGGCCGACCGTTTCGCCGCCGCGCGCGCGCTGGCGCAACAGCACCGTGCGGTGGTGGCGCTGAAAGGCGCGGGATCGTTGATCGCCGATCCCGAGGGGCGCATCGCGGTGTGTCCGTGGGGCAACCCCGGCATGGCCAGCGGCGGCATGGGCGATGTGCTGACCGGCGTGATCGCGGGGCTGCTGGCGCAGGGTCTTTCTCCCTGGAATGCCGCGTGCCTCGGCGTCGGCCTGCATGCCCGTGCGGGCGACCTCGCCGCGCGTGCCGGCGAGCGCGGCTTGCTGGCCTCCGACTTGTTCGCTTATCTGCGTGCATTGGTGAACGGCCGTGTCGCAGGTTGAGAAAACCCTGGCGTTGGCGTTGCCCGACGAAGCCGCCACCGCGAAGCTGGCGCAGCGTCTCGCGCCCGCCTTGCTGGAGGGTGGCGTGGTGTATCTCAGCGGCGAACTCGGCGCCGGCAAGACCACCTTCGCGCGGGCGCTGTTGCGTGCGCTGGGCGTGGGCGAGCGGGTCAAGAGCCCGACCTACAGCCTGCTGGAACGCTATGCGGTGAACGGGCGTGATGCCTTCCATCTCGACCTCTACCGCATCGCCGATGCCGGCGAGCTGGAGTGGCTGGGGCTGGACGAACTGGATGCGTCCGGTGCGATCGTGCTGGTCGAATGGCCCGAACGCGGAGGCGGCGCGCTGCCGGCGCCCGATCTGGAAATCGTGCTGGAACACGAAGGCACGGGACGGCACGGCTATCTGGCGCCCCGCTCGGAGCGTGCCCGGGACTGGCTCGCGGGCCTCGGCGATGTGGCCCCAGGCGGCCGCGGCCAACATTGACTTGGCGCAATCTCCTGATCCAACCTCGACAAAATCCACGCAGCTAGCGGATAACAAAGGAAAAAGTGCTTGCATTCGGACGCGGCTTGCGGTTGAATCCGCGCCATGAGGGGGACTGCCCGCCCATTGCTGTCGGTTCTGGTCTGGATTTGCGGCGCGCTTGCCTGCGCGGCCGCGGCTTGGGCTGCGCCCACGGCCGATTCCAGCACCGTCACCGCGGTGCGCATCTGGGGCGGCCCCGATTCCACCCGCGTGATCTTCGAGTTGTCCGGCCCCGTCGATTACCGGCTGTTCCAGTTGGGCAAGCCCGATCGCGTGGTGCTCGATCTCGACAACGGCACCTTCGGCAAGGGCGTGGGCGCCCAGCCGGGCAAGGGCGTGGTCAAGGACATGCGCATCGGGCGCTTCCAGGGCAAGGCGCGCATCGTGCTGGACCTCGACGGCCCGGCGCACCCCAAGAGTTTTCTGCTGACGCCGGCCGGGCAGTACGGATATCGGCTGGTGGTGGACCTCGGCACGCCCAGCGACAAACCCTCGCAGATCGTGCGCACCATCGACGACGACCTCGCGCACGGCAAGCCGCGTCCGGTGGTGATCGCGGTGGACGCCGGACACGGCGGCGACGATCCCGGCGCACGCGGGCAGGGCGGCACGCTGGAGAAGAACGTCACGCTCGAAGTGGCCAGGGACCTGGCCCAGTTGATCGACGCGCAGCCCGGCATGCACGCGGTGCTGACCCGCAAGGGCGACTACTTCGTGCCGCTGGAAAAGCGCTTCCAGATCGCGCGTGAACACAAGGCCGATCTGTTCGTCTCGATCCACGCCAATTCCTGTCCGGATTACTGCAACGCGCGCGGCGCGTCGGTGTGGGTGCTTTCGACCCACGGCAAGCAGAGCGAGGCCGGCAAGTGGCTGGCGAAAAGCGAGAACGCGTCCGACCTGATCGGCGGCGTGTCGCTGGACGACAAGGGCCCGATGCTGGCGTCGGTGCTGCTGGACCTTTCGCAGGGCGCGAGCATGCACGCCGCGCATGAAGTCGGCAGCGACGTGCTGACCGCGCTGGGCAAGATCGGTCCGCTCTATCGCGATAGCGTGCAGGGCGCCAACTTCGTGGTGCTGCGTTCGCCGGACGTGCCGTCGGTGCTGGTCGAAACCGCGTTCATCAGCAACCGCGCGGACGAGCGCCGACTCGGCAGCAGCAAGGATCGCGAGCAACTGGCGCAGGCGATCCTGACCGGCGTCCGGCAATATTTCGAGACCACGCCTCCGCCCGGCACCTGGCTCGCCGAGCAGCGCAACAAGCGCCTGCACCTCACGGCCGATGCCGTCGTCCCGGCCGCCGCGAAGAGCGACGCGGCGACGGGCGCGCCATCGGCCAAGCCGGCGGCGGCCACGCTGGTTGCATCCGCCAAAAAAACCGCGACCGCGGACGCCAACATCCAGGACATGCACAAGGTCTCGCGCGGCGAAACCCTGTCCGGCATCGCGCAGCAGTATGGCATCAGCATGAGCGCGCTGCGTTCGGCCAATGCCAGCAAGATCCAGACCGGCGGCGGCATCCAGGTCGGGCAGGTGCTGTTGATTCCGAACTCGTAGTTCGCGTGTGCGCCTTGTTGAAAACAGGCAGGTTGGGCTGAACGCAATGAAGCCCAACATCTTGTGTCGGGTTCCCCCGGATAAAGCCCCGGAGTCAGCCCAACCTGGGGGCGAGTTTTGACAGCAGTGTCGACAGCAACGATAATGCGCGGCTCGCTGCCCGGAGTTCAGCTGGTTGAGCGTGCGGCGTTTGCGACAATTCAAAACTTGCCCGAGTAGCTCAGCCGGTTAGAGCATCTGACTGTTAATCAGAGGGTCCCCCGTTCGAGTCGGGGCTCGGGCGCCAGATCGATCATGAAGGCCGGCGGTTTCCGCCGGCTTTTTCGTTCTGGCGTTTCCTGTGCCATCGTTCACATGGCGACCACGCGGTTTCCACGCATACTTGCGCGCTCGTGTCCAACACAGGAACGCACGTGGCTGCACGTCCCTTCGCAATGAATCCGCCGGGCGGCATCAGCGGCATGGCCGTCTATTTGCCTCCGTACCGGATCGATCTGGAGCAATGGTCCGGCTGGACCGGCAACGACGCGGCCAAGACGCGCGCGGTGGTGGGCCATGGGTTCCGCATGCCGGGGCCCGACCAGAACGTGTACACCCTCGCCGCGAACGCGGTGTTGCGCCTGATCGACCGGTACGATGTCGATCCGCGCCGCGTCGGCTATCTCGCGCTGGGCACCGAATCCAGCATCGACAACGCCGCGGGCGCGGTGATCGTGCGCGGCCTCGTCGACCGCGCGTTGCAGGCCGAAGGCAAACCGGCGCTGGCGCGCGATTGCGAAGTACCCGAGTTCAAGCATGCGTGCCTCGGTGGCGTATACGCGCTGAAGGGCGGTTTGCGCTATCTCGCCTGCGATGGGCGCGATCGCCAGGCGATCGTGGTCAGCGCCGACATCGCCGAATACGCGCGCGGCAGCAGCGGCGAGCCGACCCAGGGCGCCGGTGCGGTCGCGATGCTGATGGAAGCGCCGCCGCGCCTGCTGACGCTGGACCTCGCGATGGGCGGCAGCGCGTCGGATTATCGCGGACTGGATTTCCGCAAACCGTTCCTGCGCTTCGCCGGGCAGACGCCGGGACGGCACGGCCGCCTGAACGACCTGCCGGTGTTCAACGGCAAGTATTCGACCGATTGCTACACCGAGGCGACGCTGCGTGCGCTGGATGCGATGTTCGCGCGCCGCGGCGGTTCGCGCAGCGCCCGTCTTCGCGACGCAGCCGCGGTGTTCATGCATCGCCCGTATCACCATATGCCGCGCAACGCGTGGGCATTGGCGTACCTGGCCGCGCTCGCGCACGACGCGATGGACGATTCCGCGGCGGCGCGGGAATGGGCGGGCTACTGCGATGCCGCGAAAGTTGCGCCCGACGATGCGGCGGGGGAACTCTTCGCCGCTGCCGCGGCCTGCGAAGCGGATACTCTGCCGCCCGCGGCCTATTCGAAATCGATGGCGGTGCTGAAGGCGTTTCGCGCAAGCGATGCGTACAAGCCCATCGTGGACGACAAGTTGCGGCTCGGTTCCAGCCTCGCGATGGAACTCGGCAACCTTTACACCGCTGCGCTGCCGGCATGGCTGGCGGCCGGTCTGGAAGATGCGGCGATCCGCGACGTTGCGCTGGACGATCGCGAATTGCTGGTGCTCGGCTACGGCAGTGGCGATGCGGCCGAGGCGATTCCCGCGCGCGTCGTCGCCGGCTGGCGCGAGGCCGCGCGGGCGATCCGCTTCGACGACGCGCTGGCAGGCGCGTTCGATCTCGACCGCGAGCAATACGAAACCCTGCACGACACCGGCACGCTGGACGGCGCGGACCTGCCGGCGCCGGCGGGCGTGGTGATCGACCATGTCGGTGCGCACGACGACCACGCCTTCCAGGACTACGGCATCGCGTATTACAGATATTGCGGCCGTCCCTGAGGCAACATCAGGGCGCTCCCGCGAGGCACGCCTGCAGGTGCGTGGCATCGGCGCCCTGCAGGCGCACGCGCCCGGAGTTCGCCACCACCACGGACCGGCCGGATCGCTCGCGTGCGTGGCAGATCGTGAAGGTCACGTTGCTGCCGCCGGCGCTGCCGCTGGGCTGGAAGGCGATCTGTTTGCGTCCGGCGCTGGTGACGACGCGGGTTCCGCCGGGGATGGCCGCCTGCGTGGCGATGATCTGCGTGCCCGCGTCGGGCTGCCCGTCGTGATCGGCATCGCGCGCGACGAGCCAGCCGTGCTGCCAATCGTCGGCGGACTGGCAACGTCGCCCGTCGAGGCTGGGACACACCAGCACGCGTGCGTTGCGCATGACCGCGGCGGTGCGCGCATGCCGCAGGGTGTCGGCGATCGCGGCTTCGGTGTTCGCGCCGCGCGTGCGCGCGAGCAGGCTGCCCATCGCCGGCGCGCCGACCATCGCGAGGATGCCCGCGATCGCGAGCGTGATCAGCAGTTCCGTCAAGGTGAAACCGCGCTGCGCGTGTGGCTGTGAGTGCATGACCGTTCCCTCCGTGTGGCGGGAACAGTCTGGGCATTCGCAGCGGAACGGGGCAGCGGCGTGCGGCGCCGGATCGGGTCAGTGCACGCCTACGCCTCGTGTAGGAGCGGCGGAAGCCGCGACCATCGCGCCCGATTTCTTCCAACGCCGGTTGCGCGCAGGCGCGCTCCTACAAATGAACGGCGCGCGCGGCGGCGATGAGGCCGGAAAGGCGGCGGAACGGCGACAGTTGCTGGGCTTCCTGCGATGCGCCGGCGATCAGTTGGGCGGCCTGGTCGAGGTCGTCCTTGCGCCGCTTCGTGCCTGCGGCGTCGGCGTGCGCGGTGAGGGAATCGACGTACAGCGCGTAGGCGTAGTCGTGGCGGAAGGTGGTGCCTTGCGCGCCGGCCTCCGATTCGGCGGCGTAATACGCCAGCGCGGGTTGCAGGGTTTTTTGCGCCTCGTCCTTGCGGCCTTGCATCGCAATGGCTTCGGCAAGGATGGTCGTCGCGCGCGATTCGAGCGGTTTCGGATCGATTTGCGTCAGCACCGAATCCGGGACGATCGCCAGCCACCGGCGCGCCAGGGTTTCCGCTTGCGCGTAGCGCCCGAGCTGCACGGCCGCGCGCGCGGCGACGTTGAAACTGGCTTCCAGATTCTGGTTCTTCCAGCGGGTGACACTGGTGTCCGTCGCCGGCGTCTGGATCTGCTCGATCGCTGCACGCGCGGTGGTGGCCTCGGCCAGTGCAGGTTGCAACGCTCCCTCGGCCAGCTTGATTTCCGCGGCGGCGAGCGGCAGGTTGGTCGCCGCGAGCCGGCGCTGGGGAGAATCGGGCGGCCGATCCGCAACCAGCGCTTGCCGATCCCGCGCGGCGGCCTGCGCTGTCCGTTCCGCATCTGCCGCGCCGCGCTCCGCGAGGATCCTCGCCAAGGCGTACCGGATATACCCGATACTGGCGGTAAGGTGTTTGGGGCTGCCGGGATCCTGCGCCAGCGCCAATGCCGAGTGAGAAGTGGCGATGGCAGCCGACACTTCGCCACGCTCATATTGAAACCTCGCAACCTGGCCCAAGGCCTGTGCCCATCTTCCCCAAGCCTCCTGACTCGAAGGGTTGAAGCGAACCCAATCCCGGGCTGCCTGCACCGCCTGGTTGGCGTAATCCATGGCGCCCGCCGCATTGTGCCGGCTGTCGGCAAGTTGCGCGAGCCGTTGCGTGGCATAAAAGCGATCCTCCAGCGCATGGAGATCGCCGGGCCGGCGGGCGAGGACCTTCTCGGTCATCGCGAACACCTGCTGCTCCAGCTTTTGCGCCTCGGCGTCGCGGCCGAGTCCCTGCAACTCGCCCGACTTGGTATCGGCCGTGTCGGCCCAGGAGGCCGCGGCATCCAGGTCCGACAGATCGAGCGCGCCGAGACCTTCAAGCAGCTTGAGCGCTTCGTCGCAGGTCGCCAGGGCTTGCTGGGGTGGTTGCACCAGGCAAACGATGTTCAACGTATCGGCGTAAAGCTGCCGCACCCGGCGCGAAGGATTCGGGCCGTTGACCAGCGGCCGCAGCAGGGCGGCGGCCTGATCGATCTGCGCCGAACTCCCGCCGCCCGCAGCGGGACCGTAGCCTTCGTTGTACGAAATCAAGGCCAGTCCATAGATCACCGGTTCGCCATCGTCGCCGGCCACGCGCAGTTTTTCGAACGCGGTCTTGGCCTCGTCAAAACTCTTGTTCGCGGCTTTTTGATCGCCGCTGGCGATCTGGGCCGAGCCCTCGCGCACCAGCGCCATCGCGCGGTTGAGCCGGGTCTGCGGCGTGACCAAGGCCGGCGGCAGGCTGTCGTAGTACGCGACCGTTTTCCGGGCGAGCGCTCCCAGCGTTTCCAGCCGGCCGGTCGGCGCCAGTTCGTTGTAGAAATCCTCGATCAGAAAGCTCACCAGCCCTTCGGCATGGGTGCGCGAGGCCTGCGCCTGCGCTTCGGCCAGCCGCGCGCGGCGTGCGCTGAACCAGCCGAACAGACCGCCCGCGATCGCGAGCAGCAGCAGCACGCTGCACACGGCCGCGACGAGGCGCGCCTGCCGCAGCGCGCGGTGCGTCGCCGCTTCGCGTTCACGCTGCGCCGCGAGCTGGCGTTCGGCTTCTTCCTTCGCTTCGCGCGCGTGGCGCTGCTCGCGGCTGGCCAGCACCACGCCGCACAGCACGTCGTGGGTCAGTTCCACGCGCCGCATGTCGAGGCGTTCCTCGATCCGCAGCAGCCGCCGGTTCACCAACGTGGCCAGCGCATCGGGCGCGGCGCCCGCCGCATCCAGCGCCTTGCGCACGCGTTCCTCGGCGAGGCTTTCGCGGTAGCCGGATTCGGTCAGCAGCTCGTCCTCGATCACGCGGCGCACGCCGGCCGGCTGGTCGGAGAGCGCGCGTTCGTAGAACTCGGAAAGGATGGTGTCGCGCGAACCCGCCAGCAGGTCGGCCGAAATCTCCTTGCGGCCCTGCGCCTGCCGCGCCACGTTGAGTTCGCGGCAGACCAGGCTCAGCAGCGACGGTTCGATTTCGGCGTTGGCGAGTTCGGAACCGCCGGCGACGAATCGCACGATCGCTTCGGCGACTTCCTGCGAGATCAGCTTGCCGCCGGGCTTCGTCACCGCGCTCAAGGCTTGCGCGCCGTTCATGCGCGCCAGCCGCATGCGGTTCTGGGTGATCGACGGCATCGTGCCCTTGAGGCCTTCGAGGTGCGCAAGGTAGTCCTCGCGCAGCGCGATCAGCACGCGGTAGTCGGCGCGCGCGAAATCGAAATCCTCGATCGCGCTGTCGTCGTTTTCAAGCCGCGCTTCCAGCTCGGCGGGCGCGCGGTTTTCGACGAGGTCGGCGAGGTCTTCGAGGAACTGCTTGGCGCGCAGCTTGCCGGTGTCGTCGGCCTGGCCGAGGGTGAAGATTTCCTCGAACTGGTCGAAGATCAGCAGCGGCGTGAGCGTGCGGCCTTCGGCGTCGCGCAGCAGGTCGCCGCGGTGGTGCAGGAATTCCCACAACGGTTCGCCCTTGACTGCGCTGCCCGGGCGGGTCCAGTGGCCGGCGGCTTGCGTCGCGCGGAATACAGCCTGTTTTATCTGTTCGGAGGCGGTCGGCGAGCCGGACGCGTAGTCGATCCGCACGTACACCGGGCAATAGCCCTCGCCGCGCAGGCGCGGCACCAGCCCGGCGCGCAGCAACGAAGTCTTGCCGAGGCCCGATTGGCCGAACAGCACCGTCAGCAATTTGCGCTGCACGCGGCGCGCGAGTTCGGCGGTTTCCTCGTCGCGTCCGTGGAAATACGCGCGGGTTTCCTCGGAGTAGGAAAACAATCCGAGCCAGGGATTCTCCGGATCGAGCGTGACCGAATCGTTGCGCGTGCCGGTATCGGTGTGGATGTCGTTCATGGCACCCCCGGAAAACCTTCGATCTGCGTCATTCGCGCGCACGCCCAAATCCTCACTTCGTCATTCCGGACGCCGCGCAGCGGCGATCCGGAATCGGTTTGGCGACTGCCGCGATGCTGGCCGATTGCCATGGCGCCGCGCCTGCGTCCTGCGTTCCGATGCCGATTCCGGGTTCCGTCGCCGATGGAGCCGCCGACGGCCCCGGAATGACGAGATGGTTGGTTGCGCGCCAGCTCGAGGCCGGAACAGCATGGACCACGGCAGCTCATGGCGTCCTCCCGCCGGACAGTTCCTGCAGCCGTTGCAGGAATTCCGGCGTGGGTTCGCCGCCGGGCAGCCGGACCATGTGCACGGCCTTGAACGGGTCGGGCACCAGCGCGTCGGCCTCGGGCGTGTCGTCGATGCACACCGGCAGGATGAACACCGCGCCGCCGGCCATGTTGCGCATGCGATCGACGGCGTAGCTCCACTCGCGGCGGAAGTACGCTTCGTGGCGGCGCTGGGTGGTGGCGGAAATCACCGGCACGAAGAAACTGCAACGCGCGATGTTGGCGCGGATCTTGCGGTCGTAGTCGTCGCCGCCTTCGAGTCGATCGAGGTCGAACCATGTGGTGATTCCCGCCGCATCCATGCCCGCCTTCAGGCGTTGCACTGCGGGCAGGTCTTCGCGCGCGTAGCTGATGAACACCGCGTTCTCGGGCATCTCGCGCGCCGGCGGCAGGAAGCGTTGCGGCGCGGCGCCCGTCTCGGTGGATGCCGTGGCTGCGGGTTGGCGCGCGCTCCAGCGCCGGTGCAATTCGGCCACGAACGCCGTCGCCCCGGCGTACACGCGCGTGTGCACGCTGACCTGCTGCAGGAACGCCACCAGTCGCTGGTCGTTCGAGGTGTGGTCGTCGGCCAGCACTTCGGTGACGTCGCGGGGATCGGACAGCCGCTTGCGCTTGGCCATGCGCAGGAACAGCCGCGCCAGCCAGTTGGTGAAGTCGCTGCCGATCACCAGCAGGTGATTGTGTTCGAGTTCGTGGAAGAGTTTTTCCGGCGTCAGGTGCTCGGACTGCAGCGCGCAGATGAACTCCAGCATGTCCTCGTCGGAGAGTACGTACGTCGGCGATGCGGACAATCGTCCGAACAGGTGATACACCACGCTGCGCTGCAGGTCGGCGCGCTCGCTCGGCAGGTCGGCGACGCGGCTGGGCGTGTAGGCGATGACCTCGGTGGACGGCTGGCCGCCGTAACGTTCCCGGTTGACCGCGGTTTCCAGCAGCGGATCGAACGTGGTGGTGACGAACAGGTCGAAGTCGGTGATCTGCGCGAGCTGCCGCAGGACCGGCGGCGGCTCGAATTGCACTTCACGCATGATCGAGCGCAGCCGCGTGTAGGCTTCCTCGCGACGTCCGCGCTGGCCCAGCCACGCGCACATCACGTCGTTGAGCGTGAGCGGTTGCGGCAGTTCGGCGGCGTCCACCGACAGGCGCGCGGCCAGTTTCTCCGCGAGCCATTCGTACAGCGGGCGCAGGCCGGTGTCGGTCTGCACGCGCAGCAGGTCGGGGCCGATGATCGGAATGACCCGGCGTTCCTCGATGTAATTGAGGAGGTCGTCCCAGGCGTCCTCGTCGAAACCTTGCAGCCGTTCGGCGGCGACCGAAACCGTGCTCATTCCGAAACCCCCTCGGGAGGATCGGCGGAGCTTACTCCGGGCGGTGCGGCTGCGCACCTGCTCTGAGTTCTCCTCCCCCTTTAGGGGGCGAGACGGCGTGCTCGCGAGATGAAGCCCTCCCCTTCAAGGGGAGGGTTTGGGTGGGGATGGGTTTGGGGTGCGCGCGATTTGCATATACCCCACCCCCCTCCCGGCCTCCCCCTTGAAGGGGGAGGAGAAGAACGCGCGGCTTGCATCTTGCGCGACGTGTCGTTGCAGCGATTGCGCATTCCGGTTGATGAATGCTGACAAGGGTTGTCAGCAGGGCAAACGTATAATGTGCGGATGCACGCAGACCGCGCCACGCAACACGACGACCAGCGCTTCGAACTCGTTGCACCGTACCGGCCGGCGGGCGACCAGCCGCAGGCGATCGCGAAACTGATCGAGGGGTTCGATGCGGGCCTGGCCGCGCAGACGCTGCTGGGCGTCACCGGCTCGGGCAAGACCTTCACGATCGCCAACGTGGTGCAGGCAGTGCAGCGGCCGACGCTGGTGCTGGCGCCCAACAAGACGCTGGCCGCGCAGTTGTACGGCGAGTTCAAGCAATTCTTTCCGCACAACGCGGTCGAGTACTTCGTCAGCTACTACGACTACTACCAGCCGGAAGCCTACGTGCCGTCGTCGGACACGTACATCGAGAAAGACGCCTCGATCAACGACCACATCGAGCAGATGCGCCTGGCCGCGACCAAGGCGCTGTTGTCGCGCCGAGATGCGTTGATCGTCGGCACCGTGTCCGCGATCTATGGTTTGGGCGATCCCGAGGATTACTTGAGTCTGCGGCTGATCCTTTCGACCGGCGATCGCGTGGACCAGCGCGCGCTGCTGCGCCAGTTGACCGAACTGCAATACACGCGCAACGAGATGGAACTGCGCCGCGGCACCTATCGCGTGCGCGGCGAGAGCCTCGACATTTTCCCGGCCGAGAACGAAACCGAGGCGCTGCGCATCGAGATGTTCGACGGCGAGGTCGAGAAGATCTCGATGTTCGACCCGCTGACCGGCGACACCCTGCGCAAGCTGCCGCGCTGCGTGGTGTATCCGGCCACGCATTACGCGTCCACGCGCGAAAGCGTGCTGAACGCGATCGACACCATCAAGGAAGAATTGCGCGAGCGTCTCGAAGTGCTGCGCGGCGCGGGCAAGCTGCTGGAAGCGCAGCGGCTGGAACAGCGCACGCTGTACGACATGGAGATGATGCACGAGGTCGGTTACTGCCAGGGCATCGAGAACTACTCGCGTCACTTGACGCGGCGCGAACCGGGCCAGCCGCCGCCGACGCTGTTCGATTACCTGCCGTCGGATGCGCTGCTGGTGGTGGACGAATCGCACGTCACGATTCCGCAGCTGGGCGCGATGTACAAGGGCGACCGCTCGCGCAAGGAAACGCTGGTCGAATTCGGGTTCCGCCTGCCGAGTGCGCTCGACAACCGGCCGCTGAAGTTCGAGGAGTGGGAGCAGCGCGAACCGCGCACCATTTTCGTGTCGGCCACGCCGCGCGACTATGAAATCCGGAAGTCCGGCGGCAGCGTGGTGGAACTGGTGGTGCGCCCGACCGGTCTGGTCGATCCCGAAGTCGAAGTGCGGCCGGTGCGTTCGCAGGTGGACGACGTGCTGGGCGAGATCCGCGAGCGCGTGAAGCTGGGCGACCGCGTGCTGATCACCACGCTGACCAAGCGCATGGCCGAGAACCTCACCGAGTTCCTGGCCGAGCAGGACGTGCGCGTGCGGTATCTCCATTCCGACATCGAGACCGTCGAGCGCGTGGAGATCATCCGCGACCTGCGGCTCGGCAAGTTCGACGTGCTGGTCGGCATCAATTTGTTGCGCGAGGGGCTGGACATGCCCGAGGTGTCGCTGGTCGCGATCCTCGACGCCGACAAGGAAGGTTATCTGCGATCGACCGGTTCGCTGATCCAGACCATCGGCCGCGCCGCGCGCAACGTGCGCGGCAAGGCCATCCTGTACGCCGACACGGTCACGCATTCGATGCAGGCCGCGCTCGACGAAACCGACCGCCGCCGCGCCAAACAGGTCGAGTACAACATCGCGCACGGCATCACGCCGACCACCATCGTCCGCAACATCGCCGACGTGATGGAAGGTGCGCGCGAGGAGCCTTCGGCGCGCGGGCGTGGACGGGCGCGCGGCAAAGGCCAGGTCGCTGCGCAGTCGTCGCGCAAAGTCGCCGAGGAAGCCGCCGATTACAGCGCGCTCGACGCCCACGCCGCCGGTGCGCTGATCAGGAAACTCGAAGCCGAGATGTACCGGCACGCGCAGGATCTGGAGTTCGAGGAAGCCGCGCGCCTGCGCGACGAAATCCATCGCGTGCGCGAGCAGGCCCTGCTTTCGTAGGAGCGCGCCTGCGCGCGATCAGGGGCTCTCGGCCATGGATGGCTGCTGCATGTCTCTGCACCAGGCTCGCGCCCGTCGTTCTACGTGGGCACGCCCGCGCGACGCAGCGATCGTCAGTCCGCCGCGGCCGCGCGCGCTGCCACCGCCGCGCCCAGCAGGCCGGGATTGGGGTGGGTGATCACCTGCACGGTCATCCGCTGCATGTAATCCGCGTGGCGGCCCTTGGCGGTGAAGGTCTGCATGAAATCGCTCTGGCGGAAGAAGTCGAGGAAGTGCAGCACCACGCCGCCCGCGATCAGCACGGTGTTGGCGCCGTGCAGCAGCGCGGCGTCGCCGGCCACCGCGCCGTAGATCCGGCAGAACCTTCGCAGCGCGTGCAGGGCGTCGGCTTCCCCCGCCAGCGCCGCGTTCACCACGTCCTTGGAGTGCCGCGAGCCGGGCACCGCGGCGGGCGAGGGCACGGGTTTGACGCCGCGCAGGCAGGCGTCGATGTTCGACAGGCCGTGGCCGCTCAACAGGCGCTCGTTGGACACGCGCCCGTGGCGCACGTGCAGCCATGCGGCGATCGCACGTTCCTCGTCGTCGGTGGGCGCGAAACTCGCGTGGCCGCCTTCGGTGGGCACCACGTGCCAACCCTGTGCGAACGAACCCGTCAGCAGCGCGACGCCAAGGCCGGTGCCTGCACCGATCAGCGTCACCGGGCCTTTGGGCGGCGTCGCCGCCGCGCCGTGGATCGTCAGGCGCACGCTTTCCGCGAGATGGGGCGCCGCCCATGCGATCGCGGCGAAATCGTTGATGAGCTGCAGCTCGTTCAGATCGAGCGCCGTCTGCAGCGCGCCGCGGTTGAACGACCAGTCGCGGTTGGTGAACGCGACGGCGTCGCCCTCGATCGGCGAAGCGACCGCCAGCGCGCCGCGTACCGGCTTGGCCTGCGTCGATTCCAGGTAATGCCGCGCGGCGTCGCCCAGGCTGTGGAAGCCCGCGTCGGTGAAGGTTTGCTCCTGCAGGATGTGCGGTCGATCGGACGCGAGGTCGGTGAGCGCGAAGCGCGCATTGGTGCCGCCGATGTCGCCGATCAGTGCCAGCTTCTGCATGTTCCTTCAGTCCTCTCCGGGTGGTTCGGCGCGAGTGGCGTCTTTCCGCAGGCTGGAGCGCCGTACCATCAACTTCATCGGCAGCATCCTGCTTTCCGCCGGCTCGTTGTGGATCAACCGCAGCAGGCTGTCAACCAGCATTTCGCCGGCGCGCCGGGTGTCCTGCTGCACGGTGGTCAGCGGCGGATTGACGAAGCTGGCCATCGGAATGTCGTCGTAGCCCGCCACGGCCACCTCGGCGGGCACGCTGATGCCCCGCGCGGACAGCGCGCCGATCGCGCCGATCGCGATCAGGTCGCTGGCGGCGAAGATGGCGTCGAACGGCACGCCGCGCGCCATCAGGGCTTCGAGCGCCTGGCGCCCCGAATCCTGGGAGCTCTCGGCGTCCACCTGCAACGCATCGTCCGGCACGATGCCGCGCGAGCGCAGCGCCTGCAGGTGGCCGCGGTAGCGTTCCTGGAACTCGGGAAAATGCCGCGAGGCGTCGCCGAGGAAGGCGATGTGGCGGCAACCCTGGTCGAGCAGGTGTTCGGTGACCGAGCGGCCGCCGCTGAAGTTGTCGCAGCCGATGGTGACGCAGGGCTGGTCGGGCATCACCGCGCCCCAACTGACGATCCGGGTGCCGCGGGCGCGCAGTTTTTCCAGCCGGCTGGTGTGGGTGAGGTAGTCGCCGTAGCCCAGCAGGATGATGCCGTCCGCCTTCTTGCTCTCGGCAAAATCGGCGTGCCAGTCGCGCGCGAGTTCCTGGAACGAGATCAGCAGGTCGTAGCCGTGCCGCGCGCAGGCGCGCGTGATCGAACCCAGCATCGACAGGAAGAACGGATTGATGTGCGAATCGTCGGGCGTGGGGTCGTCGAAGAACAGCAGCGCGAGCGTGCCGGCGAGTTTGCTGCGGAGGTTGGACGCGTTCTTGTCCACCGTGTAGTTGAGGGTGGTCGCCGCCGCTTCGACGCGCCGGCGGGTCTCCTCGCTCACCGAAGGGTCGCCGCGCAGCGCGCGCGACACCGTCGCCTGGGAAACCCCGGCCAGTTCGGCGATGTCGAACGACGTGATGCGCTTCTTGCTGTGCACGCGGATCGTGCCCCGATGGTCGCGACTGGGCGATTGCGAGGTGACGATCCTAGCCAAATTTGCGCGAAGCTGCCGAGCGGACGCCATCAGCCGGGCATGTCCTCCAGTTCCACGCCGCGGGTTTCGCGCACGAAACGCCACACGAACACCAGCGAGATCGCGGCGAACGCGGCATAAACGCCGTAGGAGAACGGCAGGCTGAACTGGGCCATCGCCGGGAAGCTGCTGGTGATCGCGAAGTTGGCCAGCCACTGCGCGGCGGCGGCCACCGCCAGCGCCATCGCGCGGATCCGGTTGGGGAACATCTCGCCCAGCAGCACCCACACCACCGGGCCCCAGCTCACGCCGAAGAAGATCACGTAGGCGTTGGCCGCGACCAGCGCGATCGGTCCCCACGGTGCGGGCAGGTTGATGTCGGCGCCCGTGCCGGTGGCTTGTGCGAAGCACCACGCCATCAGCCCCAACGTGATGGCCATGCCGGCGGAGCCGATGATCAGCAGCGGCTTGCGCCCGATCCGGTCCACCAGCGCGATCGCCACCAGCGTCACCACCACGTTCACGATCGAGGTGATCACGGTCAGTTCGAACGAATTGGACTCGCTGAAGCCGACCGAGTGCCACAGCGTGGTGGAGTAATAGAAGATCACGTTGATGCCGACGAACTGCTGGAAGATCGACAGCACGATCCCGATCCAGACGATCGGCAACAGTCCGGCGCTGCCGCCCAGGAGGTCGCGCCACGCCGGCTTGTGCTCGCGTTCGAGGCTGAGTTCGATCTCGCCCAGCTTCTTGCGCAATGCGGCGTCGGAGCCCAGCGCGAGTACCCGCTTGAGCACCGCCAGGGCCTCGTTGTTGCGTCCGCGAGCCACCAGATGCCGTGGCGATTCGGGCACGCTGAACGCGAGGCCGCCGTAGATCAGCGCGGGGATCACGCCCACGATGAACATCCAGCGCCACGCGCCGAGGCCGAACCACAAGGCACCGTTCGCGCCGCCCGCCGAGTTGGCCAGCGCGGCGTCGCTCAGCAGCGCCGCGAAGATCCCGAGCACGATCGCCAGTTGCTGCATCGAGCCCAGCCGTCCGCGGATCCAGGCCGGCGAAATTTCGGCGATGTACGCGGGCGCCACCACCGAGGCCACGCCGACGCCGATGCCGGCCACCACGCGCCAGGCCATCAGCCATGCGACCGAGCCGGCCAGTCCGGCGCCGAGCGCGCCGGCGGCGAGCAGCGCCGCGGCGACCTGCATCGTGCGCACGCGCCCGAAGCGATCCGCCAGGCTGCCCGCGTACCACGCGCCCAGCGCCGAACCGAGCAGCGCGATGGACACCGCGAAGCCGGTCAAGCCTGCGCTCAAGCCGAAGGCCTGGCGCAATGAATCCACCGCGCCGTTGATGACCGCGGTGTCGAAGCCGAACAGGAAACCGCCCAGCGCCGCGGCGGCGGCAATCAGGATCACGCGCAGGCTGGCGCGGCGCGAGCCGTCTTCGGAGGCAGCGGGTGCGTTCATGGCAAGGCTCCGGCTTGGGCGGGGGTGGCGTCCGGCGCGGATTCGATCTGATCGATGGCGTCCAGCGACGCGAACATCGCGCCGTAACCCGGCAGATGCAAGTGCCCGCCCTCGAACCTGCCTTCGTGCAGGCCGTGCCCGTGCAGCACCCGCGCGGCGCCGCGCAGCGGCAGCGCGACGGTAGCCGGCGCATCGGAAAGGTTGAACGCCACCAGCAGGGTTTCGGCATCGGTTCGGCGCGTGAACGCGAGCACCGGTTCGGGCGTGTCGAGGAACCGGATCGCGCCCGTGCGCAGCGCCGGATGCGCGCGCCGCCAGTGCATGAAGGTGCGAAAACCGTGGAGGGTCGATGCGGGATCGGCTTCCTGGCGCGCCACCGCCAGCGCCAGGTGTTCCTTCGGCACCGGCAACCACGGCGTGCCGCTGGTGAAGCCGCCGTGCGTGCCCGTGTTCCACGGCATCGGCGTGCGGCAGCCGTCGCGGCCCTTGAACTGCGGCCAGAACGCGATGCCGAACGGATCCTGCAGCGCCTCGAACGGCACCTCGGCTTCGGTCAGGCCCAGCTCCTCGCCCTGGTACACGCAGACCGGGCCGCGCAGCGAACACAGCATCGCGGTCAGCAGGCCGGCCAGCGGCGCGGAGGCGCCGCCGTCGCCCCAGCGCGACAGCACGCGTTCGACGTCGTGGTTGGAAATCGCCCAGCACGGCCAGCCGTCCTGCATCTTGGCGTCCAGCCGCGACACCGTGTCGCGGATGTAGGCCGCGCTGAAATCGTCGGTGAGCAGTTCGAAGCTGTAGCCCATGTGCAGGCGCTTGCCGCGGGTGTATTCCGCGATGGTGGTGAGCGAATCCTCCGAAGAAATCTCGCCCAGCGCGGCGACATCGGGATAGCGGTCCAGCAGCGCGCGCAGTTCTTCCAGGAAGCCGAGGTTTTCCGGCTGGGTGTTGTTGTACAGGTGGTACTGGTAGGCGTAGGGATTGTCCGGGCTGAAGCCGCGGCCGGTGCGGCGCTCCGGCGGCTTGGCCGGGTTGTCGCGCAGCAGGCGGTCGTGGAAGCAGAAGTTGATCGCGTCCAGGCGCAGGCCGTCCACCCCGCGGTCGAGCCAGAACCGCACCTCGTCGAGCACCGCGGCGCGCACCTCGGGGTTGTGGAAATTGAGATCGGGCTGTTCGGCCAGGAAGTTGTGCAGGTAATACTGCTGGCGGCGCGGCTCCCACTGCCAGGCGGGGCCGCCGAAGATCGACAGCCAGTTGTTGGGCGCGGTGCCGTCCGGGCGCGGATCGGTCCACACGTACCAGTCGGACTTCGGGTTGTCGCGGCCCTCGCGGCTTTCAAGGAACCACGCGTGCTTGGCCGAGGTGTGGCTGAGCACCTGGTCGATCATCACCTTCAGGCCCAGCGCGTGCGCCTTTTCCAGCAGCCGGTCGAAATCGTCGAGCGTGCCGAACAGCGGATCGACCGCGCGGTAGTCGGCGATGTCGTAGCCGAAGTCGGCCATGGGCGACTTGAAGAACGGCGCGATCCAGATCGCGTCCACGCCCAGTCCCGCCACGTAGTCCAGCCGTTCGATGATGCCCGGCAGGTCGCCCACGCCGTCGCCGTTGGTGTCGAGGAAGCTGCGCGGATAAATCTGGTAGATGACGGCGCCGCGCCACCAGTGAGCATCGGACATCGGGATCCCTTGTGCGTTGTGCGCGCCGGGCAACTTCCGCACGCGGCTGCAAGCGGCGTCCAGATTAACGTCGGGGTCGGAGCGTCTCCGCCGGCGTGCATACGTATTCATGGATGTTGCACATGCGTCATGCCGGGGTTGCGCGACGGCAAGCCCGCACGCGGGCAGGACGCGCATGATTCGCGGCAAACGCTTGTGCGGCGCGGTTTCTGCGCGATCACACGGGTCCAGGAACGGATCGCGCGACGTTGCATGTTGCGTCGCAATATCCGCGTGATCGGACGGCCATGAATACGTATACACCCGGCGTCCGCGCCGAGAACCCGCGCCTACCATCCGGACACGACTTCGCGCCGCCCGGCGCGCGGCCGTGCGCGCGGCGGCGAGTCCGTACCGCGCGTACGCACAACGACAGTTACCAGCTGGGGAACGACACCATGCAACTGAAACGCAATGTGATGACGTTGGCGCTGATCTCCGCGGGCATCGGCCTCGCCACCTGCGCCAATATCGCCTTCGCCGCCAGCGCGCCGGCAACGGGAGCGCAGGACCAGACACAGCCGCAGGCGCAGCAGACCGCGGCGGACCAGAACGCCGACAAGGCCAAGAAGGAAGAAGAAAAACGGGCCAAGAAGGAGCCGACGCAGTTGCAGGCGATCAACGTCCACGGCTACGCCGGAAGCCTGCAGAACTCGACCGCGATCAAGCGCAACTCCGACGAAATCGTCGAGGCCGTTTCGGCCGAGCAGATCGGCAAGCTGCCCGGCACCAGCATCGCCGATGCGCTGGGCCGCCTGCCGGGCCTCGCGGTGCAGACGCTGAGCGGCCGCCCGCAGGTGCTCACGATCCACGGCCTCGGCCCCGATTTCAGTACCGCGCTGGTGAACGGGCGCGAACAGGTCAGCACCTCGAACAACCGCGACGTGCAGTACGACCAGTACCCGTCGAGCTGGTTCAACAACGTGGTGGTGTACATGTCGCCCAGCGCCAGCCTGATCGGGCAGGGCCTGTCGGGCACGGTGGACATGCGCACGATCCGTCCGCTGGAACAAAGCCACGAAGTCGCCGCGGTCAATGCGCGTTACGTGTGGGACAGCCTGTCCACGCTGTCGCCCGGCCCGGGCGTCAGCGACCACGGCTATTCGGTGAACGGCGTGTACGTCAACCAGTTCGCCGACCACACCTTCGGCGTGACCGTGGGCGTGGACCTCGAATCCAATCCCGCGCAGATCGAACACCAGGCGCCGTGGGGTTATCCGAACGATGCCAACGGGGATCTGGTCATCGGCGGCTCGAAGAACTACGGCATCTCCGACCAGCTGAAGCGCCTCGGCCTGCTCACCACGCTGGAATGGCGGCCGACCGACAACTTCACCAGCACGCTGGACCTGACTTACGACAACTTCCGCGAAACCCAGCAGGCCAAGGGCATGGAGTTCCCGCTGGCGTGGGGCGCCAATGTCCAGCTCCAGCCCGTCAACGTCCAGAACGGCTTCGTGCAGAGCGGCGTCTACAGCGTCGTCTCGCCGGTGGTGCGCAACGACTACAACAAGACCAACGCCAAGGTCTGGAACATCGGCTGGAACAACAAGTGGCGCTTCAACGAGGACTGGTCGGCCGAAGTGGACGCCAGCTACTCGCGCGCCGACCGCCGCGACATGCTGCTGGAAAGCTACTCGGGATTCGGCTACAACAAGTCCGGTCCGACCGACACGCTGGCGTTCGAGGAGGCCGGCAGCGGGCTGTTCTACGTCGTTCCCGCGCAGAACTACACGCAGGGACTGGTGCTGACCGATCCGCAGGGCTGGGGCAGCGGCAACAACCCGCCGGTGGTGCAGGCCGGCTTCATCAATGCGCCGCACACCAACGACTACCTCGCGCGGCTGCGGCTGTCCGTCGAACACGATTTCATGAGCGGCCCGTTCTCGAACATGCAGTTCGGCGTGGACCGCGCGGCCCGCAACAAGAATTACAACATCGACCAGGATTTCATCGTCCTGCCGAACGGCGCCCAGACCGCGCCGATCGCGTCGTCCAGCACCGGCGACCCGCTGGCCTGGATGGGCGTGGGCCCGCAGGTGATCTACAACCCGCTGGATCTGCTCGCCAACGGCACCTACGACCTGTTCCCCACCGCGCTGTCGTCGATCGGCGTGCCGCCCAACTGGAAGGTGCGCGAAAACGATGTGACGCCGTTCGTGCAGTTCAACCTCGACACCTCGCTCGGCAACGTGCCGGTGCGCGGCAACATCGGCATGCAGGTGCAACACACCAATGAATCCTCGGACGGCCAGCGCGTCGCCGCGGGCACCAGCTCGACGGGTTCGTCGGTCGTGACCCTGGTGCCGGTGTCGGGCGGCACCAGCTATACGCGCTGGCTGCCCAGCGCGAACCTGGTGTTCGAGTTCACGCCCAGCACCGACCTGCGCGTGGGCGCGTCGCGCGTGCTGGCGCGTCCGCGCATGGACCAGATGAGCGCGAGCCTGTCCATCGGCGGCAACATCACGCACCTTGCCTCGACTGATCCCAACACGTCGTACTTCAGTGCGTCGGGCGGCAATCCACGGCTGCTGCCGACGATGGCCGACAACTTCAACATCAGCCTGGAACACTACTTCGCCCAGAACCAGGGCTACATGGCGCTATCCACGTATTACCTGAAGCTGTCGGATTTCATCAATCCCAACGCGGCGTTCCTGTACAACTTCGCCCCGTTCGTCGGTGCGTTCCTGTCGCCGGCGCAGCAGCAGCAGCTCGGCACCACTTATGGCATCGTGTCGGGGCCGACCAACGACGGCCACGGCAACGTGAAGGGCCTGCAGGGCACGATCAACCTGCCGTTCAAGGTGCTGACGGAGGTGCCGGTGCTGAGCGACTTCGGCGTGACCCTTACCGGCGACCGGACGCTCAGCTCGGTGGTGTACGCCGGCAACCCGCAGGCGATCACGGTGCCAGGCCTGTCGAAGTGGGTCGCCAACGCCACCCTGTACTACCAGCACAACGGTTTCGAGGCACGCGTCAGCGACAGCTACCGCACCAGCTTCCTCGGCGAAGTGCAGGGCATCAGCGCGACCCGCATCCTGCAGACCATCAAGGGCGGCAGCATCTACGATGCGCAGGTCAGCTACACGATTCCCGAGGGCATGATGAAGGGCCTGACGATCCTGTTGCAGGGCTCGAACCTCACCAACCAGCGGTTCATCACCTACCAGAACAACGATCCGCGTCAGGTGCTGACCTACGAGGAATACGGCCGCCGCTTCGAGTTGGGCGTGTCCTACAAGTTCAAATGAGGAATGGCGGCGGCACGTGCTTCGTTGACTTGCGACAACGAAGCCGTGCCGCCGTCGCGTTTCGAAGGACATCGTGGCGCGATGGTTGAACGCGGGTGTTCAAGGCGTATGCTTCCGACATGAACGAATCCGCGATCCGGCGCGTGGTGATCGTGGGCGGCGGCACCGCCGGCTGGCTGGCGGCCGCGCTGCTGGCGCGCGCACTGGGTCCGCAACGCGAAATCCGCCTGATCGAATCCGCCGAGATCGGCACGGTCGGCGTGGGCGAGGCGACGATCCCGCAGATCCGGCACATCAACGCGTTCCTCGGCATCGACGAAGCCGAGATGCTGCGCTTCACCCACGGCACCTACAAGCTCGGCGTGCAGCTGGAGAATTTCGGCGGGCTGGGCGATTCCTACATCCACGCGTTCGGCGACGTCGGCCTGCCGCTGGGTCTGCTGCCATTCCACCATTACTGGCTGCGCGCCCGTGCGCAAGGCGATGCGCATTCACTGTGGGAGTACTCGTTGAACGCCGCGGCGGCCGCGCAGGATCGTTTCGCGCCGCTGGACAAGGTTGGCAACAGCCCGCTCGGCGGCATCCGCTACGCCTACCAGTTCGACGCCGCGAACTACGCGCAATACCTGCGCAGCAAGATTCCCGATAGCCGGGTGCAACGCACCGAGGGCAAGGTCGTCGAGGTGAAGCTGCGCGGCGAGGACGGCTTCATTGAATCGCTGCAACTCGACAACGGTGAAGTGATCGAAGGCGATTTCTTCATCGACTGCTCGGGCTTCCGCGGCCTGCTGATCGAAGGCGCGCTGAAGACCGGCTACGAAAACTGGCAACGCTGGCTGCCCTGCGATCGCGCGCTCGCGGTCGGCAGCACCCGCGACGGCCCGATGCATCCGTACACGCTGGCCACCGCGCGCACGGCCGGCTGGCAGTGGCGGATCGACCTGCAGCACCGCACCGGCAACGGCGTGGTGTATTGCAGCGGCCACATCGGCGACGACGAGGCCGCGGCGCAACTGCTGGCGCACCTGCCGGGCGAGCCCGCGGGCGATCCGCGGCCGCTGCGTTTCGTCACCGGCACCCGCAAGCAGGTGTGGAACCGCAACTGCCTCGCGCTGGGACTCGCGGCCGGCTTCATGGAGCCGCTGGAATCGACCACGATCCACCTGGTGCAGTCGGGCCTCGCGCGCTTCCTCGGGATGTTCCCCGACCGGCATTGCGATCCGCTGCTGGTCGAAACCTACAATCGCCAGACGCGTTTCGAGTACGAGCACGTGCGCGATTTCCTGATCCTGCACTACAAGGCCACCGAGCGCGACGACACGCCGTTCTGGCGCCAGTGCGGGGCGATGGACGTGCCGGAATCGCTGGCGCAGCGGATCGCATTGTTCCGCCGCACAGGCCTGATCTTCCGCGAAGCCGACGAGCTGTTCACCGAAGTCGCGTGGCTGCAGGTGCTGCTGGGCCAGCGCGTTCAACCCGCGCATTACCATCCGCTGGCGGATGAACTGGAAGAGCCGAAATTGCAGGCATTTCTCTCCGACATCCGCACGCTGGTGAGCCGCGCGGCCGCGACGCTGCCGAGCCATGACGACTTCGTCGCGCGCCTCGGCGCGCCGCAACCCGCGTCGCCGCGACGCGAACTCGAACGGGACACACCATGAGGCGAATTGCCGCGGGCATCTTCACGTGGTTGTTCCTGCTGTCGATGGTGGCCATGACTGTTGCGGCGCAACCGGCGGGTTCCGTCAGCAGTGCTGGCGAAGCGAAACCCGCCTCGGGCGTTTGGTACGAAATCTTCGTACGCAGCTGGTACGACACCAACGGCGACGGCATCGGCGACTTGAACGGCGTCACCGCCAAGCTCGATTACCTGCAGAAGCTGGGCATCAGCGGCATCTGGCTGATGCCGATCAATCCCTCGCCCAGCTACCATGGCTACGACGTCACGAACTACGAAGCCGTCAATCCGCAATACGGCACGCTCGCCGATTTCCGCCGGCTCGTGCAGGAAGCGCACAAGCGCGGCATCCGGGTCATCATCGACATGGTGGCCAACCACACCAGCGATGAGAACCCGTGGTTCGTGTCGGCGCTGGATCCGAAGAGCCCATACCGCGACTGGTACACCTGGGCCGGCAAGACCACCGATGTCGATACGCCCAATTCGTTCGATGGGCAGGCTTGGCACCAGGCGAAGGACGGGCAGTATTACCTCAGCATCTTCGACGCGGCGATGCCCGACCTGAATTACGACAACCCCGCCGTGCGCAAGAAGATGATCGGGATCGGCCAGTTCTGGCTGAAGCAGGGTGCGGACGGCTTCCGGCTGGATGCCGCGCGGCACCTCTACGTCAAACTTCCGTCCGACGTCGGCAACCCTGCGTCCATTGCGAAGAACATCGCGTGGTGGAACGAGTACCGGCAGGGCCTCGACAAGGTGAATCCGCACGCCTATCTCGTCGGCGAGGTGACGCGCGACGAGGCGGCCGATCTCGCACCGTACCTGAAGCCGCTCGACGCGGCGTTCAACTTTCCGGTTGCGAAGCGGTTGATCGAGGTGGTGAAGGCCGAGCGCAACCTCGATCTTGCCCGCACGCTGGCGGCGACCTATGCGACCTACGACGCGGTTTCTCCGGGCGCCGATCGCAAGGACGCGCCGTTCCTGTCCAACCACGACCAGGAACGCGTGATGAGCCAGCTCGGCGGCGACCCCGAGCACATGCGCGTGGCCGCCGCGCTGCTGATGACCCTGCCGGGCGAACCCTACATCTACTACGGCGAGGAGCTCGGAATGCGCGGCGAGAAGCCCGATCCCGACCTGCGCACGCCGATGCGCTGGGAGCGTGCCCTCGATGCGCGCGGCGAGACGACGTGGCATCCGACGTCGCCTGCGAATGGCGGACCGATCTCGGTCGCCGCGCAGCAGGCCGATCCCAATTCGCTGCTCAACTGGTACCGCATGCTGATCCACTGGCGCATCGAGATACCGGCGCTGCGCGACGGCAGCTTCGCGGTGTATCCGCAGGCCAACGACCAGTTGGTGGCGTGGCAGCGCACCGATGGCAGCGCCTCGGTGCTGGTGGTGCACAACCTGTCCGGCACCGCGCAGGTGATGCCGCTGCCGGCCGACCGCTTCCACACGCTGCTCAAGCACAGCCGCGCGGGCACGACCGTCGAAGGTGGCAGTGTCCACTTGCCGCCTTACGGCAGCGCGATCCTGCAATGATCCAGTGCGTCGAGGGAGTCCCATGTCGTTGAAACGTGCCTTGGGCGCATTTGTGCTGGTCGCCGGCCTCGGCCTGATCCTGACTGCCCATGCATCGGTGACGGCGCAACTGCGAAGCGTCGACGCGCACGGCTTTGCGCTTGACCTGGATGACGCGACGGCTTCGGTGCAGATGGTGGCGCCCGGCGTGCTGCGCGTGCACTACGTGCCGATGGGACGCACGACGCCGGCGAGTCTCGTGATCGATCCGCAAGGCGTGCCGGCCGCGGCGTTCAGACCCGAATTCTCGCGTGAGGGCGATGTGGTCACGCTCCGTTCGGCCCGGATGGTCGCGACGTGGGACGCGAAGACCGGCACGTTGACCGTCACTGATCCGCAAGGTCGCGTGCTGATGCGGCAACCCGACATCATTGCGCTGGCGCAGGGCCGCATCGAATTCGAGCACGCGGCCAACGACGCGCTGTACGGCATCGGTGGTTACGAGGCCAACCAGCCCGTCACGGCCGGCCTGCTGCGCAGCGGCAGGCAGGTCGCGCAGGCCGGCAAGCAGGGCCATGCGGGCGCGCCGTTCGTGTGGAGCACCTCGGGCTGGGGCGTGCTGGTGGACTGCGATGGCGCGGATTTCGAACTGGACGGGGGCAAGCTCGCGATCAGCGGGTTCAAGCGTCCCGATGCCGATTACTACATCCTGGTCGGCACGCCGGATGAAGTGTTCGGCGAGCTTTCCATGATCAGCGGCCCCGCGCCGCTGTTCCCGAAGTGGGCGATGGGTTTCACCAACAGCCAGTGGGGCATCGACCAGAAGGAACTGCTGGACATCGTCAAGACCTACCGCGCCAAGCACATCCCGCTCGACAACTTCACGCTGGACTTCGACTGGAAGGCCTGGGGGCAGGGCGACTACGGCGAGTTCCGCTGGAATCCCGAGAAGTTCCCCGACGGCCCGAGCGGCAAGCTGGCGAAGACGTTGGCGGCCGAGGGCGTGCACCTCACCGGCATCATGAAGCCGCGCCTGTTGCTGGGCACGGCCGAGGGCGACTACGCCACGGCGCACGACTTGTGGATTCCCGGTGAAAAACCGTATCCGGAATACTTTTCGCACAAGCCGGCGAAGGACGTCGATTTCGACAAGCCCGCGGCCCGGCGCTGGTATGGCGAGCTCGCGATCAAGTACGGCTTCGATGCGGGCATGGCCGGCTGGTGGAACGACGAGGCCGATGTGTACGGCAAGGACGGCACGCTCACGTCGAACACGCAGTTCCTCAACATGCAGCGTGCGTTGTACGACGCGCAGCGCGCGGTGAGCGACCAGCGCGTGTGGTCGATCAACCGCACCTTCTGGCTGGGGTCGCAGCGCTATGCCTACGGCATGTGGTCGGGCGACATCGACACCGGTTTCGCCAGCATGGCCGCGCAACGCACGCGGATGCTGAGTGCGATCGAAGTCGGCGAAGCGCTGTGGGGCATGGACGGCGGCGGCTTCAACGGCCACCCGTCCGACGAGAACTACGCGCGCTGGATCGAGTTCGGCGCGTTCACGCCGATCTTCCGCGTGCACGGCACCTTCAACGAGAAGCGCCAGCCGTGGTTGTACGGGCCCGTCGCCGAAGCCGCCGCGACCGCGGCGATCCGGTTGCGCTACGCGCTGATCCCGTACATCTATGCGTACCAGCATGCCGATCGCGCGCACGGCGTGGGCCTGGTGCGTCCGCTCGCCTTCGACTGGCCCGACGATCCCAACGTGCGCAACGACGTCGATGCGTGGCTGTTCGGCGAATGGCTTTTGGTGTCGCCGGTGGTCGAGCAGGGCCAGTCGTCGAAGCGCATCTACCTGCCGGCGGGCACGTGGACCGACTGGTTCTCTGGCAAGACGTACGCGGGCGGACAAACCATCGATCTTCCGGTCGATGCGCAGACCTGGCGCGACATCCCGCTGTTCATCCGCGCCGGCGCGATCATCCCGATGCAGCCGGTGATGGATTACGTCGGCCAGCATCCGGTCACGACAGTGACGGTGCAGGTGTTTCCCTCGGATCAGCCCACGCAGTTCGACTATTACGACGACGACGGCGAAACGTATGCATACGAGCAGGGCGCGTATTTCCTGCAGCGCCTCGCGGTGCAGCGCAACGGCGAGGGCGTGACATTCCGGACGCAGGCGCCTGCCGGCAGCTACCAGCCCGCACTGCGTCACTGGCTGGTCAATGTTCACGGCATCGCTGCCGCGGCCGTGCAGGCGCAGGGCGCCCAGCTCAAGCACTACGCCACGCCCGCCGCGCTCGCGTCGGCCAAGGGCGAAGGCTGGACCACGGGACACGACCGCTACGGCGCCTTCACCCAGATCAAGCTCGACGCCGGTGCGGTGCGCGACGTCGCGCTGCGCAGGGCCGGACATTGATGGTGCCCGCGGGTTTTCTGCGCCGCTGCCGCTGGACGAATGCGCCGGAATAAGCGAGACTCAAGGCCTCGATGCAAACGTTTACATCGGCTTGGCCATTGGGGTTCATCATGAAGGGTTCGAAGATTTTCCGACGCCTTGCGCTGGGTCTGGCCGCGCTGGCGTTGTGCGCTGCGAGCGGTTTCGCGATAGCGGCGGCACCGGCCGCCGTGAAGCTGCAGGTCGACGCCACCGCCCGCGGCACGCCGTTCCCGCATTTCTGGGAACAGATGTTCGGCTCCGGGCGCGCGGTGCTGTCGCTGCGCGACGACTACCGCAAGGATCTCGAAGCGGTGCACGCGGCGACCGGCTTCGGCTACGTGCGCTTCCACGGCATCTTCGACGATGACGTCGGCCTGGTGCAGCGTGGCAAGGACGGCCAGATCAGCTACAACTTTTCCTACATCGACCAGATCTACGACGGCCTGCTCGCGCGCGGGGTGAAACCGTTCGTGGAGATGGGCTTCATGCCGGAGGCGCTGAGTTCCGATCCGTCGAAGCATCATTCGTTCTGGTACCACCCGAACGTGATGCCGCCCAGGAGTTACGCGGAATGGGACGCGATGATCCGGGCGTTCGCGCAGCACCTCGTCGAGCGCTACGGCATCGACGAGGTGGCGAGCTGGTACTTCGAGGTGTGGAACGAACCCAACCTGGATTTCTGGGGCGGCAAGCCCGAGCAGCCCACGTACTTCGAGCTGTACGACCACACCGTGCGCGCGCTGAAGTCGGTGAGCCCGCGCATCCGCGTGGGCGGTCCCGCCACCGCGCAGGCGGCGTGGGTGCCGGCGTTCCTCGAACACGTCCGCCAGGCGAACGTGCCGGTCGACTTCGTCAGCACCCACGTGTACGGCGACGACACTTCGCAGAACGTGTTCCACGACGACCGGCCGGTCTCGCGCGCCGACATGGTATGCAAGGCGGTGGACAAGGTGCACCGCGAAATCCTTGCCTCGCCGTATCCGAAGGTGCCGCTGGTGTTCAGCGAATACAACGCGTCCTACGCCAACCTGCCCAACGTCACCGACACCGTGTTCATGGGGCCGTGGCTCGCCAACACGATCCGCGAGTGCGCGGGCAAGGTCGCGATGATGAGCTACTGGACGTTCTCCGACGTGTTCGAGGAACAGGGCATCGTGCGCACGCCGTTCTACGGCGGCTTCGGGATCATCGCCGAGGATCGCATCGACAAACCCGCGTTCAACGCATTCGCGATGCTGCACAAGCTGGGCGACGTGCGCCTGCCGTTGCGATCCGACAGCGCACTGGCGACGCGCCGCGCCGACGGCACGCTGGCGCTGGCGCTGTGGAATTACGCGTCGCCGGTGGGTGACACCGCCCGCTACACGCCGGGCGCACCCAAGGGTTCGACCAGGCATTTCGAACTGCGCGTGAGCCATCTGGGCGCCGACGCCAAGGCCACCGTGTGGCGGGTGGATACGACGCACGGCAACGCGGTCGCCGCGTTCGATGCGATGGGGCGGCCGGCCTTCCCGAGTCGCGAGCAGATCGAGCAACTGCGCGCGGCGGGACAACTCGCCGCGCCCGAAACCATGACGGTCCACGACGGCCACCTCGCGCTCGACGTGCCGCCGCAGGGCCTGGTCGTGGTGGAGCTGCATTGATGCGCCGCCGACGGTCCGCACGCCTTGGCCTGCCGTTCGCGCTGATGGCGATCATGGGAACCGGGTCGGCTGCGACACCAGCGTCGCCGTGGCACGATCGCATCGATTGGCGCGGCCAGTCCGCCGTGATGCGGACCGCGGCGGACAGCAGTTTCGTCCTGCACGGTCCGTTCGGCTCGCGCACGATCGCTGCGCAAAGCCGCAGCGTGCAGACCGCCAACACGCTGTTCGACGGCTTGTACGCGATGGCGCAGGACGACCTCAAACAGGATTCGGTCACCGAGATCCACGACGGCGCCTACGACCACGACGGCGCGATCCCGTGCCACTGCTTCGAAACCGGCGAGAAGTGGCCGTACGTGTGGACGCGCGACCTGTCGTATTCGGTCGATCTGGGTTTGTGGCGGTTCGACGCCGCGCGCTCGCGCAACGGGCTGTTGTTCAAGCTGTCCGGCGTGCGCGCGCAAGACGTGCCGCAAGGCTTGTACCCGATGCAGGACACCGGCTCGGGCGGAAGCTGGCCGATCAGCACCGATCGGGTGGTGTGGTTCCTCGGCGCGCGCCATCTGCTCGATGACAAACCTTTTGCCGACAAGGTCTGGCAGGCGCTCAACGACACGCTGGCGCAGGATCGCGAATATGCGTTCGACGCGCGTACGGGCCTGTACCGCGGCGAGACCTCGTTCCTCGACTGGCGCGAGCAGACCTATCCCGGGTGGACCAAGGACAACGTGGTGTTCATCGCGCAGTCGTTCGCGCTGTCCACCAACGTGCTGCATTACGAGGCGTTGCGGCTGGCCGCGCGCATCGCCACGCAGCGCCGCGACCCGCGCGCCGAAACGTATGCACAGCAGGCCGACGCGTTGAAGCAGGCGATCAACGCGCATTTCTGGCGCGCCGACCGCGGCATGTACATGAGCTACATCGGCGGCGACGGCCTGCCGGTGGAAGCCTACGACCTGCTGGGCCTGTCGCTCGCGATCACCAGCGGCGTGGCCGATGCCGAACGCGCGCGTTCTTCGCTGGTGCACTATCCCGCATGGCTCGCGGGCAGTCCGGTGATCTGGCCCGAACGCGCCGACCAGCCGATCTACCACAACCGCGCGATCTGGCCGTTCGTCAGCGCTTACGCCCTGCGCGCCGCGCGCAAGGTGGACGACCCCGCATTGATTGCCTTTGCGATCGAGTCGATCATGCGCGGCGCGGCGCTGGCCGGCTCCAACATGGAAAACTACGAACTGGTGACCGAGGCCACGCACGTCGATGACGGCAAGCTCAGCGGCCCGGTGGTGGATTCGCCGCGCCAGTTGTGGTCGGTGGCGGCCTACCTGGACATGGTGGCGGAAGGCGTGTTCGGCTTGACCGATGACGGCAGGATCGAACCGAAGCTGCCGATATCGCTGGTGCCGATGCTGTTCGGCAATAAGGACACCATCACGCTGCAGTTGCCGCAGCAGCGCATCACGCTGCACCGTCCGAAAAACCTGCACGGCGATTTGCTGGTCGCGGACAAGGTCGTGCGTCGTGGATCGAATGCCGAAGTCACATTGAAAGCCGTCACGGTAGCGCCGTTGCCGCCGCGCCGCGATGCGCCGATGTATGCACCGGCGACGCCGCCCGCGCCGCGCGTCGACCGCGACGGCGATACATGGCGGATCCACGCGGAAGGCGATCGCAACATGTTGTACGTCGATGGCAAGCCGTTCGGACAGATCGGCAATGCCTGGACATTGCCGGCATCGCCTGCACGCCGCTGCCTGCGCGTGACGCAACTCGGCAAGGATGGCATCGAATCGCTGCCGAGCCTTGCGACCTGCATCGGCGACGACGCAAGCGTGGCGGGTGGCTGGCCACGCACGTGGACCACGTCGGCGAGTGGCGAGCATCGCGTGTGGCTGGATTACGCCAACGGCCATGGCCCGATCAATACCGGCATCACCGCGGCGGTGAAGCGCATGGTCATCCGTTGCGACGGCAGCCCGGAACAAACCGTGCCGATCGTGATGCCGCACAGCGTCGGTGAGCAGCGTTCCACGACGGCCACGTTCGCCGCGAAAGCCGGCGCGCGCTGCACCTTCGCGCTGGAGCAGGGCTTCAACATGAGCGACCTCGCGAACTTCGCGCACTACACCGGCGGCGAAGGCGGCAGCACGGGACCCTTGAACGATGCCAGAATCGGCGCTCTCCACATCGCGCCGCTTTCGGCAGACACGCCCCCATGAATCGCAAACCAGCGTTGTCGTTCTGGCAGATCTGGAACATGTGTTTCGGGTTCCTCGGCATCCAGTTCGGGTTCGCGCTGCAGAACGCCAACGTCAGCCGCATCTTCCAGACCCTTGGCGCCAGCGTGGATGCGATCCCCGCGCTGTGGATCGCGGCGCCCTTGACCGGATTGATCGTGCAGCCGCTGATCGGCCACTGGTCCGATCGCACCTGGGGCCGGCTCGGCCGGCGACGTCCGTATTTCCTCGTCGGCGCGGTGCTGGCGACGCTGGCGTTGTTCGCGATGCCGAACGCGCCGCTGCTGTGGATCGCGGCGGGCCTGCTGTGGATCATGGATGCGTCGTTCAACGTGGCAATGGAACCGTTCCGCGCGTTCGTGGGCGACCAGTTGCCGACGCAGCAGCGCGCGAAAGGCTACGCGATGCAGAGCTTCTTCATCGGCATCGGCGCGGTGGTGGCGTCGCTGTTGCCGTGGATCCTTGCACATTACGGCATCCCGAACACCGCGCCCGCAGGCGCGGTCCCCGACACGGTGAAGTATGCGTTCTACGCCGGAGGCGTGGTGTTGCTGGGATCGGTGCTGTGGACGATTGTCACCACGCGCGAATATCCGCCGGAGACCTTGCAGGCATTCGAAGACAACGTCGAAACCGCGCCGGTGGATGTGAAGCGCGCGTGGCGGCCGGGCCTGGTTCTTCTGGCCATCGGCGTGCTGTTGCTGGCCGCGATCGTGCGCTTCTCGCTGGCGCGCGACCTGTACCTCTTGGCCGGGATGCTGATCGTTGCCGGACTGCTGTTCGTCTGGCTGGCGCGCGCACGCGGGCGCGGCACGTTGCGTCAGGTGATGGGCGACCTGTACGGAATGCCCGAGGCGATGCGGCGGCTGGCGTGGGTGCAGTTCTTTTCCTGGTTCGCGCTGTTCGCGATGTGGATCTACACGACGCCGGCCGTCACGGCGCTACAGTTCGGCGCCACCGATCCGCAGTCGGCGGCCTACAACACCGGCGCCAACTGGGTCGGCGTGCTGTTCGCCGCCTACAACGGCTTCGCCGCGCTGGCCGCGATCGTGATCCCGTGGATGGCGCGCGCGTGGGGCTTGCGCGTCAGCCATCTGGTCAACGTCGTGCTGGGCGGCGCGGGCCTGGTCTCGATCGCGTTGATCCGCGATCCGCACTGGCTGCTGCTGTCGATGCTGGGCGTGGGCTTCGCATGGGCGTCGATCCTGTCGCTGCCCTACGCGCTGCTGTCGGACAACCTTCCGGCGGCGAAGATGGGCGTGTACATGGGCATCTTCAATTTCTTCATCGTGATCCCGCAACTCCTGGCCGCCAGCGTGCTGGGCGTGCTGCTGAAATGGTTTTTCCACGGCCAGCCGGTGTACGCGCTGGTGCTGGGCGGCGTCAGCCTCGTCGTCGCGGGACTGTGCGTGCTGCGCGTGCGGGAGTCGAGTGGCGAGCACGTGGCCAGCGCTGCGACGGTGTAGCCACGGGTCAGGCCTTTCGCGTTTCGCCGATCGCGCGCCTCGCATCAGCCAGGCGGCGCGAATCACTCACTCAGCCGCAATTGTCGCCTTCGCTGCAGATCACCCGCACGGTGGCATCGTGGTCGGCGGGGTCATCAGCCGCGCCGGCATCCTGCAGCAACACGCATGAATAATCCGGGTCGACCGCCGACCGCAGCGTCGAGGCCACGCAACACGGGGTAGTCCCCGTCAACAGCGGGGTTCGATGCCGTGCATCTTGAGCCTGGTGTCGGCGCATGGCGCCGCAATCGAAGCCTTGTCGCGCAACGTCGCCTGACCGGGCAAGCCGGTACGGTTTACAAGGATTCCAGCGAAAGCTGGTGGGCAGTACAGGGATCGAACCTGTGACCCCTTCCATGTCAAGGAAGTGCTCTACCGCTGAGCTAACTGCCCATTTGAGGAGATGGTCGCGGAAGGCGACGTTCCGGCGGCGGTAGCCGGGCTGCGCAGTGTAACGGGATCGCGGCACTGGCTCAAATCCCGGTCCGCGGCGTTGACGCCATGCGGGGCCTGCACTAACTTTGCCGTTGAACGAGAACGAAAGGTGGCCCGCGGAAAACGCCGGCCGAGTGTGCGACATGGAAACTACCACCGCCCCCCATTGATCGAACGCGCCTTGCCGAGGAAACGAGGGCGCGTGGCGCCCTTTTTTGTTGTGTGAAGAACATCCGATGATCACGATCACTTTGCCCGACAGCAGTACCAAATCCTTCGACGCGCCACCTACGGTGCGCGACGTCGCCGCGTCGATCGGCGCGGGCCTCGCCAAGGCCGCGCTGGCCGGCAAGATCGACGGCAGGCTGGTGGATCTTTCGCGCACGATCGATCATGACGCACGCGTGGAGATCGTTACCGAGAAATCGCCCGAGGCGCTGGACATCATCCGCCACTCCACCGCGCACCTGCTGGCGCAGGCGGTGCAACGGTTGCATCCGGGCACGCAGGTGACGATCGGGCCGGTGATCGAGGACGGCTTCTATTACGACTTCGCACCCAAGGGCGAGCCGTTCAAGCCCGAAGACCTGCCCGCGATCGAGGCCGAGATGCACAAGATCGCGAAGGAAGCGTTGCCGTTGTCACGCAGCGTGAAATCGCGCGACGATGCGGTGAAGTTTTTCCGCGACATCGGCGAGGCCTACAAGGCCGAGATCATCGAGTCAATCCCCGCGAACGAGGAACTTTCACTCTATTCGCAGGGCGAGTTCACCGACCTGTGCCGCGGCCCGCACGTGCCGGACACGGGGCGCCTGAAGTCGTTCAAGCTGATGAAGACGGCCGGTGCCTACTGGCGCGGCGATTCCGACAACGCGATGCTGTCGCGCATCTACGGCACCGCGTGGTTGAACGACAAGGATCTCAAGGCTTACCTCACGCGCATCGAGGAAGCCGAGAAGCGTGACCACCGCAAGCTCGGCCGCCAGCTCGACCTGTTCCACATGCAGGAGGAGGCGCCCGGCATGGCGTTCTGGCACGCGCATGGCTGGACGCTGTGGCAGCAGGTCGAGCAGTACATGCGCCGCGTGTACCGCGAGTCCGGCTACCAGGAAGTGAAGTGTCCGTCGATACTCGACGTGTCGCTGTGGAAGAAATCCGGCCACTGGGACAACTACAAGGACAACATGTTCTTCACCGAGTCGGAGAAGCGCACCTACGCCGTGAAGCCCATGAACTGCCCGGGCCATGTGCAGATCTACAACGACGGTCTGCACAGTTACCGCGACCTGCCGATCCGCTACGGCGAGTTCGGCTCCTGCACCCGCAACGAACCGTCCGGTGCGCTGCACGGCCTGCTGCGGGTGCGCAGCTTCACCCAGGACGACGGCCACATCTTCTGCACCGAGGACCAGATCGAGCAGGAAGTGGTGGATTTCCACCAACAGGCGCTGAAGGTGTACGCCGACTTCGGCTTCAGGGACGTGGAACTGATGCTGGCATTGCGCCCCGAAAAGCGGCTGGGCGGCGACGCGATCTGGGACAAGGCCGAGGACGCCCTGCGCTCGGCGCTGCGCCGGGCCGGAGCGGAATGGAAGGAACTGCCGGGTGAGGGTGCGTTCTACGGCCCCAAGATCGAATACCACCTGCGCGACGCGATCGGCCGCGACTGGCAGCTCGGCACCATGCAGGTGGATTTCTCGATGCCGGGCAGGCTCGGCGCCGAATACGTGGGCGAGGACTCCCAGCGCCACGTGCCGGTGATGCTGCACCGGGCCATCGTGGGCTCGATGGAACGCTTCCTTGGCATACTGATCGAGCACCACGCCGGCAACTTCCCGACCTGGCTGGCGCCGGTGCAGGCGGTGGTCATGAACATCACCGATGGCCAGGCCGATTACGTGGCCCGGGTGACCCGGGACCTGAACGAGGCCGGTTTCCGGGCCGAGGCCGATTTGCGCAACGAGAAAATTGGCTATAAAATCCGCGAGCATACGTTGCAGAAGGTGCCTTGGCTGCTCGTGGTCGGCGACCGCGAGAAGGAGAGGGGCACCGTTTCCGTGCGCACGCGTTCCGGGGAAGATCTTGGCAGCATGCCGCTGTCCGCCTTCGTCGAACGTTTGCAGGCCGAGCCCGGCCTGCGCTGACGGAATGCGCGCCAGGCATCGCTGGCGAACTTGAGCAGGAGAAGACGGTATCGCTACCGAAAACAAAGGCAATCGGCGCAACCACGAGATCCGTGTCCCGCGCGTGCGGGTGATCGGCGCCGATGGGGAGCAGGTCGGGATCCTCGAACGCGACGAGGCATTGGCGATGGCCGAGGATGCCGGACTGGATCTGGTCGAGATCCAGCCGACCGCCGAGCCACCCGTTTGCCGGATCATGGATTTCGGCAAGTTCAAGTTCGAGCAGCAGAAGAAGGCTGCCGCGCAACGCAAGAAGTCGAAGCAGATCGAAATCAAGGAACTGAAGTTCCGCCCGACCACGGACATCGGCGACTACAACATCAAGCTGCGCAACATGCTGCGGTTCCTGGAGGAAGGCGACAAGGTCAAGGTCAACATCCGCTTCCGCGGCCGCGAGATGTCGCACCAGGAACTGGGCATCGAACTGGCCCGGCGCATCCAGAACGACATCACGGAACACGCAGTGGTCGACCAGTTTCCGCGCATGGAAGGGCGGCAGATGACCATGATGATCAGCCCGAAAAAGAAGTAGCTGCAACGGAGCCAAGAGCTTTCGGATTCACTAAGGGTTGGTGCAAGGTAGTACCGCATGGCACCAACTCCCCCTCGCCCGCTTGCGGGAGAGGCGGCCGTAGGCCGAGCGCGTAGCGCTGGGGTGAGGGGAAAAGCTCGCACTCTTCTGTTGTCATGAGTGCAACCCATCCGCCGCGGACCGGCGGATGGCCAAGCGGCACCCGGAAACGGAATGCCGCACAACAAGCCGGCAAGGGCATGGATGGAAAGCGCGATCGCACGATCGCCGCCCGCGCCAGTCACGAAAAACCACAACGGAGTGGCATATGCCAAAGATCAAGACCAACCGGGCCGCCGCCAAGCGGTTCCGCAAGACCGCCTCCGGCAAGTTCAAGGCCGGCCACGCGTTCAAGTCGCACATCCTCACCAAGAAGGCGACCAAGCGCAAGCGCAATCTGCGCGCCCCCAACCACGTGCATGAGTCCGACACCAAGCGTGTCGCGCGCATGCTGCCCTACGCGTAAGGAGAGACGACCATGGCACGAGTCAAGCGTGGCGTCACCGCGCGTGCGCGTCACAAGAAAACCCTGAAGGCCGCCAAGGGCTATTACAACGCCCGCCGCAAGGTCTATCGCGTCGCCAAGCAGGCCGTCACCAAGGCCCAGCAGTACGCCTACATCGGCCGCAAGCAGAAGAAGCGCCAGTTCCGCGCGCTGTGGATCGTGCGCATCAACGCGGCCGCGCGCCAGTTCGGGCTGTCCTACAGCCGCCTGATCGACGGCCTCGGCAAGGCCGGCATCACCATCGACCGCAAGGTGCTGGCGGATCTCGCCGTGCACGACATCGCGGCGTTCGGCGCGATCGCCGAGAAGGCCAAGGCCAGCCTGGCAGCTTGAACGAAGCGTGCGGCGTTCGCGCCGGACGTTATGATGCAAGCAAGCGGGGAGAAGGCCTTGCCTTCTTCCCGCTTTTCTTTTTTCTGGGGCAGCGATGGATACGTTGACGCAACGCACCGATGAAGCGCTGGCCGCGATCGACGCGGCCGCGACACTGGATGCGCTGGAAGCGCAGCGCGTCGCGCTGCTTGGCAAGAACGGCGCGATCACCGCTGAATTGAAGGCGCTCGGCAAACTCTCGCCCGACGAGCGCAAGGCGCGCGGCGTCGAGGTCAACCTTGCCAAACAGAAAATCGCCGACGCCATCGCGGCGCGCAAAACCGTGCTGGAAGGCGCGGCGCTGGCGCAGCGCCTGGCGTCCGAGGGCATCGACGTCACGCTGCCCGGCCGCGACGGCGCACGCGGCACGCTCCATCCGCTGACCCGCACCCGCGAGCGCATCGAGTCGATCTTCACGCAACTCGGTTATTCGGTCGCCGAAGGTCCCGAGATCGAGGACGACTGGCACAACTTCGAAGCGCTGAACTTCCCCGCGCACCATCCCGCGCGCGCGATGCACGACACCTTCTATTTCGGCGATGGACGCCTGCTGCGCACCCACACCTCGCCCGTGCAGATCCGCGCGATGCAGGGCAGGCAGCCGCCGATCCGCATCATCGCGCCGGGCAAGGTCTATCGCAGCGATTCCGACCAGACCCATTCGCCGATGTTCCACCAGGTCGAGGGCCTGCTGGTCGACGAAACCTCGACGATGGCCGACCTGAAAGGCACGCTGGCGGAATTCCTGCGCGCGTTCTTCGGGCGGGACTTCGACATGATGTTCAAGCCGACGTTCTTCCCGTTCGTCGAACCCGGCGCCGACGTGATCATCCGCTGGGATCGCGATGACGGCAGCGAGCGCTGGCTGGAAGTGCTGGGCTGCGGCATGGTGCATCCCAACGTCTTGAATAACTGCGGCATCGATCCGGAGCGTTACACCGGTTTCGCCTTCGGCATGGGCGTCGAGCGCCTGGCGATGCTGCGCTACGGCGTCACCGACCTGCGTGCGTTCTTCGAGAACGATGTGCGTTTCCTGCAACAGTTTGCGTAGGGCGGGAGTAGCGAAGCGAATCCCGCCAAGAAGCGGAGCGAGTCCTGCCTGAGCGTTCCGGAATCCCGTTGCCACGACTGGCGGGTTGGCACCCGCCCTACAGATCCAACGATCATGAAATTTTCCGAAAACTGGCTGCGCTCGCTCGTCGACATCGATGCCGACCGTGCCGAACTGACGCGGCGGCTGACCATGAGCGGACTGGAAGTCGCCGGCGCCGAAGTCATGGGCGGGTCGCTGGAAGGCGTGATCGTCGCGCGCATCGTGGCGTGCGACGCGCATCCCGACGCGGACAAGTTGCACGTGTGCCGCGTCGATACCGGTCAAGGCGAGGTGCAGATCGTGTGCGGTGCGCCCAACGCGCGCGCGGGCCTGGTCGCACCGCTGGCGACGGTCGGTGTGAAGCTGGCGAATGGCATCACGATCAAGACCGCGAAGCTGCGCGGCGTGGAATCGCAGGGCATGCTGTGCTCGGCGAAGGAACTCGGCATCGATGCCGATGCCTCGGGGTTGATGGAATTGCCCGCCGATGCGCCGGTGGGCAAGCCGCTGGCGGACTATCTCGGCCTTCCCGACGCGTCCATCGAGATCGAACTGACCCCGAACCGCGGTGATTGCTTGGGCATGGTGGGCCTTGCCGATGAAGTCGCGGCGGAATTCGGGACGCGCGCGCAGGCTTTCGATGCGCTGTCCGTGAAGGCCGCGGTCGCCGCGCCGCGCGAAATACGCCTCGAAGCCGGCGCGGATTGCCCGCGTTACCTCGGCCGTGCGGTGCGAGGCATCGACATGGCTGCGACCACGCCGGCATGGATGGCGCAGCGCCTGCGCGCGGCGGGCGTGAAGCCCATCAACGCGGTGGTGGATGTCACCAACTACGTGATGCTGGAAACCGGCCAGCCGCTGCACGCGTTCGACGAAGCCAAACTCGACGCCGCGATCGTGGTGCGGCGCGCGTGTGATGGCGAAACGCTGAAGTTGCTGGACGGCACCGACGCGAAGCTCGACCCCGGTTTTCTCGTGATCGCCGATGACCGCAAACCGTTGGCCGTGGCCGGCGTGATGGGCGGCTTCGATTCGCGCGTGACCGAGGCCACCCGCGACGTGTTCCTGGAGGCCGCGCATTTTGCGCCGTCCGCGATCATGGGCCGCGCGCGCAAGCTGGGGCTCGCCACCGACGCGGCGCATCGCTTCGAGCGCGGCGTCGATCCGGAACTGCCGCGTACCGCGATGGAACGCGCAACCGCATTGTTGGTCGACATCGCGGGTGGCCAGCCCGGCGAGGTCATCGAAGCCGCGTTGCCGGAGCATCTGCCGCAACGTGCCGCGGTGACCTTGCGCCGCGCACGCATCGCACGCGTGCTGGGCATCTCCATCGGCGATGCGGAAATCGAACGCATCCTCACCGCGCTCGGCATGACGGTGACGACGCAAGCCGATGGCTGGCGCGTCACGCCGCCTTCGCGTCGCTTCGACATCGAGCGCGAGGAAGACCTGATCGAGGAAGTCGCGCGCATCCACGGTTACGATGCGATTCCCGCGCGCCTGCCGGCCGGCGCGCCGCCGGCGCCGCAGGACGACGAGACGCGTCTTCCCGTCTCGACGCTGTCCGCGGCGTTGGCTGCGCGCGATTACCGCGAGGCCATCTGCTACGCCTTCGTCGATCCGCGCCTGCTGCAGACTTGGCAACTCGACGCCGGTGCGGTGCCCCTCGCCAATCCGCTGTCGGCGGAGCTGGCGGTGATGCGTACCTCGCTGCTGCCGGGTCTGGCGGACGCGTTGAAGCGCAACCGCAATCGCCAGCAAACGCGGGTACGGCTGTTCGAAAGCGGGGTAGTGTTTCAAAAGCAGGGAGCAGGGAAGCGGGAGGGCGAAAGCGCGCCTGTCGAGACAGCGATGCTGGCGGCGGTCGCCTGTGGCAGCGCGCGAGCCGAGCAGTGGGGCGAGCCGAGACGCGCGCTCGACTTCTTCGACATCAAGGGCGACGTGGAAGCGTTGCTGGCCTTGTCCGGATCGCCCGACGCGTGGTCGTTCGAGGCGCGCAACCTGCCCGCATGGCTGCATCCGGGCCGTGGCGCGCGCATCCTGCGCGACGGCGAGGCGGTGGGCGTGGTCGGCGGCTTGCACCCTGCGCTGCAGGCCGCGCTGGACCTGCCCGAGACCTTCGTCTTCGAAGTGGCGCAGGATGCCTTGCGGCGCCGGGCCATTCCGGCCGCGCAGGCGCTGCCGCGTTTTCCATCGATTCGCCGCGATATCGCGATCGAACTGGATGAACGCGTGGAGTGGGCGAAGGTCGCCGCCGCGGTTCGTTCAAGTTTGCGAACAATCGTGAACGATGTCGTATTGTTTGACCGCTTTCACGGTCCGGGTTTGAGCGAAGGACGAAAGAGTCTTGCCATGGGCTTGATTTTGCAGGACGGTTCGCGCACGCTTACGGATGAGGATGCCGACCGTTGCGTGGCCGAAGTGGTGGCGCAACTGGAACGCGAGTTCGGGGCCCGTTTGAGGAAATGAGATGACGCTGACCAAGGCAGAGATGGCCGAGCGCCTGTTTCTCGAAGTGGGCCTCAACAAGCGTGAGGCCAGGGAGTGCGTGGACGCCTTTTTCGAGGTGTTGCGCGAGGCGCTCGAGCGGGGGGAGCCGGTCAAGTTGTCGGGTTTCGGCAACTTCGACCTGCGCAACAAGAATCAGCGGCCCGGACGCAACCCCAAGACCGGCGAGGAGATCCCCATCTCCGCCCGTCGCGTCGTGACGTTTCGCCCGGGACAGAAGCTGAAACTGAGGGTCGAGAACCATGCTGGATCAGGGCAGCAATAACGAACTCCCCGCCATCCCGGCCAAGCGTTATTTCACGATTGGCGAGGTCAGCGAACTGTGTGCGGTCAAGCCGCACGTGCTCCGTTACTGGGAGCAGGAGTTTCCTGCGCTCAACCCGGTCAAGCGGCGCGGCAACCGCCGCTACTACCAGCGCCACGACGTGCTGATGATCCGGCAGATCCGCGCGCTGCTGTACGACCAGGGTTTCACCATCACCGGCGCGCGCGCGCGGCTGGAAGGCCAGCAGGGCAAGATGGAAGCATCCATCTCGCACCAGATCGTGCACCAGATGCGATTGGAACTGGAGCAACTGTTGCAGATCCTGCGCGAGCCCGTGCGCAAGGCCTGATCGCGCGGCGCTGCCGGGCGTATTCCGCTATCATGGGCGTTCGGTCGGGGCGTAGCGCAGCCTGGTAGCGCATCTGCCTGGGGGGCAGGGGGTCGTGGGTTCGAATCCCGCCGCCCCGACCAATGATGAAAATGGGCCCATCGGGCCCATTTTCATCATTGATTGTGGTGTGGATGAGAACTGGCGCCTTCGCAAGAAGGCGCCGTTCGACTGCGAAGACATGGATGGCGAAGCGAACATCGCGCGCGTCAGCGCGCGATGGCCCGAAGGGCGAGCGCCAGGATGGTGCGAGTCATCCCGCCGCCCCGACCAATGTTTTTGCGTTCATCCATGAACACGGCTTCGCCCGCCTATGGACGGGCTCTTAGCGTTTAGCCACCTGAGAGACCAGAACGGCCATCCATGGCCTGACTGTCCACAACAGCCGCTGCGTTCCGTTGCACCGGAACGCATGCCGTCGTGCTGACTTTTGCCAGGGTCCGTGCTTGAATTCCGGGCGAAGGATTTCCAGAGGCTTGGGGAGAGCGTCATGAGAATCAGCGCCGTGCTATGCGGTCTGGCTGTGTTCGCCATCGCCGTTTCCATGCGCGTGATCGCGGCGGAGTCGCCGCCAGCAAGGCCGGCTCCCGTGTCACCTGCGGCCTTGCTGGCGGAAAACGTCCCCGCGCCTGCTGCACGTCTGGCCTATGGCAAGGATGCGCTCGAGTTCGGCGAAC